>CAMOUD010000168.1 GCA_946626215.1 uncultured Lachnospiraceae bacterium
GACGGCCAGGACGGCTGGTACAACCTGATCTACGGCTGGGGCGGCAAGCTGATCTCCGACGACAACAAGACCTCCGGCATGGACGATCCCAAGACCATCGAAGCCATGACCTGGCTGGCCGACAGGCTCTTCCCCTCCATGCCCGAGCAGAGCATGATGGCTGACACAGATCCCGACCTTATGTTCATGTCCGGCATCGTCGGCATGATGCTCCAGGGCTCCTGGATGGTCAACACCTTCTACACCGCTGAGAACCACGAGGACTATGCCTGGGCGCAGATCCCCTACCATGACGGCAACGGCAACGGCCAGTGCGACGAAGGCGAGCGCGTCTCCCTTTACAACGGCCTTGGCTGGGCAGCAGCCGCCAACACCGATATGCCCGATGAGGCCTACAGCCTGATCTCCGCCTTCTGCTCCGAAGAGGGCCAGAAGAAGCAGGCAGAGCTGGGCGTCACCATGGCCGCCTACAAGGGCTGCTCCGACGCTTTCGTCAGCGCCTTCGACGGCATGGACATTTCTCCCTTCCTGACTGTGGAAGAGACCGGCACCCTGATCCAGCATCCCGCGTCCCGCTACACCACCACCTGGGAAGGCAACTTCACCACCGGTCTGGTGGCAGCATGGCAGGATCCTTCCACCATGGCTGATGTCTGCAAGCAGATGGCCGACATGATGAACGAGGTCCTGGCTAGCGAATAAGACATACTTCATTTGAACACAGACGGCGCCATGCGCCGGCCGCCGGGGCCAGGGCTTATGCTTTGGCCCTGCGGCTGTTTTCTGTTAAGATGGATCTATGCCCGCGCATCCCATATGTATGACAAAAGAACAGCATGGAGGACCTCATGAAAGCGATCGATACGGCCAAACGGAACAAGCACTACCGGTGCCTGGAATATGACCACGACCAGAAGGGAGATATCTGCCTGATCGCCTGCGGGAAGGAACGCTGCGATCCGGGCGTGGATTTCGGGCCCGAGGTCAGGGACTGCTACCACCTCCATGTGATCCTGTCGGGGTCCGGCACCCTCTACGCGGGAGGAAAGGTCTTCCACCCCCACTTCGGCCAGATGTTCCTCCTAAAGGACGGGGAGGAGGTCCGGTATACGGCGGACCTGGAAAACCCCTGGCGCTACTGCTGGGTCACCTACAACGGGACAGAGGCCCTGAAGATCTCCGAGGAGATCGGCTTTACGGAGGGCGTCTACGTCCTGGATACCACCGCGGACCCCAGAGACTTTTTCGAGTTCGTCAACCGGATGCATGAAAAGCCGGAGATGAACCACATCAATGACCTGAGGCGCCGGGGGATCCTCCTGGAGTTCCTGGCCCATGCCATGGAGTCCAGCGAGGTCAGGCTCCAGAGGAGGACCGTCAAAAAAGAATACAGCACCGAGGTCTATATCCAGAGGGCCATCAGCTTCATGGACATGAACTACGCCACCATCACCGTATCGGACGTGGTGGCTTATATCGGCTTTACCCGGTGCTACTTCACGACCCTTTTCCGCAGGCATACGGGAGTCTCCCTTCAGGAGTACCTGATCCAGTGCCGGTTCCGGAACAGCTGCCGGCTCCTGCTGGAGACGGACATGCCCATCCAGCAGATCGCGGAGCAGGTGGGCTATGACGATACAGCGGCCTTTTCCAAGGCCTTCAAAAAGACCTACAGGGTGTCCCCGTCTGAATACCGGGCGGCCGGAGGACATACCAGCAATCCAAGCTAGAGGAAGGAAAGAGAGCATGAGAACCGATTTTGTCCTGAAAGCCCCGCCCATGGGGTGGAACTCCTGGAATACCTTCTATGACCAGATCTCCGATGAACTGATCCGGTCCACGGCGGACGCCATGGTGGAAAAGGGCCTGGCGGAAGCAGGCTATGAATATGTCATCATCGATGACTGCTGGTCCCAAAAGACCAGGGACGGGGAGGGGAACCTGGTGCCCGACCCGGTCAAGTTCCCTCACGGCATGAAGGACCTGGCCGACTATGTCCATGGGAAGGGCCTCAAGCTGGGCATCTATTCCTGCTGCGGGGTCCATACCTGCGCGGGTTATCCCGGGTCCTTTGAGCATGAGTTCCAGGACGCCAGGCTCTTCGCGGACTGGGGGATCGACTATCTCAAGTATGACAACTGCTTCCATCCCTCCACCCTGGCCTCCGAGACCCTCTACAGGCGGATGAATCTGGCCCTTAGGGCCTCCGGCCGGGACATCCTGCTGGCGGCCTGCCAGTGGGGCCGGGACGAGGTCCATTCCTGGATCCGGTCTACCGGGGCCCATACCTTCCGGTCCACCATCGATATCCAGGATTCCTGGCGGTCCATTGAGCAGATCGCCCTGAGCCAGCTGGACAAACAGGCCTTTGCGGGCCCCGGCTGCTATAACGACATGGACATCCTGGTGGCGGGCATGTACGGCAAGGGCCTCAACCCCGAGACCTCCATCGGAGGCTGCAGTGATACGGAGTACCAGACCCACTTCCTCCTCTGGGCCATGATGCAGTCCCCCCTGATCATCGGCTGCAGCCTGACGGATATGAATGAAACGACCAGGACCCTTCTGACCAACCGGGACGTGATCGCCGTCAACCAGGATCCCGAGGGCAGGGGCTGCCACAAGCTGTCCACCTACGGAAGTCCCGACGCCTTTATCCTGGTCCGCCAGCTGGCAGGCGGCGACCTGGCCATCGGCTTCTTCAACTTCGGGGACGCCCCGGCCCTGACAGAGCTCCATTTCTGGGACCTGGGCCTTCCTCTGGGGGCAGGCTTCGGCCTTTCCTTCCATGACTGTATGACCCATGAGGACCTGGGCCTTCAGAGGGAGAGCTTTTCCAGAAGGCTCCCTGCCCACGGGTCCGCCCTCTACCGCTGCCGTCTGGAAGCGGTACGCTGAAGGAGGATGCCATGGAACGCAGATGCAAGCGGTGTGAAAAGCCTCTGGAGAGCGATGAGGTCTCCCTCTACCGGAAGCTGATCGACAGGGAGGCCGCATCCTATCTTTGCCTGTCCTGCCTGGCGGGAGACCTGTCCTCCACCCCGGACAGGCTCCGGGACCTGATCCACTATTACAGATATACCCAGAGATGCTGCCTCTTTGTGGAGGCGGACGAAGCATGAGAAGCTGAATCCTCAGACAGGCATCATTCTCTGAAAGGCAGAGGATCCTCCGCAAATGAACAAGGGCCCTCCGGCCGGATGTACTTCAGATCCGGCCGGAGGGCCCTTATCGTGTCGTCAGGCAGGCTGCGCCTGTCCCTGTGAAATTCTTTCCTGGTCCCGGCAAGGTTCAGTACCGGACCCAGATGACGGGGCGGACCGCGCCGCCCGGCCGGTTGACCTCCTTGCTTTCGGTCTCTATGGTCCCGTCCACCGTGACGATGGGAGCGGTATCAGACCGGACGCCAGGCTCTCCCTTCAGCCACCACCAGGAGGACCGGTAGCCCTTCATATCCCAGCCGTGGTGTTTGCTGGCCTCGTTGATGTTGGTGCCGGCATGCCTGGCGGCAGCGCTGATGGCAAGCTCCCGGCTCTGATCGTCCGGGAAGAGGCTTTCGGCCTCCCGGACGCTTAAGAGGGTCAGGAAGCCTTCGTCTGCCGGGACCAGGCATTCCGCTTCCGCGGAGCTGAAGATGTCCTCGTTCAGGTCAGTAGACAGGAGGGCATAAAGGTCCGATTCCTCCCAGGTCACCGCCTCATGCCTCCGATTGTAGAAGCTGCCGGCGATCCCGTCCCGGGTGATCAGGCAGGCCCTGCCGTCCTCCTTCTTCAGAAGGATCCAGGTCAGCCTTTCCTCCCACAGAGGGTTCCCGTCCTGTTCAAACCAGCCGAAGAGGACCTCATCCCCGGCCCGGGCGGACCGGATGGCGGAAAGCTCCTCCTGACATTCCCTTCCTGCCAGCAGAAGGCGCCTGCCCCGGGATACCAAAAGGAACAGGACAATGGCAAGGACCGTGACCAGGACGCCCTTTTTCAGGGCCTCCCTGCGGGCTTTTCTTTTTGCCGGCATGTTCTGTCTTTCCAGAGTCAGAGTTTCGTCGGAAGATTCCCTTTCAGGTCCGGACAGGAGGTCTGTCAGGGCTCTGGAGGCTCTTCTCGTGAGAGGGACCGTCAGAGCAGCGGCAGCGATGGAGGAGAGGAAGACCAGGCCGAATAAGGCCATGGCAGGAAGCCGGAGTCCGGAAAAGACCAGGTCGATGAAAGAACCGTGGAGAAGAAAGAGCTCCAGGCTGACGCCGCTGACCAGGACCAGGGTCCTGCTCCGCAGGGTGATCTTCATGGATAGGAGCACGACCAGCAGGGCAAAGAAGACCGCCGCCAGGGACTGGGCCAGAAGGGTCAGGGCAGCCCCCTCCATGCCGAAGGGTCGGTCCGTCTGATAATAGCCATAGCGGTTCAGGAGCCTGACAGAGACCCGGAAGGTCACAGCGTAAAGAAGGACCAGAGAGACCAGGAGGAACGGCCAGGTCCGGAGGGCAAAGGCTTCGATCCTGTCCCGGAAACGCCCGAAGATCAGGCCCGCGATGAAGACCAGGGTGGAGTTGTACCACCATTCGCCCCGGAACCAGTGGACGGCCATGCCGTTGGGATCATGGCCCCGGAAGAAGGAGATCCCGATGGTCAGAAGGACCAGAAGGGACAGGAGGACCAGGGCGGCGTCCCGGTTCCGGATTCTGGAAAAGAGAATCCAGAAGAGGAAATAGAAGAGGACGATCTCGATGATGAACCAGCCGTTGCTGTTGACCAGGGTCAGGCCGAAAAGATCACTGAACGTCCTGCCGGGGGAAGACCTGTATCCATAGAGGATCCGGCCGGCCGCAAGGAGCAGGAGGTTGGTGATCCAGAAGGGGACCAGGACAGAGGGAAAACGCCTGGCGGGGAAGGTCCTGAGATAGTCTTTTCTGGTCCGGAGCCTCTGCATGAGGCCGAAGCCGGAGAAGAAAAAGAAGATCCCGGTAAACAGAAAGCCGGCATAGTTGAAAAAGGTGATGGGCCCTCTGGGAAGAGAGCCATAGCCCGTGATCCTCTGGGTCATGTGATGGAGGATGACGCAGAGGCAGGCCGCGGCCCGGATCTGCCTGGTCTGGTCCAGGCACAGAAAGGAAGCCGCCCTTTCTCCCCGGGGGGAGAGGGAGGCGCCGCGAAGGGCCATGACGATAAGGAGCAGGGGATAGACTAACAGAAGAAGGTCTGACATAGGGATTCACCCGTTACAGAAGGCGGCAGATGGATACGCGGCATAGGGACCTGTTTTCAGAAAAGCAGGTCTCTGGTCCTCTGTCAAGACCTTTCCGGC
>CAMOUD010000169.1 GCA_946626215.1 uncultured Lachnospiraceae bacterium
GCCTGGTGGTATAGATCTCGATGGTCTCATCGATCCCTTCCAGAGGGAAATCCACAAAGGCGCCCTGGGACTTGCCGATCCAGTTGACCTCCTGCAGCTTGATGTTCTCGGGATAGTCCACGTCCTTCAGGCCTTCCAGCAGCTTGTCGGCGTACTGAGTGATCCGGAGATACCAGACGTCCTTGGACATCTGCACGACATCGCTGCCGCAGATATCGCACTTGCCGCCCTGGCTGTCCTCATTGGCCAGGACCACCTTGCAGTGAGGGCAGTAGTTGACCAGGGTCTTGTCCCGGAAGACCAGGCCGTGCTCAAAGAGCTTTAAGAAGATCCACTGGGTCCAGTGGTAGTAGTTCTCATCGGTGGTATCGATGGTCCTGTCCCAGTCGAAGGAGAAGCCCACGCTCCGGAGCTGGTCGCAGAACTTCTTGATGTTGACGTCGGTGATCACCCTGGGATGGGTATTGGTCTTGACCGCGTAGTTCTCGGTGGGCAGACCGAAGGCGTCAAAGCCGATGGGGAAGAGGACGTTGTAGCCCTGCATCCTTCTCTTTCTGGAAATGACCTCAATGCTGGTATAGGCCTTGATGTGGCCGACATGCATGCCTGCGCCGCTGGGGTAGGGGAATTCCACCAGGCCGTAGAACTTGGGCTTTTCGGAAAAATCCTCAGCCTTGAAGATGCCTGCGTCTTCCCAGCGTTTCTGCCACTTGGGCTCGATCTTTTTGAAATCCGTGTTCATGAATATCTTCCTCTCTCTATGGAATCAGCGCCCGGGGGCCCGGCGCTACGACTTTTAACTATATCACAAAGTGAGAGCAAGTAAAAGAAAACTTGCTGTATGATCGGAAAGCCTTACTCCTTCATGCCCAGATAGGCCCGCAGGGAGGGCAGGCAGAGCCTGGCGTCGTGATAGCCCATGTAATAGAGGGCGCCCAGCTTCTCCATGTCCGATTCGACCCTGCCCACCTCCGGCGGCTGGGAGGGCGCGATCACATAGATCCTCCCCTCCTGCTCCAGAGCGTCGATCCGGTCCAGAAGGGCATTGTAGGAGGCATTGTTGTCCGAAAGCTTTTCGGCAAAGCGGGGGTACTTCCGGTAGAACCTTCTGGCCACGGCCGCGGTCCTGCCTCCGTCCGCCTCGATCCGGTAGGATCTTTCCCGGGTCCGTATGACCACGATCTTTTCGAAGCCCTGGTCCAGGGCCCAGCGCACCGGGATCTTGTCATCCCCGCAGCCTCCGTCCAGACAGGGGATCCCGTCCACCAGGACGGGCCTGGAGACAAAGGGCATGGAAGCGGAAGCCCGGACCGCCTGAAAGATGTCCGAACAGGTATCCCTGTCAAAGCAGACCGTTTCCCCGGTCTCGCAGGAGGTGGCCGCGGCCAGGAACCTGCGGTCAGGGTCCAGGAACCTTTCCCTGTCCAGGGGATACTCCTCGTCCAGGCCGAAGAAGACAAAGTCAAAGCCGATCAGGCCCCGGTTCCTTCGGAAGGCCTTGAGGCCTACGTAGCGGTCATCATGCCGGTAGCGGAGGTTGATCCTGGCTCCCCGGCCGATCTGGCCGGACACATAGCACATGCCGCTGAGGGCCCCGGCCGAGACCCCGATGACGGTCTGGAGGTTGATGCCCTCCTCCATGAAAGCGTCCAGGACTCCCTGGGTATAGAGGCCCCGGAAGGCGCCTCCCTCCAGGACCAGGCAGCCCGGAAGGATCCTCCGTGACGCGCTGCCGGAGGGCAGGTTCTCCAGGCCGGAGAAGATCTTTTTGCTGATGGGGACCTCCTCCTCAAGAGGACCGTTCCCCACGTTGGCGATCAGCCTTTCCAGGACCGACTCCGCCGTGCAGAGGTCTCCGGTCATGGAATCCTCATCCCCGGAAAGCAAAGGGCCGTAGTCCATGGCCTCGATGCTGCCCAGCTGGTGGCAGACCAGGGCCGTGTCGGTAAAGGAAGGCCCCGTCTCTCCCTCCGGCCGGATCCCGGTCTCCGCGGCGATGGAATCCCTCAGCTCCAGGAGGAGCCTGGAATGGGGAGAGACCTCCACAGGAGGGGTATAGGCCCCTGTATCGAACCGGACTTCAAGGCTCTCTGCCTTCTGGGTCATTTCTTCGGCCGCCTGGTCCAGGAGCCTTTCCATGGCCTCCTTGTCATGGGGCACGGTCAGGTGAAAGACCAGCCTGGCCCGGCAGGAGGAAGCGGCGTCCAGCCCCTCTTCCCCTCCCTCTATGGAGGCGGCGCTGACCCGGGTCCTGCCCATGGCCCTGCTTTCAGACAGGGAAAAGACCCTGCCCCGGATCCCGGTCAGGATCCTGGCCGCGCAGGAAATGGCATCGGTCCTCTGAAGAAGGTCCTGCCCAGCCTTTACCTCCATGACCGTTTCCATCCGGCCCAGATGAGAGGCCAGGATCCTTCCCTCTGTGGGACGCAGGCCCAGGACCAGGTCCTCCCTGCGCAGGATCCCGGACCGGATCAGCTCTTTCGTTTCCTCCAGGGAATCCGGCCTGTCCAGGATCAGGATCAGGCGCAGAGGATAGGGAAGGGACTCCTCTCCCCTGTGGACCGCCTCCGCCTTTCTTCTGAAAACAGCCAGGGCGGCGGCAAAGGCAGGAGCGCAGGCTCCCTCGGCCCGGCAGAGGAAGACCAGAGAAGGACCGGGCCTTTCGCCCCGGATCTGGGCCTGGACATACCCGGTCACGGACCCATCCATTCGGATGTTCCTGGACAGGACGATCCCGGAACCCTGAAGATGGCGTTCCATGGTATCGGCCGCGGTCCGGCGTCTTTCCTCTTCTCCCTTTCCGTCCCCTTCCTCCAGGGCTGACAGGATCCAGCCCGATTCCGGTACGTTCTCAAAATAGTTCTCTCTGCCGCGCATAGGGATCCTCCGGAAGCCGGGATGCCCCGGCTTTTAAAAAAGCTGTACCGGCTGAAAAACAACCGGTACAGCATGATGATCAGGTATGGGTCTGTCCCCCGCGGACAAAGGTCCGGTCAGGACCGGTCTTTGTCTCTGCTGCCGGAAACAGGTTATTCAGCAGTGCCGTCAGCCACAGCCTGGGCCCTTGCTTCCACTTCCTTGGCCTGGATATCAGCAGGAGCCTGCTCATATCTCGCGAACTCATACATGTAGTCGCCGCGGCCGCCGGAGATGGAACGAAGGACGGTGCAGTAGTCAAAGAGCTCGGACTGGGGAACCTCAGCCTCAACGACCTGCTTGCCGTTGCCGATGGGGTTCATGCCCAGGACTCTGCCGCGCCTCTTGTTCAGGTCGCCCATGACATCGCCGGTGAAGGCATCCGGGATGGTGACCTTAAGGGAAACGATGGGCTCGAGAAGGACAGGGCCTGCCTCGATGAAGCCCTTCTTGAAGGCCTGGACGGAAGCGGTCTTGAAGGCCATTTCAGAAGAGTCTACCGGGTGATAGGATCCATCGTACAGGACGCATCTGACGCCTACTACGGGATAGGCTGCCAGAGGGCCGGCGATGACGGATTCCTGGATGCCCTTCTCAACTGCGGGGAAGTAGTTCTTCGGAACAGTTCCGCCGACGACTTCTTCGTCGAACTCATAGGCTTCCTCGGTGTTGCCGGAGGGGCTGAACTTCATCTTGACGTGACCGTACTGGCCGTGTCCGCCGGACTGCTTCTTATACTTGTATTCCACGTCGGAGGTCTTCCGGATGGTCTCTCTGTAGGCTACCTTCGGCTTCTCGGTGTCGATCTCGACCTTGTACTCGTTCTTGAGCATGCTCTTGACGACCTCAAGCTGCATGTCGCCGATGCCGTAGATCAGGGACTGCCTGTTGGCAGCGTCCGTGACGGGCTTGAAGGTAGGATCTTCGGAAGCGATCTTGGCCATGGCCTGGGCGATCTTGTCGATATCGTTCTTGTTGCGGGCCCTGTAGCGAAGGTAGGTGTAAGGCTTGGAAATGGCCATCTCAGGATACTGGATGGGGAAGGCCTTGGTGGACAGGGTGTCGCCGGTCCTGGCTTCGCCGAGCTTGGCAACTGCGCCGATGTCGCCGGCGTGCAGCTCAGGGACTTCCTGGGTCTTGTTGCCGGTCATGATGTAGATCTTGCCCAGCTTGATCTCGGTCTCAAGGGAGGAATCATAGACCATGTCATCGGTCTTGAAGACGCCGGAGCGGACCTTGATCAGGGAATAACGGCCGATGAAGGGATCCACGATGGTCTTGAAGATGAAGGCGGACTTGTTCTGGGAATCATCGAAGGATGCCTCGAAAGCCTCGCCGGTCTTCATGTTGGTGCCTTCCACGGTGCGGGAATCGGCGCCGGGCATGAAGGAAACGATGTCGTCCAGAAGGACGGAAACGCCGCGCATCTGGGTGCTGGAGCCGCAGACTACGGGGATGATGGAATCATCCTGGATATTGACCTTGACCGCGTCGCGGACTTCTTCCTCGGTGAACTCATCACCGCCGAAGTATCTTTCCATGAACTCCTCGCTGGTCTCAGCGACGGTCTCCATCAGGACCTCACGATACTGCTCGAGCTCGTCGGCGCTGGCACCGGGAACGTCGCAGGCGACATCCTTCTTGTCCTTCCAGGTATAGGCCTGTTCGGAAAGGACGGAAACATAGCCCTTGAAAACGCCGTTGTCACGGATGGGGAAGATAAAGGGAGCGATCTTCTTGCCGTACAGGGAGGTCAGGTTCTCTACGATGTTCTCATAGGAAACATTGTCGACATCCATATCGGAGATGTAGAAGATCCTGGGCATATGGAACTTCTCGCAGAGATCCCATGCCTTTTCCGTGCCGGCTTCGACGCCGGACTTGCCGGAGATGACGATGATGGCAGCATCCGCTACGCTCATGGCCTCTTCCACTTCACCGACAAAATCGAAATAACCGGGAGTATCCAGGATATTGACCTTAACGCCCGCCCATTCGATCGGAATGACGGAAGTCTTGATGGAAATGCCCCTCTTCTGCTCTTCCTTGGTGAAATCGCTGACGGTGTTGCCGTCTTCGACCTTGCCCATACGGGAAGTAATGCCGCTCATATTGCACATTGCTTCAGCAAGAGTGGTCTTACCGGATCCGCCGTGGCCCAAAAGTACAATGTTCCTGATTTTGTCAGTCGTGTAAACTTTCATTTAATAACCTCCACTTATTATTCTACAGCCCACCGGGCTGATGATTTTGCCAAATCTTTGCCATTCGGCAAAAGTCCTTATCTAGTTTACTAGATATCGAATGGAATGACAAGAATTATTCATCGCGCCTTGGCCAATCT
>CAMOUD010000170.1 GCA_946626215.1 uncultured Lachnospiraceae bacterium
CTGGCCCACGTGCTGGCCAAGGCCGTGATCGAGATCTTCGGCAAGGAGAACGTCCAGTACGCCATCGGCCCCCAGATCGCGGACGGCCTTTACTATGATTTCGTCCTGCCCAGGACCGTCACCGAGGAGGACTACAAGGCCATCGAGGACAAGATGCGGGAGATCCTGAAGAGAAAGGAAGACTGGACCCGCAAAGAGGTCTCCAGACAGGAAGCCCTGGAGATGTTCAAAGACCAGAAATTCAAGACCGAGCTGATCATGGACCTGCCCGAGGACGAGACCATCACGGTCTATTATACGGGCGAGGACTTTGTGGACCTCTGCCGCGGCCCTCACGTGGAGAACTCCAAGGAACTCCTTTCCGCCGCTTTCCAGATCAAGTCCACCTCCGGCGCCTACTGGAGAGGCGATGAGACCAGGGATTCCCTCCAGAGGATCTATGTCTATGCCTTCCCTTCCAAGGATGAGCTGAAGAAGCACCTGGCCCTGATCAAGGAGGCCATGGAGCGCGACCATAAGAAGATCGGTCCCGAGCTCGACCTCTTCATGTTCCATGAGACTGCCCCCGGCATGCCCTACTGGCTGCCCCGCGGCTGGCGGATGTACAGGACCCTGATCGAGTTCTGGAGAGACATCCATGACAGGCACGGCTACCAGGAGATCTCCGCGCCCGTCATCAACAACCGCAAGCTCTGGCTCATCTCCGGCCACTGGGCCCATTATCAGAACAACATGTTCATCATCCCCGGCGCCTCCGGCGAACCGGACGCGGAGGACATCATGGCCGCCAAGCCCATGAACTGCCCCAACGCCATGAACACCTACAAGAGGACGGTCCACTCCTACAAGGAGCTGCCCATCCGCTACAACGAGCTGGATGTGGTCCACCGCAAGGAGAAGTCCGGCCAGATGAACGGCCTCTTCCGGGTCCAGGAATTCCGGCAGGATGACGACCATACCTTCGTGACCGAGGACATGATCGAGGCCGAGATCGAGGATATCATGGAGATCGCGGACCAGATCTATGAGACCTTCGGCATCACCTACAGGGCCGAGTTCTCCACCAGGCCCGAAGACTTCATGGGAGATATCGAGGTCTGGAACAAGGCTGAGGCTTCCCTGAAGCGGATCCTGGACCGCAAATACGGCGAGGGCGGCTATGAGATCAACGAAGGCGACGGCGCCTTCTATGGCCCCAAGATCGACCTTCAGATCAAGGACGCCCTGGGCAGAGAGTGGCAGTGCGGCACCATCCAGCTGGACTTCCAGCTGCCCCACAACTTCGGCCTGACCTACCAGGACAAGGACGGCACCCTCAAGGAGCCCGTCGTCATCCACAGGGCCATCTTCGGTTCCATGGAGCGCTTCATCGGCATCCTGATCGAGCACTATAAGGGCGCTTTCCCCTTCTGGCTGGCTCCCGAGCAGGTCGCCGTGGTCCCGATCCGGACCGAGCACAACGACTACGCGAAGAAGGTGGCCGACACCCTGGAGGACGCCGGCATCCGCGTGATCGCCGACTACGCCGACAAGAACATGAATACCAAGATCAAGGGATTCCGCAACCTCAAGGAGCCCTACATCCTGGTGGTCGGTGACAAGGAAGCCGAGGAGGGCACGGTCTCCGTGACCATCCGGGGCCAGAAGCAGCAGCTCCACGGCGTGCCGCTGGAGACCTTCTGCGCCATGTGCAGACAGATGAACCGGGAGCATTCCCAGGAGCTTATGACAGATCCCGCGGCCGTTAAGCCCCATATGACAGCCAGACACTGATTGCCTGTAAGGAGGGAGCCTTATGCTTTCTGTCATACTTCCCGCCTATAATGAAGAAAAAATGATCGCGCTGGCAGCGCGGACGATCTCCGGCATCCTCAGGGATGCCGGGATCGGATATGAGATCCTCTTTGTGGACGACGGGTCCAGGGATATGACCTGGAAGGAAATCTGCCGGGCCTCGGAGGAGGACCCCGGCGTCGTGGGCCTTCACTTTTCCCGGAACTTCGGCAAGGAGGCGGCCATGTTCGCCGGCCTGGAAAAGGCCCGGGGCGACTGCGTGGTGGTCCTGGACTGCGACCTCCAGCATCCGCCGGAGAAGATCGTGGAGATGTACCGGCTCTGGGAGCAGGGCTATGAGGTCGTGGAGGGCATCAAGGAGGACCGGGGCGAAGAGTCCGGCCTCCACCGGTTCGCCGCCGGGAGCTTCTACAAGCTGATCAGCAGGGCCACCGGCATGGACATGGAGGCCTCCTCGGACTTCAAGCTCCTGGACAGGAAGGTCGTGGATACCCTGAACCGGATGCCCGAGCGCAACGTCTTTTTCCGGGCCCTGTCCTTCTGGGTGGGCTTTAAAAAGGCGGAGGTCAGCTACCGGGTCCAGGAGAGGACGGCGGGCGAGTCCAAGTGGTCCACCAGGGCCCTGATCCGCTACGCCATCACCAACATCGGATCCTTTTCCTCGGCCCCGCTGCAGATGATCACGATCCTGGGCTTTGTCATGCTGGCTGTCTCCCTGGTCTTCGGAGTCATCTCCCTGGTCCAGAAGCTGACCGGCCAGGCCCTGGGCGGCTTTACCACGGTCATTATCCTTCTCCTCTTTTCCTCCAGCCTGATCATGATCAGCCTGGGCATCATCGGCTACTACATGGCCAGGATCTACGAGGAGATCAAGGGACGGCCCCGCTACATCATTTCCGAGATCCGCCGGGGCGGCAAAAAGGAGAGCTGACAGGTGACTTTTACCAAAGCGGATACCAACAGGGTCAAGGGGACGGCCATCATCATGATGATCCTCCACCATTCCTTCATGATGCCGGACCGGTATGATGGAATGGTGGTCCTTTTCGCGCCCTTTACCGAATCCCAGCTCAACTGGATCTGCTGGTCCTTCAAGATCTGCGTGGCCCTCTTTACCTTCCTGAGCGCCTACGGCATGACCCTGTCCTACAAAAAGGCGGATCCTGCCTATGCCCTGACAGCGGACCAGACCCAGAGGCTGGTCCTTGGCCGGACCATCCGGCTGGAAATGAACTTCATCTATATATTCCTGGCTTCCACGGCCTTCGGCCTTGTCATGAACCATCATCTCCTGGGAGACAAGTACGGGCCGGGGATGAAAAAGCTGATCTGGATCTTCGTGGACATGCTGGGCCTGGCCCAGTTCTTCCATACGCCCACCGGTCTGTCGACCTACTGGTATATTTCCCTGGCCCTGATCCTGATCTTCACCATGCCCCTCTTCCTGGCCCTCTACCGAAGGTTCGGCGGGGCGGTCCTGATGGGGATTTCCCTCCTTCTGGTCATTCTTTTCCCCGTGGTGCAGGATGACCCCTCAGTGGCGCCTACCTATGCCTATTTCAGCCGCTACGCGGTCTGCATAGGCCTTGGGATCCTGGCGGCGGACAGAAGGCTCCTGGAAAGGATCCGGGACTGGCATCCCCTGGGAGGGGGAGCCTTTGCTTCCTTCCTGAAGGGGGCGGCGGAGCTCCTTCTGGTCGTCTTCCTTCTCTATACCAGGATCCGGGTCTGGGGGACCACCCTCCTGTCCGTCTGGGAGGCCCTGATCCCTCTGGTCATCTGCGCCTTCCATCTGGAATTCCTTTCCCGGGTCCCGGTCCTTTCCCGGATCCTGGAGGTCCTGGGGATCTATTCCATGGACATCTTCCTGATCCACAACCTGATCCGGGCCAGATGGTTCTATGCCTTTACCTATTCCTTCCGGCACTGGGCCCTGATCGCCCTGGTCCTGCTGGCCGATTCCCTGGCCGTCTCTTTCCTGATGGAGAAGATAAAAAAGCTGATCCGCTATGACCGGCTGACAAAGGCCCTGGAAAAGAGGGCCTGCGGATAGGCCTTGAGCCCTTCTGAAACGCAGACACGCAAAAAAAGACCCGGAAGCCGCAGGCTTCCGGGCCTTCTTATTTTATGACTGATTTATTCTGAAGAAAAGAGGACGGATCAGACTTTGTCGCTGTGCTTGATATATCCGGGATGCTCCATGTCGGTCACGATCTTGCGGCCGTCGGAGATCTGTGCGTACTTGTCGATGACCTGGTTCTCCAGAACAGCGCCCTTGCCGATCTTGACATAGGCCAGGACCGCGCAGTTCCTGACAACAGCGCCTTCCTCGATCTCTACGCCTCTGGCGATGACGGAATTCTCGACCGTGCCCTTGATCTTGCAGCCGTTGGAGATCATGGAATCCTTGACGGAAGCGCCTTCGAAGTAGCGGGTCGGAGCGGAATCGGAGGTCCTGGTGTAGATGGGCCAGTCAGGAGTAAAGAGCTCGCTGGCGACGCTGTACTCCTTCAGGCGGAGCTGGTTGAAGAAATAGGACTTGAGGCTGGTGATGGGAGCGAAGAAGCCCTTGTGCTCGACGGCTCTCAGATCCAGGCTGTCTGCCAGATGGTTGACGATGTTGGCGAGGGAATACATGGAGGAGGTGGCCTGTGCCTTCTTGATCAGGTCAAGGAGGAGGGCTTTCTTCATTACGAAGGTCTCCATGAAGATGGCCTTGTTGTCTTCGTCCGCCAGGTTGGGAACGATGTGCTTGACGCGGTTGCCGTCCAGGATCAGCTCGTTGCAGGTGCTGTAGCCGTGCTTGGCGTCGGTCACGTTGTGATAGAGCAGGGTGATGTCGGAGCCGCTTTCAGCGTGATCGGCCAGAAGCTTGCCGAAGTCCTCTTTGAAGACCATGCAGCTGGGAGCAATGACAACATACTCCTGGGACTGACGCTCCAGGTGAGCAATGTTGGAAGCCATGGCCGCGATGTTGGTCTGATAGATGGGGTTCAGCTCTTCATCGGACGGGAATACCAGCTCGATCTTGCCGCGCTTGGAGTTGATGTTGTAGTGACGGCCGGTGCCGATATGCGCTACCAGGGAATGAGGCTTCTTGGCGATATAGACCTGGATGTTGATGATCCCGCTGTTGGAGAAGTTGGAGATCGGGAAGTCGATCACGCGATATCTGCCGAGGATGGAGAATGCGCCGATGGGACGATAGTCCTGCATGCCGGCCACTTTATGTTCCGGAGAAGATGTGATAATACCAAATGCTTTTGCCATTGTTA
>CAMOUD010000171.1 GCA_946626215.1 uncultured Lachnospiraceae bacterium
GTGACCCCGGACAGCCATGAGACGGCCCTGGCCTCCATGAAGACCTGCCAGATCAGGGTCATCTGAGATTCAGAAAAGAAGCGGGAAAGCCAATGAAAAAAGCTGCGATTTTTGATATGGACGGCCTCATGTTCGATACCCAGCGGGTCTACGATGAGTCCTGGTATGTCCTGGCCCCGGACTTTGGCATCACCATTCCGGACGCCTTTGTCCCTGCCATCACCGGGACCGCGGGGGACGTCATGGAAAATGTCATCCGGACCTTCTTTCCCTCCGTGGACCCGGGAGCCCTGATGGCTGCCCTCTATGAAAGGGTCATGCGGGTCACGGAAGACCATCTGCCGGTCAAGCCGGGCCTCTATGAGATCCTGGACTTCTTTCAGGAAAAGGGGGTCCGGGTCTGCGTGGCCTCCGGGTCCCGCCGGCAGGTCATCGAAAGGAACATGAGAAATACCGGGATCATGGACAAGATCGAATTCGTCCTTTCCTCCGCCGAGGGAGGGGTCAGGAGCAAGCCTGACCCGGACATCTTTCTCCGGGCGGCCGGAAGGCTCGGCCTTCCCCCGGAGGACTGCTATGTCCTGGAGGATTCCGTGGGCGGGGCCCTGGCCGGCCTTGCCGCCGGCTGTTCCACCATCATGGTCCCGGATACCCTTGAGCCCACGCCTGAGATCCTGGAGGGAGGCGCCCATATCTGCCGGACCCTGCTGGAAGCCAGGGACAGGCTGGCCGGGGGCGAATTCTGAGGAAATCCGGACAGGCAGAGCTGCAGAAGCGGAGAAAAGATACTGAGATACAGAAGCAGAGAAAAGATGCAAAGATACAGAGAAAGCCCCGTCCGGTCCGCCCGGACGGGGCCTTTCGTCAGGTCTGACGCTTCCTGAAGAAAGCTTCAGGCCTGCAGGCGCTTTTTACGCGGAGATCCAGCCTCCGTCGACTGCCAGCTCGGCGCCGGAGACATAGGCCGCCTCGTCGCTTGCCAGATAGAGGCAGGCCCTGGCGATCTCGATGGGCTGGCCGGGAGCCGGAGCGGTGGCCAGGTTGGGCTGGAGCTTGCCGTAGGCTTCCATGTCGGGCATGCCCATGGCAGAGGCGATCTCGGTGGCAAAGCCGCCCGCGATGATGCAGTTGGACCGGATGCCGTCGCCCTTATACATGTAGGCGGTATTCATGGACAGGGACACGATGGCTGCCTTGGAGGCGCAGTAGACAGCGCCCGCCACGGTCTTCTTGGCGCCCTCGGAGGCGATGTGGATCAGGCATCCGCCGCCGCCCTGGGCCTTGAAGGTGGTGACTGCCTTCCGGGAGGCGTAGAAGGGGCCGTATACGTTGACGCTGAAGACCTTCTCCAGCTTGTCGTCCTTGAACTCGCCTACGCCGGCCATGTCATCCATGATGCCGGCATTGTTGACCAGGATATCCAGCTTTCCGAAATGCTCCACAGCAAAGTCGATCATGGCTTCGTTGATCTCTCTGGAGGAGATGTCGCCGGGGAAGGGGAGGACGCGCCCTTCTTCTCCCGCCAGGTCAGCGGCCAGGGCCTCCAGTCTTTCCTTTCTTCTGGCCACCGCTACGACATTGGCGCCCTCTTTGGCAAAGAGGGTGACGATCTCCCTGCCCATGCCGGAGGAGGCTCCAGTCACGACTGCTGTCTTTCCACTGAGTCTTCCCATAATTCTTCCTTTCCTGCCGCGTCCGCGGCGCTAGCCGCGGGGCACTGTCCCCCGGACAGGTCCCGCGCAGTATCGGTTCCTGTTCTCAGTATAAAGGATATAAGAAAGATTAAAAATGTCATAATGCAACAAAAACGGTTATTTGTCTCAGAGGAATCCACAAAATGGACACACTTTACCGGTATGCTAAATCAATGCAGGGGCCTGTTCCCTGTGACGCACTTCCCGTTCACCGTCCGGTGCCGGAAGCGGCTGCGGAACCCTCACCGTCCGACAGCCGCCCGGAGACCGGCCGGGAGGGAACCCCCTGTGCCCGCGCCGGGCACAGGGGGTTTTTTGGCTGTCTGCCTTTCTTTGCAGGCAAGGGGAGTGCATGCTATGATGGATGGGACAGCACTGCTTCCTGAAGCAGAAGGAGGGACCATGGATACGAAAGAACTTCTGGAACAGGTAAAAGAGGGAAGGATTTCCGTGGAAGAGGCGGAGGGGTTCCTCCGCCGGGAGCCCTTTGAGGACATGGGCTTTGCCAAGCTCGATTCCCACAGGGCGGTCCGGTCCGGCTTTCCGGAGGTCATCTTCTGCAGCGGCAAGCCGGACCCCTTCCTGAAGGAGATCTATGTCCGGATGTATAAGGAGAACGGAGAGGTCTTCGGGACCCGGGCCAGCCAGCACCAGTATGACCTGGTCAGGCCCCTGATCCCTTCCCTCAGCTACGATCCCGTTTCCCGGATCCTGAAGGCGGAGAAGGAAGGAAAGAAAAGGGAGGGCCTGATCTGCGTCTGTACGGCGGGCACGGCGGACATTCCCGTGGCCGAGGAGGCGGCCCAGACGGCGGAATACTTCGGGGCCAGGGTGAACCGGGTCTTTGACGTGGGCGTCAGCGGGATCCACAGGCTCCTGTCCAGGCTGGAGGTCATCCAGAAGGCCAACTGCGTGGTGGCCGTGGCCGGCATGGAGGGGGCCCTGGCCAGCGTCCTGGGGGGCCTGGTCAGCAATCCTGTCATCGCGGTCCCCACCTCCGTGGGCTACGGGGCCAGCATGCACGGCCTGTCCGCCCTCCTGACCATGATCAATTCCTGCGCCAACGGGATCGCGGTGGTGAACATTGACAACGGGTACGGGGCCGGCTATATGGCGACCCAGATCAACCGCCTGGCCTGCCGCCGGGAAGGGAAGGAAGATGATTAAAAGAGAGCCCGCACCGGAGGCGCTGGAAAAATACAGGATCCTGAAGGAGGACCTGAAGGCCCTGGGATCTGTGGCCGTAGCCTTTTCGGGAGGGGTAGACTCCACCTTCCTGCTGAAAACGGCCCGGGACGTCCTGGGAGACAGGGCCGTGGCCCTGACGGCCGACGCCTGCTTCTTCCCCCGCAGGGAGCATGAGGAGGCGGAGGAATTCTGCCGCCGGGAAGGGATCCGCCAGATCCTGCTGGAGGTGGATGAGACAAAGATCGAGGGCTTTTCCTCCAATCCGCCGGACCGGTGCTACCTGTGCAAGAAGAGCCTGTTCAGCCGCTTTGTAAAGGAGGCGGAGGAGCTGGGCCTTGCCTGCGTGGCGGAGGGCTCCAACATGGACGATACGGGGGATTACAGGCCCGGCATGCGGGCCATCCGGGAACTGGGGGTCGTCAGCCCCCTGAAGAAGGCCGGCCTTTACAAGGCGGAGATCCGGGACCTGTCCGCGATGCTGGGCCTGCCCACCTGGGACAAGCTTTCCTTCGCCTGCCTGGCCTCCCGCTTTGTCTACGGAGAGACCATCACCAGGGACAGGCTGAAGATGGTGGAAAGGGCCGAGGACCTGCTGGCGGACCTGGGCTTTGGGCAGCGCAGGGTCAGGGTCCACGGAGACCTGGCCAGGATCGAGGTGACGCCGGCGGACTTTGAGAGGATCCTGCGGCAGGAGGTCCGGGAGGAGATCGTAAGGCGACTGAAGGACTACGGCTTTTCCTATGTGAGCCTGGACCTGGCCGGCTACCGGACGGGCAGCATGAACGAGGTCCTGCCGGAGGCCGGAAAAAGCGGACAGGCATAAAGAAGGACTGAGAATAAAAGATAGAGGAGATAAGGATGAAGGTACTGTATCTGGACTGCGGCATGGGAGCCGCCGGAGATATGCTGACAGCGGCCCTTCTGGAGCTTTTGCCGGAGGCGGAGAGGGAGGCCTTTCTGGAGAGGCTGGCCGGCCTGGTGCCCGAGGGCGTTTCGGTCAGCGCGGAAAAGACAAAGAAGTGCGGGATCACGGGGACCCATATGAGGGTCCTGGTGGACGGAATGGAAGAGGAGGACCATGACCATGGTCATGACCACCACCATGAGGAAGAGCATGATCACCATCATGATCACCATCATGATCACGGCCCTCACCACCGCCATGAGGGTGATCATGACCACCGCCATGAGGAAGACCGTGACCATGAAGATGATCACGGGCATGACCATGAAGAGGAACACCATCATCACCATGAGGACGGGCATCATCACCATCATGCCCACTCCGGCATGGGATTCATCCGCCGCATGGCGGAGGCCATGGACGTTTCCGGAAAGGTCCGGGAGGACATCCTTGCCGTATACGGCCTGATCGCCGGGGCGGAGAGCCATGCCCATGACTGCCCGGTGGAAGAGATCCACTTCCATGAGGTGGGGACCAGGGACGCCGTCGCCGATGTCCTGGCCGTCAGCCTCCTGATGGAGATGCTCGGTCCGGACCGGGTCATCGCGTCGCCGGTCCATGTGGGGAGCGGCCATGTACGCTGCGCCCACGGGATCCTGCCCGTTCCGGCGCCGGCCACTGCCTGGATCCTCAGGGACGTGCCCATCTACGGAGGAAGCATACAGGGAGAGCTCTGCACCCCCACGGGAGCCGCCCTCTTAAAGCACTTCGCGGATGACTTCGGGGAGATGCCCGTCATGAAGACCTCCGCCATCGGCTACGGCATGGGCAAAAGGGACTTTCCCGTGTGCAACGCCGTCCGGGCCCTCCTGGGTGAGACGGAAGGGTCCAGGGACCGGATCCTGGAGCTTTCCTGCAATGTGGACGATATGACGGGCGAAGAGATGGGCTACGCCATGGAAGCCCTTCTGGAAGCCGGGGCCAGAGACGTTTCGGTCACTCCCATCATCATGAAAAAGTCCAGGCCCGGCCTTCTTCTCAGGGTCATCTGCACAGAGGAGACAAGGATGGTCATGGTGGAGACGATCTTCCGGCTGACCGCCACCATCGGGATCCGGGAGCTGGCCATGGACCGGTATGTCCTGGACCGGAGGGAGGATGTCCTGGAGACCCCCTATGGGAAGGTCCGCCGCAAGATCAGCACCGGCTACGGGGTCACCCGGGCCAAGGCCGAGTATGAGGACCTGGCGGCCATAGCCGCCAGGGAGGG
>CAMOUD010000172.1 GCA_946626215.1 uncultured Lachnospiraceae bacterium
CTGTTGACGATGGCCAGGATGACCAGGAAGGAAATGCCTACCAGGAAGTCCTGGAGAGCGATGGGGGTACCGATCCGAAAGATGGTAAGGGTATTGGCCTTCCTCAGCCTGATATGGGACCTTCCGAAGGCAAAGGGAAGCCGGATCCTTTTGATGAACAGGAGGGAAACGGCCACGCTGATCAGCTGGGCCAGGACCGTGGCCAGGGCGGCTCCGGACGCTCCCATCCCGAACCTGGCCGCGAACAGGAGGTCTCCCAGGATGTTGCAGAAGCAGGCGATCCCGACTGCCAGCAGGGGCGTCCTGGAATCTCCCAGGCCCCGGAAGATGCTGCCAAGAAGGTTATAGGCCGTAATGATCAGGAACCCGGCTCCGCAGATCCGGATATAGCTGACCGTCAGGTCAAAGGCCTCCGGAGGCGCCTGCATGACGGAGGCCAGGGCGCCTGCTCCCAGGACACTGACCAGGGTGAAGAGGGTCCCCAGGATGGCAAATAGCACCAGGCCCGTTCCGATGGTCCCGGCGGCCTCCTCGGGTCTCTTCTGTCCGATATACTGGCCCACCGCCACGGTGATCCCCATGGAGAAGCTCACCAGAAGGTTGGTCAGGGTCATGATGATCTGGGACCCGGTGGATACAGCGGATACGTCCGCGTTGGTGCAGAACTTCCCCACCACCAGGAGGTCTACAGCCCCGTACATGGCCTGCAGGAACATGGCGAACAGGACCGGAAGCATGAACTTCAGGAGCTTGGGAAGGATAGGGCCGGTCGTAAAATCATTGTTCTTCATCTCGCGTCAAGACCTCGTGAACAGAATAAAAGAAACCAAATACTCAAAACAAAGCTGATGATGGGCAGGCTGTCCTCAAGCAAAAAGCCGGATAAAACAGCAGGCGTCTCAGCCCGCGGTCTTATCCGGCATACCATTTCCAGCGAATGTACTGCCCTCCGAACCAGCCCCCTTACCCTATCACCAGGAATGACCTCTGTCAAGAATCGAAAGGACAGGCTTTTCCTGTTAGAAAGACAGTCCTGCCCTTTTGACGCCTGCTTCAAGGGGAACGGTATATCTGGGCAGATTCCTGCTTAGGACCGCGGAATCTTCCTCCGTCCCTCCTGTCCCGAAATCCAGATGCAGCCATTCCTGTGGATGGCCTGACAGGTCCTGCCCTGTACAGAGTCCCGCAAAAGACATCCGCCGCGCCAGGCATCCCTGCGGCCAAAGCACGCTCTGTCAAAGGAGCTTTTCCACTTCCTTTGCTTTCAGCACTTTTCCGGATGAAACAATCCTGCCATCGATCATCAGCGCGGGCATGCTCATCACCCCGTATTGCATGATTCTCTCCATGTCTGTGACGTACTCGATCTCCGCCCGGATCCCTTTTTTCTCTACAGCCTCCCTGGCAGCCCTCAGCAGTGCCTCGCAGCGGCTGCAGCCGCCTCCCAGTACCTTGATTTCCATTGTGTTCTCCTTTTCAAATGAATATATATTGAAACGCATTAAAGCCATAGCCGACCAGGATGATTCCCGCTGCGCAGATCGCGATAAAGGCCACCAGGAGCTTTGGCCTGATCACCTTCCTCAGCATGACCAGTGAGGGCAGGCTCAGAGTCGTGACGGCCATCATGAAGCTCAGGATCGTACCCAGCTGAGCCCCCTTGGCAAGAAGAGCCTCCGCAACGGGAATCGTACCAAAGATATCGGCGTACATGGGGATTCCGACCAGAGCGGCTAGAACCACCCCAAAGGGATTCCTGCTGCCAAGTATGGTCTGGATCCACCTGTCCGGTATCCAGTTATGGATAAGAGCGCCGATCCCTACGCCGACCAGGATATAGGGGAATACCTTCCGGAAGGTAGACGCCACCTGGTCTCCGGCATAGATGATACGGTCCTTTGTAGTCAGATCAGGCGTATCTATATCCACGCTTCCATTGCCTCTGCGGATGAAGTCAGCGATCTGATCCTCCATGTGAAGCTTTTCAATCAGTGTTCCGCCAATGACGGCGACGAAAAGGCCCAGCAGCACGTAAGCGGCAGCGATCTTAATCCCGAAAATGCTCATCAGCAGGACAAGACTTCCCAGATCCACCATCGGTGATGAGATCAAAAAGGAGAAGGTCACTCCCAAAGGCAGGCCGGCGCTTGTAAAGCCCATGAAAATCGGAATAGAGGAGCAGGAGCAAAAGGGAGTCACGGTGCCCAGGAGGGCCCCTGCCGCGTTGGCTCCGATTCCATGAAATCGTCCCATGATCCTGCGGCTGCGTTCAGGCGGGAAAAAGCTCTGAATATAGGAGATCAGGAAAATCAGAACACAAAGCAGGATCGTTATTTTTATCACGTCATAAATAAAAAAATGAACACTGGACCCGACTCTTCCGGAAATGTCCAGCCCCATGGCGGTCAGCAGCCTGCCGGTCAGGACCTGAAGCCATCTCATTCTCAGCACCTGTTCCTGAAGGATCGTTCCCATATCACTCTCCAATTTTTATGCATTTAAATATGTCTATGTATTATGCTGCTTTGTGGGCAGTCCGCAGACTGCCCTGTAAAAGAAGCCTATGCCCTGCAGCCGCAGCCGGCCTGATCCGCCTTTTCTTCACAGTCGCACCGCGCGTAGCCTCTGATCATCTGTCGGAAGGCAGCGACTCCTTCCGGAGAAATGGAATAATAAATCCATTTGCCTTCCTTGCGCCCTTTCACAAGGTCGCTGTCGCAAAGGAGCTTCATGTGGTGGGAAAGGGTAGGCTGTGAAATGTGCAGCTCCTCCAGCAAAACGCATCCGCACTTTTCTCCATGCTGCAGGGACAGCATGATGGCCAGACGGTTCTCATCCGCAAGTGCTTTGATCTTCCTGACATCTTCCCTAAATCCCATACATGTCACCTCCTCTGCGATTACTATAACATACACATTGATATATGTCAATGTGTCAATATCATTCCACCGGACGCCTGCGCCCCTGTCTTATTCTTTCCTGTGCCAGATCACTCGCCTGCCATTTCTTCCGGTATTCCCAGCAGAATTTCCGGGGAAGCCCGGACAGGACTTGTCGGTATACTTTCTGAAAGATATGATCCATGATCCGGACCCGGATGATAATACCAGAGTATCCGGAGTCACGGCATGATCAGAAAACCGAGCGGCCCTGAAATGTTTCCGCATCTATCCTGCCATTTTTCAGGTCTATCAGTTCCGGCGTTCAGAGCTTCTCCCGGGTGGATCAAAGACCCGGAATATCAAAACCCAGGACCCGGAAGTCCGGGTCCTGACGATCAGAATGCTGCTTATGAAATTCAGTCCGGGTCTTTCTTCCAGTCGATAAAGTCTCCCTCGTCCCGGATTACACAGTAAAGCCCCTTCTCCTGGGTCTCTCCGAAAAGGGTCAGGATATAGTTGCCCAGAGAAACGCCTTTGACCTTTGTAAATCCCGAGATCTTTTTATACCAGGCCACGCACAGATCTCCCTCCGATTCAAAGACCAGGTCCTTCAGGAGGGTCGGATTATTGCCCTCCAGATAGTATTTGAGAAAGGCTTCCCAGCCCTTTCCGTCCATGACAAGGCCGGGCCGGATCTCGGCCATCTTCGCGGCCACCTCTCTGACGGCCTCCTTAGATGTATCCAGGCGCATCCAGACCCTGTCTCCCTCATCGCTGATGGTCAGAAACTCTCTTTCCAAAAGAACCATATGCCCTCCTCTCCGGCTGCAGGCCCTGTCCCTTCATTTTACCTGGTTCATTTCTCTTTAACGCTGATCAGGACCGACAGGCTGCGGGGGCCAAGATGCAGCTTTCTGTCAGCCGCTCTCCAGCCTTTCCTGTCAGGCCCCTCCGAAGAAGCGCAGACCGTCCATACAAGGCCCTCAGGAATAATGGGAAGCTCCATGGTATGGCTCTCCCAGTGGGAATTGACCCCGCAGTAGATAAAGACGTCTTCATCCGCGGCATACTCCTCTGCCCCCTGGGCGTACATAAAGCCGAAGGTCAGGAAGGGCTCCCACATCTTCAGGTTCCAGGCCTGCTCTCCATGGAAGGAGATCTCCGGATATCCGGTACTGTTATAGCCGCTGAAGTATTCCCGTCTCCTGAGGACCGGATACTCTCTCCGCAGGCAGATCAGGTCCTTGAAGAAATCATATACGTCCGGATACCGGTCCCGGTTCTCCCAGTTGACCCAGGAGAGAGGCGAGTCCTGGCAATAGACGTTGTTGTTGCCGTCCTGGGAATTCCGGAACTCATCTCCCGAATACATCATGGGCGTGCCCCGGCTGAGCATCAGGAGGGCAAAGGCATTTTTCACCTGCCGGGTCCTGAGGGCTTCAATTTCCGGATCCTCCGAAGGTCCTTCCACGCCGCAGTTCCAGCTGATGTTGTTGTCGATCCCGTCCCGGTTGAATTCCCCGTTAGGCATGTTGTGCTTCATGTTGTAGGAGACCAGGTCATTCAGGGTAAAACCGTCATGACAGGTAACGAAATTGACAGACGAATGCTGTTTTCTGCCGCTGTAGACATCCGGCGACCCCTGGATCCTCTGGATCAGCTCCGGACCGGCTCCCGCTTCTCCCTTAATGAAATTCCGGACGCAGTCCCTGAAGCGGCCGTTCCAGTCCGCCCATTTGTCAGGGGCAGGGAAGGATCCCACCTGATACAGGCCCGCCGCGTCCCAGGCCTCCGCGATCAGCTTGGACCGGGACAGGATGGGATCATGGGCCAGAGATTCCAGAAGGGGCGGGCTCTGCATGGGCCTTCCGTTGGTATCTCTGGACAGGATCGGGGCTTCGTCAAAGCGGAAGCCGTCCACATGGTACTCGGAGACCCAGTAGCGCAGACAGTCCAGGATATACTGACGGACGATGACGTTGTTGCAGTTGACCGTATTGCCGCAGCCGCTGTAATCCAGGTATTCCCCGTTCGGTCCCAGATGATAGTAGGTCCGGTTGTCGATCCCCCTGAAGTTGAAGGTGGGTCCCCAGTCTCCCATCTCCGCCGTATGGTTGAAGACCACGTCCAGGATGACCTCTATGCCGTTTTT
>CAMOUD010000173.1 GCA_946626215.1 uncultured Lachnospiraceae bacterium
ATGGAGATCAAGAGGTCCAGAGAGGCCCTGCTCAAGAAGGCGGACGGCAGAAAGGTCCTGGACAACCTGAAGGCCTATCCCATGGACAAGTTCTCCATGCACAGGGACGGCCACATGTAATTCCATCCGGCCCTGCCGGGACCCTTAACCGAATCAGACAAGTGTGATCAGCCGCTGCGGAAAGCCC
Organism: uncultured Lachnospiraceae bacterium; assembly: GCA_946626215.1. Classification (GTDB taxonomy): domain Bacteria; phylum Bacillota; class Clostridia; order Lachnospirales; family Lachnospiraceae; genus CAG-791. The sequence continues at coordinate 188 of CAMOUD010000173.1, forward strand.
TTTCCGCAGCGGCTGAAAAACTGTTTGATAACCTTGCTGGCTTATGCTATAATCCGCATTGTATGTTCTCAAACAGGACGAAAAATACCGGGCCCTGATCCGGCTCCGGAAAAGATCATAAAATATACCAGGAGGATCATGATTCATGAGCGTCAGTGTTGAAAAACTTGAGAAGAGTATGGCGGTCCTTACCATCGAGGTAAGCGCTGAGGATTTCGATAAGGCTGTTGACAGGGTCTATCGGAGAGAAAGAGGAAGAATGAACATCCCCGGCTTCCGTAAGGGCAAGGCTCCGAGGAAGGTCATCGAGAAGATGTTCGGCGAGAGCGTATTCTATGAAGACGCTGCCAATGAGTGCATCAACAGCAGCTACGAAGCGGAAGCTTCCTCCTGCGGCGAGCACGTTGTTTCCTATCCCGAGATCGAAGTCGTGCAGATCGGCGCCGGCAAGCCCTTCATCTATAAGGCCACTGTCGCCGTCAAGCCTCCTGTAGAGCTGGGCGAGTACAAGGGCGTGACCGTTACAAAGCGCGAGGTCTCCGTGACCGACGAAGAGGTCGAGGCAGAGATCGGCAGAGAGCGCGACAAGAACGCTTCCCTGGAGGAAGTGACCGACAGGCCCGTGGAGAACGGCGACCAGATCAATCTGGACTTTGAAGGGTTCGTGGACGGCGAGGCCTTTGAAGGCGGCAAGGGCACAGATTATCCCCTGACCATCGGCTCCGGTTCCTTCATCCCCGGCTTTGAAGAGCAGCTGGTCGGCGCGAAGATCGGTGAGGAGATGGAAGTCTCCGTGACCTTCCCCGAGGACTACGGCACGGAAGACCTGGCCGGCAAGGCAGCCATCTTCAAGTGCAGGGTCAACAGGATCCAGGTCAAGGTCCTGCCCGAGCTGAACGATGAGTACGCCGACGACTTTACCGAGTTCGCCACCATGGATGAGTACAGGGCAGACGTCCGCGCCAGACTTCTGGCCGACAAGGAAAAGGCTGCCGCCTCCGAGAGAGAGAACGAGGCCGTGGAGGCCGCTGTGGAAGCCGCTTCCATCGAGATCCCTGCTCCCATGCTGGACTATGAGGCAGACAAGATGGTCGAAGACTGGGGCCGGAGGCTCCAGGCCCAGGGCATGTCCATCGATCAGTACTTCCAGTACTCCGGCATGGACAGAGACCGCATGAAAGAGACCTTAAAGCCTCAGGCGGAGAAGAACATCCGCACCAGGCTGGTCCTGGAAGAGATCGTGAAGGCCGAGGGCATCGAGGTCTCTGATGAGGAGATCGACGCCGAGCTCGCCAAGATGGCGGAGGCCTATCAGGCCGACCTGGATACCATCAAAAAGTATTTCGGCGAAGGCGCCAACAGAGAGAGCCTGGTCTCCGATATCGCCGTCCAGAAGGCAGTCAGCCTGATCGCAGACAACGCCGTAGACGTGGAGCCCGCGGCAGAGGAGACAGAAGACGCTGAATAAAAGACTGACCAGTCTGAAAGCAGAATGAACATACAGAGGTGCGCCGGGGACATATCAACCAGTCCTATATGGCGGGCCTCTGTTTTCTGTATTATAATTATCCTGTGCGGCCCCGTCAGGGCCCTTCGGCAGGATCATCCGCCGGCCCCTGCGGAGGCAGCGGCAGGGCACCGGCCCTTTTATATGGAGGTAATGAGCAAGAATGGCAAACTTTATTCCCTATGTGATCGAGCAGACCGGCACAGGCGAACGGTCCTATGATATCTTTTCCAGGCTCCTCAAGGAGAGGATCATCTTCCTGGGCGACCAGGTCACGGACGCTTCCGCCGAGCTGATCGTAGCCCAGATGCTTTTCCTGGAGGGCGAAGACCCCGACAAGGACATCCAGTTCTATATCAACAGCCCCGGCGGGTCTGTTTCCGCCGGCATGGCCATCTATGACACCATGCACTTCGTCAAGTGCGACGTTTCCACCATCTGCGTGGGCATGGCGGCCAGCATGGGCGCCTTCCTGCTGGCAGGCGGCACCAAGGGCAAGCGCTTTGCCCTGCCCAATTCCGAGATCCTGATCCACCAGCCCCTGGGCGGGACCGAGGGACAGGCCTCCGATATCGCCATCCAGGCGGCCCATATGGCCCGGATCAAGGAGAACCTCAACCGCATCCTGGCGGAGAATACCGGCCGCACCTATGAGGAGCTGGTCAGGGATACGGACCGCGACAACTGGATGACGGCCCAGCAGGCCCTGGAGTATGGCCTGATCGACAACATTTATACGACACGTAAGGAGATTCGTTAAAGCATGGCAGACAGGAGAAAAATGCAGCCCCGCAAGTGCTCTTTCTGCGGCAGGACCGAGGATAAGGTCCGGAGGCTTCTGGCAGGTCCCGACAACATCTATATCTGTGATGAATGCATCGCCATCTGCGCGGACATCATGGAGGAGGCCGACCAGGAGGAAAGGGCCAGAAAGCCCAAAAAGAACCGGATCAACCTCCTGAAGCCCGCCGAGATCAAGGCCTTCCTGGACGAATATGTCATCGGACAGGATGACGCCAAAAAGGCGCTGGCTGTATCCGTTTACAACCACTACAAGAGAGTCATCGCGGGAGAGAGCTCCGATGACGGCATCGAGATCCAGAAGTCCAACATCCTGCTTCTTGGCCCCACCGGGTCAGGCAAGACCTATCTGGCCCAGACCCTGGCCAAGATCATCAACGTGCCCTTCGCCATCGCCGACGCCACCACCCTGACGGAGGCCGGCTATGTGGGCGAGGATGTGGAGAATATCCTCTTAAAGCTCATCCAGGCCGCGGAATATGATCTGAAGCGGGCCGAGCTGGGCATCGTTTACATCGATGAGATCGACAAGATCGCCAAGAAGGGCGAGAATGTCTCCATTACCAGGGACGTCTCCGGAGAAGGCGTCCAGCAGGCCCTCCTGAAGATCATCGAGGGCACGGTGGCCTCCATCCCGCCCCAGGGCGGCCGCAAGCATCCCCAGCAGGAGATGTACCATCTGGATACCACCAACATCCTCTTTATCTGCGGCGGCGCTTTTGACGGCCTCGAGGGCATCATCAACGCCCGCAAGGACAAGCGGTCCATCGGCTTCAACGCCTCCGTGGCCGGCAAGGCCGAAAAGGAGAACATCGGCGACACCCTCCGGGAGGTCCTGCCCCAGGATCTGGTCCGGTTCGGCCTGATCCCCGAGTTCATCGGCCGCATCCCCATGGTGGTGGCCCTGGACATGCTGGACAGGGAGGCCCTGATCCGGATCCTCAAGGAGCCCAAAAACGCCCTGGTCAAGCAGTACAAGAAGCTCTTTGCCTATGACCAGGTCAACCTGAAGTTCGAGGATGACGCCCTGGAGGCCATCGCGGACCTGGCCATTGAAAGAAAGACCGGGGCCAGAGGCCTTCGGTCCATCATGGAAAAGGTCATGCTGGAGGAGATGTTCCTGATCCCCTCTGAGACCGGCGTGACAGACTGCATCGTCACCAGGGCGGCAGTAGAGGGCAGGGAACGGCCCGTACTGGTCCGATCGGGCGAGACGCCTGCCATCGAGGAGGCGGCTGAAAAGAAGCCCCGCCGGCGGCGCAGGCTCAAGGAAGCGACCTGACCATGGTCATTAAGTCCGTCAACCTGGAAAAGGTCTGCGGCATCACCAGCAAGATCCCGGTCAACACCCTTCCGGAGGTCGCCTTTGCCGGCAAGAGCAATGTGGGCAAGTCGACCCTGATCAACGGGATCATGAACCGCAGGTCCTATGCCAGGGTCAGTTCCCAGCCCGGCAAGACCCAGACCATCAACTACTACAACATCAACGACAGCTTCTATCTGGTGGACCTGCCCGGCTACGGCTACGCCACGGCCGCTGTGAAGGTCAAGGAGCAGTGGGGCAGGATGATCGAGAATTACCTGCATACCAGCCAGGCCCTCAGAGCTGTCTTTCTCCTGATCGATATCCGGCATGAACCCTCGAACAACGATGTCATGATGTTCGACTGGATCACGGCTGCGGGCTTTACCCCCATCATCATCTGCACCAAGGCGGACAAGATCAAGCGCAGCCAGCTGGAAAAGCACAAAAAGATGATCCGGGAGACCATCCGGGCCAAATCGGCCCTGGGGAGCGAGGTATCGCTCCGGATGATCGCCTGGTCCGGCCTTTCCAAACAGGGCCGGGAAGAGATCTATGACCTGCTGGAGGAGATCCTGGCCTGAGGCCCGGATCAGGGGTACAAGGAGGCAAGTATGGGAGACTATTCAGAAGACCGTCTTGAAAGATTAAAGAGCATCAAGCGGAACCGGATCGTATTCGCCGTCGTGGTCATCGCGGTGGGCGTGGCCCTCATGATGTATTCCGAATCCATCCTGATGATGCTGAGCCGGATCATCGGCGGCATCCTTCTGGCGGGCGGCGTCTACGGGATCCTGGCCGGCGCCTTCAACCGGTCCGGCAATGTCCTCAAGGGAGGCCTGATCCTCTTCGGCGCCCTTCTGGCCGTGGTGGGCTTCTGGTTCGTGAACAATCCCACCAACCTGGCGGCCCTTCTGCCCCAGGTCATCGGCCTGATAGTCCTGGTCAGCGGGGCCCTCAACCTCCTGGAGACCATCACCCTGATGCAGCAGCACTATCCCAACTGGGGCCTGCCCCTGCTCCTGGCCCTTCTGACCATCGTGGGCGGCGCCCTCCTGATCTTCAACGCCTTCGGCGTGGCGGCCCTGGCCGTCCGGATCGCCGGCGGGATCATGATCTACAACGGCGTTTCAGACCTCTTTATCGTCAGCCGGATCAACACCAGAGGCGAGCCGGAACGGATGGACGTCATGGTGGTGGACGCGGAG
>CAMOUD010000174.1 GCA_946626215.1 uncultured Lachnospiraceae bacterium
GCGGGAGAGTCGGTCTATTATACGGAGTTTGCCGTGAGATCCTTCCGGACCTACCTCTGCTTCATGCCCCTGGCCACTGTCAACAAGGGGACCTTCATCTATCTGCAGTCCATCGGCAAGGCGGCCATGTCCTCCCTCCTGTCCATGGTCCGCGAGCTGGTCTTCGGCGTGGGCCTTGTCCTGATCCTGCCCAGGATCTTCGGCCTGAACGGCGTCCTTTATTCCATGCCGGCCTCGGACCTTCTGACCTTTGTCATCGCCCTGGTACTGATCCTGAAGATCATGAAGGACCTGAAGGCGGGCAGGCTTTGACAGTGTCCCTTCCTTCCTGTTCCTGCCGGGCCCTGAATGGAGTATAATAAGGGGGCCGGGAGAAGGCCTCCCGGAGAAGGAGGAGACAGCATGGCAGAGAGGACAGGCAGGCCCTGCAAGACCCCCGGGAGCTCCAGGTCGGAGATCATCCGGGGCATCAAATCAGAGGATATCAATCCAAACCTGCGCCTTTTCGGCGGCAGGCTCATGAGCTGGATGGATGAGATCGCCGGTCTGACGGCCATGCGGCACGCCGGCACCTCCGTGACCACGGCGGCCGTGGACAACCTCCAGTTCCTGAAGCCGGTCATGATGGGAGACATCATCGTCATGATCGCCCGGGTCACCTACGTGGGCGGCACCTCCCTGGAGGTCCGGGTGGACGTCTATAAGGAGGAACTGGGGACCGGAAGCCGGGAGGAGATCAACCGGGCCTACTTCACCGAGGTCTGCATCGATGAAGAGGGGCGGCCCGCCCGGGTCCCCTATGACATCGTTCCCGAGACGGACGCGGAGAGGACGGAAATGCACGCGGCCAGGAAGCGGATCGAAATGCGGAGGATCCGCAGGCAGCAGGGATTCTGAGAAAGAGAGGGAGACCAGGATTTTGAAATATATGGTTTTTGACGTCGGAGGGACGGAGATCAAGTATTCGGTGATGGACGAGGACCTGAAGGTCCATGCCTCCGGTCATGTGCCGACGCCCATGGATTCCCGGGAAGCCTTCTATCAGACCCTGGAGGACCTGCGGGCCCCCTATAAGGAGGAGACGGCAGGCGTTGCCATGAGCCTCCCCGGCTTCGTCGATATCGAAAGGGGCTTTGTGGCCTATCCGGGCGCCCTCTCCTATAACAGGAACGCCTTCGTGGGGCCCGAGCTTTCCGACCGCCTGGGCTGCCCGGTCCGGATCGCCAATGACGGCAAGTGCGCCGCCATGGCCGAGTACTGGCAGGGGGCCCTGAAGGGCTGCGTATCGGGAACGGTCCTCATCATAGGCACAGGGGTCGGCGGAGGCCTCATCGTCAACGGACGTCTGGTCAACGGGGTCCACTTCACGGCGGGAGAGTTCTCCTTCCTCCACCACCATCCGGCGGACTGGAACAACATGCAGGAGATGATGGCCTGCCGGTGCTCCACCCCCGCCCTCTTATCCCGCTACAAGGCCTTAAAGGGCCTGCCGGAGGATTCTCCCCTGGACGGCAGGGAATTCTTTGCCCGCTACCACGGGGGGGATGACAAGGCCCTGGAGGCCCTGGAGGCCTTTGCCCTGGATACGGCCGGCCAGATCTACAACATGACCGTCCTTCTGGACCTGGAGGTCATTGCCATCGGCGGCGGGATCAGCCGCCAGGACGCGGTGATCGAGAAGGTCCGGGAAAAGGTGAACGGGCTCTACGCCTCCGGCCCCAACGCGGCCACGGGCTTTCCCATGCGGCCGCCCCGGGTGGAGCGGTGCCGGTTCGGGAGCGAGGCCAACCAGGTGGGGGCCCTCTATCTCTACCGGCTCTCGGAGGGAAGGAAATAGACAGCAGGACAGGTATTCAGACAGAAAAAAGGAGAAAACAGATGAAAAAGAAAGCGATCGCGGTCCTGACGGCCCTGACCCTGACTCTGGGCCTTGCCGCCTGCGGCGGCTCCGGCACGGCTCCCGCGGCGGAGCCTGAGGAGGCGGCGGAAGAGACCGCGGAAGAGGAAACAACAGAAGTAGAGGCGGAAGCGCCCGAGGAAGAGACGGAGGAAGCGGCAGAAGAGGCCGCGGCGGAGCCCGGAGCGGCAGGTCCCAATTCCTGGTATCAGATCGACAGCGATGATCTGAAGCTTGTGGCCATGGACAACGCCATGGTCCGCTATGCCAGGGAGTACTACTGGCCCGAGGAGGATACGATCCTGATCCCGGCACCCTGCGTGGTCTATGAGTCCGACATGTCCGAGGATACGGACCGGTACGGGGAATGGGGCACCTTCCCCATCTATGCCTTTGTCTATGATCCCGAGACCCTGATGATGAAGATGACCGGCGCATCCTTCTCCACCGGCGTGATCATCCTGGAGGGGATCGGCGGCGAATTCCTGGGCGAGTGGACCCCTGCCGAGACCGACGAGGACCAGGCGGCCCTGGAAAAGGAATACGGGGTGGAAGGCCTTGTGGAAAGGATCCCTACGGACAGCGGTTCCTATACGGAATCCATGGAGGAGGCCCTGAAGGCCTGGTGCGCCTTCAACGGTTATACCTGCGTCGGCTATGTGAACGACCAGGGCGAGGAGATCCTTTTTGAGGAGTGATCCGGGGACCGGGCTGCTTTTATCAGACGATGAACGAAATCGTATTCAGGAAGAACCGGCAGATTGGAAAAAGGCAATCTGCCGGTTTTTTCGCGCGGATTCCCTTGTATTTTCTGTGGTTTTTGCGCCGTTTTCCGGGGGAATTTATTTGTAAGTTGCCCTTTCAGCAGATATACTAAAAGAAGACAAACGAAATAAAGGAAGAAGTCTGTCTAAATAGTAATAATAACCATTACTGATTTACTTCTTCCGGAAAATTTAAGGAGTGTTATATGGCTAAATTAAATGGAGATGCGCTTGGCAAAATCGATGAGATCGTTGCCAGGCACAGAAATCAGGCCGGCCCCTGTATTGAGATGCTTCATGAGGTTCAGAATGAATTGGGGTATATTCCTTTTGAAGCCATGGAGAAGATCGCGGAGGCCACCGGCAGCAGCGTAGCGGAGGTCTACGGTGTTGTCATGTTCTACGCGCAGTTCACCACAGAGCCCAAGGGCAAGCATGTCATCAATGTCTGCCTGGGCACTGCCTGCTACGTCAAGGGAGCCCAGCAGCTGGTGGACCGTGTCGAAAAGCTGACCGGCGCCGCTGTCAACAAGACCTCTCCCGACGGTCTTTTCTCTCTGGATGCCACCAGATGTCTGGGAGCCTGCGGCCTCGCGCCCGTCTGCATCATTGACGGCAAGGTCTACGGCAACGCCCTGATGAGCAACACCTTCACCAATGAGGTCCGCAGGATCATCAAGGAAGAAAAGGAAGCGGGGGTACAGGCATGAGAGACAGGATCACAACACTGGAACAGCTGAATGCTGTCAAGGAAGCGGAAAAACAGTATCTCCACCTGAGACTGCAGCAGAACGTGGCCCTTACCGAGGACGACCAGTACATGAACATCCTGTGCTGCGCCGGTACCGGTTGTACGGCAGGCGAGTCTGCCAGGCTGATCGAGAGGCTCAACCAGCTGATCGAGGAGCATGAGCTGGAGGACAAGGTCCGCGTCATCAAGACAGGCTGCTTTGGCTTCTGCCAGAAGGGCCCCATCGTTGCCATCTATCCCGACAGGGTCTTCTATACCCATGTCAGGCCCGAGGACGCGGACAGGATCGTGACCGAGCACGTCATCGGCGGCAACATCATCCACGACATGCAGATGTTCGACATCGACAAGCAGACCGGCGCCAAGATCGTGGACATCGACCGGATCGGCTTCTATGAGAAGCAGCAGCGGATCGCCCTGCGCAACTGCGGTCTGATCAATCCCGAGAACATCTATGAGTACATCGGCGTCGACGGCTATCAGGCCCTCTACAAGGCCCTGAAGACCATGACGCCCCAGGACGTCATTGACGAAGTCAAGGCCTCCGGCCTCCGCGGCCGCGGCGGCGCGGGCTTCCCCACCGGCGTCAAGTGGCAGTTCGAAAAGAACCAGCCCGGCAACGAAAAATATGTCATCTGCAATGCCGATGAAGGCGACCCCGGCGCGTTCATGGACCGTTCCATCCTGGAAGGCGATCCTCATGCCATCCTGGAAGGCATGGCCATCATGGCCTACGCCGTCGGCGCCCACCACGGCTACATCTATATCCGCGCGGAGTATCCCATCGCGGTCAACAGACTTCGGATCGCCATTGCCGAAGCGGAAGAGCTGGGCCTCCTGGGCAGGAACATCTTCGGTTCCGGCTTTGACTTTGACCTGGAGATCCGCCTGGGCGCGGGCGCTTTTGTATGCGGCGAAGAGACAGCCCTGATCGCTTCGATCGAGGGCCGGCGCGGCATGCCTTCTCCCAAGCCTCCGTTCCCGGCCGTATCCGGCGTCTGGGGCAAGCCCACCTCCATCAACAACGTGGAGACCATCGCCAACGTGGCCACCATCCTCCGCAACGGCGCTTCCTGGTATGCCTCCATGGGCACCGAGAAGTCCAAGGGCACCAAGGTCTTCGCCCTGGGCGGCAAGATCAACAACACCGGCCTTGTCGAGATCCCCATGGGCACCACCCTCCGGGAGATCATCTATGACATCGGCGGCGGCTGCCCCAACGGCAAGAAGTTCAAGGCTGTCCAGACCGGCGGACCTTCCGGCGGCTGCCTGACAGAGAACGAGCTGGATACCCCCATTACCTATGAGAACCTGATCGCGGCCGGCTCCATGATGGGGTCGGGCGGCATGATCGTTCTGGACGAAGACAACTGCATGGTCGACGTGGCCCGCTTCTACATGGAGTTCATCTGCGATGAGTCCTGCGGCAAGTGCACGCCCTGCAGAGTCGGGACCAAGCGCCTTCTGGAGATGCTGACCAAGATCACCGACGGCGAAGGCACCATGGAAATGCTCGATGAGATGGAAGAGCTCTGCCATGAGATCAAGGATA
>CAMOUD010000175.1 GCA_946626215.1 uncultured Lachnospiraceae bacterium
AACAAAGACCGGCGCCGGAAAGAGGCGCCGGTCTTCTCCGCCCGCGCGGATGTGCTATGATGGACAGGAAGCCTTCGGAAGAAGAAAGGAAGCAAGATATGGAAGAAGACAGAAAAATGCTGCCCTCGTGCATCCGGGTGCGGGGAGGCAGGGTCCATAACCTGAAGAACATAAACGTGGATATCCCCCTCCAGAAGATCACGGCCATCGCCGGGGTCTCCGGCTCGGGCAAGTCCTCCCTGGCCCTGGGGATCCTCTACGCGGAGGGGTCCAGGCGGTATCTGGAATCCCTTTCCACCTATACCAGGCGGCGGATGACCCAGGCGGAAAAGGCCCGGGTGGACGAGGTCCTTTATGTCCCGGCCGCTCTGGCCCTGCGCCAGAGGCCGGGAGTGCCGGGCATCCGGTCCACCTTTGGGACCGGGACGGAGCTCCTGAACGTCCTCCGGCTCATGTTCTCGAGACTTTCCAGCCACCGCTGTCCCAACGGCCACTACGCGGCCCCCTCCATGAACGTGGCTGCCGAGCGGCCCCTGGTCTGTCCCGAATGCGGCGTCTCCTTTTTCGCGCCCGGGGCCGAGGAGCTGGCCTTCAACAGCCAGGGGGCCTGCGGGCGCTGCGGGGGGACCGGGATCGTCCGGACCGTGGATGAATCCACCCTGGTGCCGGATGAATCCCTGACCATAGACCAGGGGGCGGTGGCCCCCTGGCAGACCCTCATGTGGTCCCTGATGAAGGACATCGCCAGAGAGATGGGGGTCCGGACCGACGTGCCCTTTCGGGATCTGACAGAGGAGGAGAGGGAGATCGTCTTCCACGGGCCGGCCGTCAAAAAACGGATCATCTACCAGAACAAGACCAGCGGGGCGGCGGGAGATATGGACTTTACCTATTTCAACGCCACCTATACCGTGGAGAACGCCCTGTCCAAAGTCAGGGACGAGAAGGGCATGAAGCGGGTGGAAAAGTTCCTCCGCCAGGACACCTGTCCCGACTGCGGGGGGACCCGGCTCTCGGAGGCAGCCCGGGCGCCCCGGCTCCGGGGCGTCTCCCTGGCGGATGTCTGCCGCCTGCCCCTCCAGGATCTCTGTCTTTGGGTCGACGGGGTCCCGGATTCCCTGCCCGAAGAGATGCGGCCCATGGCCCAGAGCATCCGGGATTCCTTCGACGGGGCGGCCCGCCGCCTCCTGGACCTGGGCCTTTCCTACCTGACCCTGGACCGGTCGGCCTCGACCCTGTCCACGGGGGAACGCCAGCGGATGCAGCTGGCCCGGGCGGTCCGCAACCGGACCACCGGCGTCCTCTATGTCCTGGACGAGCCCTCCATCGGTCTCCACCCCGCCAATATCGAAGGCCTGAGGGGCGTCATGCGGGACCTCCTTTCGGACGGCAATACCATCGTCCTGGTGGACCATGATACCCACGTGCTGACAGAAGCGGACCATCTGATCGAGATGGGGCCGGGAGCCGGAGCGGCCGGAGGGTCTGTGATCGTCCAGGGCCCTCTGGACCGGGCGGCCCGGGAACCTGCCTCCCGGATCGGCCCCTTCCTGACAGGGAAACAGTCCATTGGCCCCGGACGCCGGATCCCGGAGGCGGACATGTTCGCCCTGGGAAGGATCCATCTGTCCACGGACCAGATCCACACCGTCCGGCCCCTGGAGGCCGACTTTCCCAAGGGAAGGCTCATTGCCGTGACCGGTGTCTCGGGATCGGGCAAGACCACCCTGATCCTGGAGAGCCTGATCCCCGCCCTGGAGGCGGCCATCGGAAAAAAGAAGCTCCCGGACCATGTGAAAGAGGTCCGGGCAGACGGGATCTCCCAGGTCCGTCTGATCGACTCGGCCCCCATCGGAATCAACGTCCGGTCCACGGTGGCCACCTACGCCGACGTCCATGACGAACTCAGAAAGGCCTACGCCCGGACGCCTTCGGCTAAAGAAAGGGGCTGGAAGGCCGGGGACTTTTCCTATAACACCGGCCGGCTCCGGTGCCCGGTCTGCGACGGGACCGGCACCATCAGCCTGGACGTCCAGTTCCTGCCTGACGTGGACATCCCCTGCCCGGAATGCGGCGGGTCCCGGTATTCGAAGGAGGCAGGCCTGATCCGGAGGATCCCCAAAAAGGCACAGACAGGCTATTCTCTGCCCGAGCTCATGGACATGAGCGTGGACGAGGCCCTTTCCGCCTGCAGGGACCTGGGCCGGGTGGCCAGGCGCCTCCAGGTCCTCCATGATCTGGGCCTGGGCTACCTGACCCTGGGAGAGGAGACCCCCGGCCTGTCCGGCGGCGAGGCCCAGCGGCTCAAGCTGGCCTCGGAGATGGGCAGGGGCCAGTCGGAGTCGGTCTTTGTCTTTGACGAGCCCACCATAGGCCTCCATCCGCTGGATGTGGAGACCCTCCTCCATGTCTTTGAGAGCCTGATCGGCCAGGGAGCCACGGTCATCGTGATCGAGCATGACCTGGACGTGATCCGCAGCGCCGACTATGTCATCGACATGGGGCCCGGCGGCGGAGACCGGGGCGGCCGGATCGTGGCGGCCGGCAGGCCGGAGGAGATCCGGGCCTGCCCGGAGAGCCTCACCGGAAGGTATCTGTGAGGGGGCCGGAAAAGAAAGGACTAACGAGAAGCAGCAGAGAGACAAAGCAGAAGACAAGCGTAAAATGCAGAGGAAATCCTCCCCGGCGGGCCCGGAGGCCTGCCGGGGAGGATTTCTGTCCCCCAGAGAGAGAAATACCGCGCGGATGGTATAAAGAGAGTACATCAGAACTGAGAGATACTGGAAAGGAGGGATGCAGATGCTGACATGGTTCATTGCCGGCGCTTTGCTTGGCGAAGGCCTCGGCTACTTCGTATTCTGGAGATGATTTCGGGCCCGAGATGCGCTCCTCTTCCTTGCTGACCGGGTAAGGGGGAGACAGAAGGTAAAGGGCGGCCCGGGAAAGATCGGGGCGGAGTGACCGAAGGAGGGAGCGCATGTTTCCCGGCGCCGGCACCTGTCCAGCCCCGGATCCGGGCCCCCGGCCTTCCGCGGAGGGCCAGTGCCGGAGAGGCAGGAAGAGGTACCATCAGAATGACAGCGCGGAATGATGATCCGGGTATCAGAATATGCAGCAGGAGGATTCGAACCGGGGCAGGACCCGGTGGGAGATCTGAAAAGGAGGACAGCGGGATGGCAATGGTTTTCATAGAGGGGTATCCGGTCGATCTGGACGCGATGCGCAGCGCTCCCTGCGGCATGGCAGGAATCTCTGTCAGGGAAGGGAAACGCTTCCTGGTAAAGCAGTACAACGTGCCTGTCGAACCGGCTGAAAACAGCGCCCTTTCCCCGGCCCATTATAAAAAGATGCGGGAAGCATTTGACCGCTATATGGACCGGAGGACGCGGTACTGGGAGGCCCTGAAAGGCGCGGCAGCCGCGGATTCCGAAATCGTCTGTCCGGCGGCCCTTGCGGTGTATGACCACCACCTGTACGAGATCAGTCCATATCCGGAGGGGATCGTAGCGGAGGGCGAGTCCATCGGGGCCATCTGGAGCCTGCCGGAGGCAGAGAGAGCTCTCTTACTAAAGAGAGCCGCAGCCGCTCTGGCTGCTCTGCATGATCAGGGGATCGTCCATGGGAATGTGAATCCCGGCACTTTCACGCTTGTCAGAAAAGCGGACGGAAGATATGGGTTCAGGATCGCGGACTTTGACTGTGCCTTTTTCCCGGATGAGGAGTTTCCGGAAGAATTCGTCGGAGAAATCGACAGCTGGTCTCCGGAAATGGCGGCCTACAACCTCAGCCAAGACCCGGAGATCCGGGAAAGGCTCAAAGGTGTGATCACGGACAGGTCGGATATTTTCAGCCTGGGCATCTTCTTCCATGAGCTCCTGACCGGAGTCAGGCCGACAGCCGATCCTCTGCCCAGAGCGATGCGGGAGCAGCTGGACGCGGGCCGGTTCATATATCCCTGGCAGATCCTTCTGGCAGGAGAAAATGGCGGGGAGAAGCCTGTGCTGCAGGTCCATCCTTCCATAAAGGACAAAGGGACAGCGGCCCTGATCTCCGACATGCTCCGGCTGGAGCCGGAAAACAGGCCCTCCGCCCGCGAGGTGCTCATAAGGCTTTGCAGCCGGCAGATCCGCTGAGGACCGGGCCCCCGACATTCCGGAGAGGGGCCCTTTTTGAGTTGCGCAGTTCCGGCAGACTGCAGGACTGCCGAAGAGTAAAGGAGGATACGGATGGGAACTGACCAGACACCCTTTCGGGAGGCCGTGATACAGGAAAGCTTTGATGGACAGTCCGGCCGGGGACGTCTTCATTTTGATGGACTTTATTGCTGGGAAGAGCATTGGCTGAAATATTATCTGAGATTTTTCCCGGATGGAACCTTAGTCAGCGAAACGACCAGCCGCTTTCCGGAAGATATGGCGGAACGTCTTCCATATGGGGATGAGCGGATGGTCAGGGGGCGCTGGCAGTATGACGGCGGACAGATCCGGTTCATTACTACATCTCTGGCAGGAAGTGTCTCTTATCAGGGACAGGTCCTGGAAGGAGGGCATCTTCTTCTGGATGTGCACTCCTTTATCAATGGAAAACGCTTCAGACGGCAATACAGGTTCTGGTCCTTCGATATGTGCCGGGAATGGGGCATGAGATACGGTGTGCGGCCTCCGGCCCCCGAGCCGATCTGAGAGGCCCAGGCCGGGCCTGGTGACAGAAATAAGCGGGAAAGGAGAAGAACATGGCGACAGGATCCATTGCCGGGGCTCTGCCCGGCCAAGGACCGGGCTGTTCCATCCGCATTTCCATTCGGCGCTTTGGCCGGAGAGAACGGACAGAAGAAAACACGTCAATTACCCCGACCCTAAAGGGTGCGGGGCTTGCTAAAGGCCCTAACCCTTCA
>CAMOUD010000176.1 GCA_946626215.1 uncultured Lachnospiraceae bacterium
AAAAAAGAGAGCGGAACGCGCGGAAAAGACCGCGGCGCACCGCTCTTGAAAAATCCGTTATTATCTGTCCCTGCCTCAGGGAAGCTTGATGACAGGTTCCTCCTTAAAGGGCTTGTAGAGGATGAACTTGCGGCCGATGACTCGGACCAGCTGGGACCTTGTCCTGCCTGCTACGGCTTCCGCCAGGTCCCTGGGCTCGCCGGGCGCGTTCTTTAATACGCTGCCCTTCAGGAGCTCATGGGTATTGAAGGCCTCCTCGGTACTGACCACGACCTGGGGCGTCACGCCGTCCTTGCCGATCTGCACGATGGGGGACAGGTCATTGGACAGGCTGGTCAGATAGGCTCTCTGTTTGCTTGTCAGCATAGTCTCTCCTTATTGATTCTGATCATTCATAAAACTCAAAGCTGTGGCCGTACATGCGGACGGTATCTCCCTCCCGGCAGCCCGCCTTCTTGAGGGCGGCGACAATGCCGTTGTCCATGATGAACTTCTGGAAGAACACAAATCCTCTCTCGGTCTCCAGGTTGGTGTAGCCAAGCATCTTTTCGACCTTGGGACCTTCCACCACATATTCGCCGGTCTTGGCGTTGTAGGTAACGGTGAAGGGCTCGTCCTCCTCCGTAAAGGCCTCCTCCAGGTCAAATTCCTGTTCATAGATCAGGATATCTCTGGGCAGCTCGTTCAGGACCTCCCGGATATGATACAGGAGGTCACGGATCCCCTGGCCGGTAGCCGCGGAAATGGGGAAGACCTCCATGCCCAGGGGCTCGCAGTAGGCCCGGATCTGGTTCAGGGGATTCATTTCCTCATCCTCCAGCTCCTCGGGATCGATCAGGTCCACCTTGTTGGCGGCCACGATCTGTCTCTTCTTTGTCAGGTCCACGTTGTAGCGCTCCAGCTCCTTGTTGATGGCCTGGATGTCTTCAATGGGATCCCTGTCCTCGCTGCCGGAAGCGTCCACCACATGGACCAGGACCTTGCAGCGCTCGATGTGCTGCAGGAATTCGTGGCCCAGGCCGGCGCCGTCCGCCGCGCCCTCGATAAGGCCCGGAATGTCCGCCATGACAAAGCCGCCGGCGTCATCCAGGTCCACGACGCCCAGGATGGGGGTCAGGGTCGTGAAGTGGTAGTTGGCGATCTTGGGCCGGGCGTTGGAGACCCGGGAGATCAGCGTGGACTTGCCCACGTTGGGGAAGCCTACCAGGCCGACGTCTGCGATGACCTTCAGCTCCAGAAGCAGCTCCAGGGTCTTTTCCGGCTGGCCGGGCTGGGCGTAGCGGGGGGCCTGCATGGTGCTGGTGGCGTAGTGCATGTTGCCGTTGCCGCCCTTTCCTCCCTTGAGGAGGAGGAACCGCCTGTTGGACCCGGACATGTCGGTGATGACCTTGCCGGAATGGAGCTCCCGGACCACGGTCCCCTCAGGGACCTTGATGATCAGGTCCTGGCCCTTTCTGCCGGCGCTCCTCTTCTTCTTGCCGTTCTCTCCGTTCTCCGCCTTATACCTGCGCATATGCCGGAAATCCGAAAGGGTATTGAGGCCTTCATCCACCTCCAGGTAGACAGAGCCGCCGTCACCGCCGTCGCCGCCGTCAGGGCCGCCTGCGGGCACATATTTTTCTCTCCGGAAGGAAACGTGTCCATCTCCGCCCTTGCCGCTCTCGACAATGATCTTTGCTTTATCTTTGAACATAAAACCTTTTGTCTTTCAATTTACGAAAAAGGCTCCAGACAGTGGGTGCCTGTCTGAAGCCTCATAGCTGTACTTATTCAGCAACTTCTGCTTCTTCTACGGGGTGTACGGAAGCTCTCTTTCTGAACTTGCCTACACGCTCGAACCTCAGAATGCCGTCCTTCAGAGCGTACAGGGTGTCATCGCCGCCCAGACCTACGTTGAGACCGGGATGGATGTGCGTACCGCGCTGTCTGTAAAGGATGTTGCCAGCCTTGACGAACTGACCGTCGGCCTTCTTGGCACCTAATCTCTTGGCATTGGAGTCACGACCGTTCTTGGTGGAGCCCATACCTTTTTTATGTGCGAAGAACTGAAGGTTAAGATTTAACATTTGTCATACCTCCTTGATTTCGTAATTCAGATACTCTCTGCCGTACTGCATCCGGATCCATTTGAGACCATGGATCATACAGTCGACCAGAAAAACTGCCTTTTCACCGGGCCTGTCCGTGAACTTGAGGCTGATATCGCCTCCGTCCTCGGCATAGTCCAGCGTAAACTTCGCGTCCGTCAGATCCTGCAGGCAGTTGACGGTGTTGATCACGATGGCGGATACGCCCGCGCAGACGATGTCTTCACCCTCTTCGGCATAGCCTGTATGTCCCTGGCAGCGGAAGGATACGTAGTCGCCCGATTTGGTTTTCCGTATTGTGACTTTCGTCATTGGACTTCCTGTCTGTGACCGGAAAGGACCGGATCAGCCGTTGATCTTATCGATCTTGACACGGGTAAAGAGCTGTCTGTGGCCGTTCTTCTTGTGATAGCCGGACTTCCTCTTGTACCTGTAAACAACGACCTTTCTCTTCTTGCCCTGTTCCATAACAGTGCCAGTTACGGTTGCGCCGGCAACATCGCCCGCGACCTTGAGAGTGTCTCCGCTTACGGCAAGGACCTGATCAAACGTTACAGCGGCTCCGGATTCGCCCTCGATCTTTTCGATATCGATGATGTCTCCTTCGGAAACCTTGTACTGTTTGCCGCCTGTTGCAATGATAGCGTACATACGTGGTACCTCCTTTTTTAAAAACTCGCTGATTACGGCGCCCCTGCTCTCTGGGTCGTAGGCAGGGATCTTGGCGGGGGGCCTGCAGTACCTTACAGTCCCTTGTCCGCTATGCAAAAGCGCATAGTTGCCCCATCACGCGGCATCTCTGGTATAATACCATCCGGATAAGGGCCTGTCAAGCACAATATCTTGACAAAAGACAGCAAAAGAAAGCACTTCCGGGCCGTTCTTCTGGAGTCCCGGTAGGGTAAAAAACAGTCCCCCATAAAACCGTTCCCGGGGGAACTGCTACAATGCCTGTAATCAGACCGGGCAGCATGTGCCGGGAGACCGGCATGGGTCCCGGAGGGATTTCCTTCCGCCGCTGATCCGCCATTTGCGCGATCAGGGCAGCAGAAGGACGGTTTTTCAAAGACAGGAGGATGTATGGAAAGACCGGCTGTGTATACGGGACATGATCCCTATGTTTTCATAAGCTGTTCCCTGAGTGATTCGGACAGGGTCTGGCCCCTGATCCTGAAGATGCAGGCTGACGGATTCCGGATCCGGTACGACGACGGCCTCTCTCCCGGCAGGGAACGGGACGCCGTCATAGCCAGGCACATCCGGGAATGCTCCTTTTTCCTGGCTTTTCTGACAGAAAACTACCTGGAAAGCGAGAACTGCTGCGATGAACTGGCCTTTGTCCGGGAAATGAAAAAGAGCATGGTCCTTATCTACCTGGAGGAGGTCTCCCTTCCGGACGCCATGCGGATGCGGCTGGGACGGCTGCAGGCCATTTACTGGAACCGAGACGGGGAAAAGAAGGCCTATCGCAGGCTCCTTCTGACTTCGGGCCTCTCTGCATGCCGGAAGACGGAGGGGGAAGGAGCAGTCGAAGGAAGGGACCGGCCGGTCCCCATCAACTGGAACCGGGCGGAATACGGCGACCTGAAGCCGGACTGGATCCCGGATGAAGCGGAAACAGCAGACCCGCTTCCTCCGGTCCCTGAAGAGGAGGCCCCTGCCGGTCCTGCCGCGGATCCCGGGGAGGTCATTTCTCCCCCTGTCCCTCCGGAGGAAAGGCCGGACGAGTCTGCAGGCCCGGAAAAGGACAGGCCCCCCGCGCCAGTCCCTTCCCATAAGACCAGGTCCGGAAGGAAACGGATCCTGCCCCTGGCTCTGGGGCTGCTCCTCCTTTTTGCCATCGGCCTCTTCTTCCTGACCAGGAAGAGGGAACCGGATTCCGGTCAGGCGGCATCCTCCGGGAACTTTTCCGGCCAGACGGCTGAAGCGGAGGAAGGTTCCGGGGAAGAGACCGAAGAAGAGGACCAGGAGGCGGATCCGGAAGAAAAGGATGCCGGGGCGGCTGCGATCGCGGAACTGGCTTCTTCTGTGTATGAAGACGGGAACGCTCTCAGCGAGGACTGCTTTCCCTTCGCGGGGACCCTGGTCGCCGGGGATACGTATTCCTATACCTTCAAGGAACAGCAGGAACTGGACTATAACGGTGAACCCTATCAGGTGGCCCGCCTCCCTTTTGTCACCATTTCTTCCTATGATGACCAGAGAAGCATGATCCTGGGCTTTTACGATGCCTTTGACGGACAGTTCTTCTATTACGGGACCTGGTCCATAGAGGGAGATACCCTGATCGTCTCTCCGGGCGGAAGTCCCGGATCCTTCGCGGGAGAATGCGCGCCGCTCACGGAGACCCTCTCCTTCCCCTTTGAACTCCGCAGCGGCTGTCTCAGGATCACCCTGGGCGATTATTCCGTGGACCTGAACGGGACCCAGGATCTGACCGGCAGGCTGGTCCTGAGGGGGAGCCTGTGTGATGGTTCTCCTGCCTTTGACGGCATGCAGTCCCTGTACCTGGTCATGGACCTGGACCGTCAGGAACTCATTTCCTGCGAGCTGATCCTGGAAAACGGACGAAGGGCCAATGTCAGCTCCTACAATTACTGGAGCAATATCCATACCATTTCCCTGAACTGGGAGTCGGAGACCTATACCCTCAACGGACGGGAGGTCACGGATGATACCCACGGATTCATCAACCTGGCCTATATCAGCCAGTATCCGGGAGGCTTCATTACCGTCTATACCCAGGATGGATATCA
>CAMOUD010000177.1 GCA_946626215.1 uncultured Lachnospiraceae bacterium
GGTTGATCTTTTTGTTTTCCATGAACATGGGATCGCCGACAACCGTGCCGAATTCCACGCCCCGGGCGGTCTCCACGATGACCTTGGCCCCCCGCTTTATTTCCAGCTGGCCGGGATCAAAGTAGTAGATCTTGCCGGCAGACCGGAATCTGACGCCGACGATCTTTCTGCCGGCGGTCTGTTTCTTTTCTTCTCTTTCCATTGGTTCCTTTCATGCCGGGACGTCTTCCGCCCTGGCATCTCATTGATTTCTATATGGATCTTGTGCTTCCTCAGCCCTCCCCGGGCCTGTAGGAGGCGCGGATCTGCAGCAGCATGCTCTCCAGGGCCATGGCTGCATTTACGTTGGATTTGATGCGGACCTGGGCCGTCTGGACGGCCTCCATGATCCTCTGCAGACCGGGATAGTCCAGGCGGTCCGCAGCCCTTTTGATGCTGGAGGGCACATCGGAAAAGATGATGGTCCCCCGTCCTGCCGTGCTCTTAAAGACCAGAACGTCCCGGTACCAGGTCAGGACCAGCTCCAGAAAGTCCCCTGCGCTCTCCGCCGTGCCAAAGCGGACGGAGGCCGCGGCGATCCTGGAAGCGTCCATGTCAGGGATGGCTGCCAGAAGGCCTGTGCTCTCCTCCAGGAGGGCTGCAAATTCCGTGCTGCCGGCCAAATCCAAGGCCCTTCCTATGTTGCCCCGGGAAAAGCGGGCGCAGAGCAGGGCTCTGTTTTCATCGATCCCCTTCTTGCCCATGAGATAGGCCGCTGTGGTCTGCTCGGGGACCTGCCGCATCTGCAGGGTAATACAGCGGGACAGGACCGTGGGCAGGAAGTTGTCCGTTCCGTTGGCCAGAAGGAGGAAGAGGGCGTAGGAGGGCGGCTCCTCCAGGGTCTTTAAGAGGGCGTTCTGGGAAGCCGGTCCCAGCTGGTCCGCATCCTCAAAGAGGTAGATCTTCCAGGGACTCTGGTAGGGCCGGATCTGGACGTCCGGCAGAAAAGGCCGGATATCGTCCCGCACGCTGTATTTTGGGGGCTTTTTTCTGGGCCAGACAATGATGTCCGGCTGGTTGCCCGACATGACCTGGAGGCAGGAGCGGCATTCCCCGCAGGGCTCTCTCCGGCCGCCGGTGACCACCGGATGCTCGCACTGGAGGGCCGCGGCGTAGGTCCTGGCCAGCATTTCCTTGCCGGAGCCCTTCTCGCCGTTAATGATATAGGCGTGGGATACGCTGCCCCGCAGAAGGGAATTCTGCAGGTGTTCGATGGCGCCCTCCTGGCCTACGATCTCATAAAACCTGTACATGGTCTACCTCAAGTCAGCGCCCGCCCAGGATATAGTCCCGGATCCTGCCAAGGCAGGCCTCCAGGTCCCTGTTGTCGAAGCGCTCAGTAATGCCGGCCTCCCGGAGTCTTTCCTCAGAGAAATCCCGGCTGTCTGCCAGAAAGCGCCGGCAGAGCTCGTCATAGCGGGGATGGGACATGGTCCTTTCCCTGGCAAGGGCTCTGGAAAGTCTCTCCCCGTCCTCCACTTCCACGTAGATGGGCACGACCCTGTCAGGGCCGAAGGCCTTCTGCAGGGACAGGCAGGATTCCAGGGTCCCGATCAGGAGGCAGGAGCGTTTTTCCAGATCGATCTGCCCGTCGTTTTTGATGTAGTAATACCAGGGCCCCATGACGGTGTCATAGCAGCGGGCCTCGATCACAAGGCCCCTCTCCTGGTCTTCCAGGTAGGCCGGCACCGTGGTGAAATGGTACTCCCGTCCCTCCGCCTCTCCGTCCCGGATCGGCCTTGTGGTATAGGAGACGATGGTCCCCAGTCCGAGATCCTCCATCTCCAGAAGCCTTCGGTAAAGGGTATCCTTGCCGGAGGCGCTTTTGCCCAGAAGGAGGTAAATGTAATGTCCGGCCATGCTTTTAAGCTTCGGCGATGGCGGAGGTGAAGGCATCCAGGGCCGCCTCGTCTGTCAGGGTGCTCTTGATGGTCAGGACATTGTCCAGGATGGTGCACTTTTTGAGCTTCTCCAGCTCAGCCCGCATGAGCTTGGCCGCTGCAGGGGCCCAGGTGCCGTTCTCGGCCAGGGCGAAGGTCCTGTTCTGTACGCCCAGGGCGGTCAGATCGTGCAGGAAGGTCTCCATCTTGGGATAGAGGCCGTTGTTGTAGGTGGGGCAGAAAAGGACGATCTTGCCGCAGCGCCAGACGGCGTCGATGAGGTAGGATACGTCGGTCTCGGATACGTCGAATACATGGACGGCCCTGCCGGTCTTCTCATGGATCCTGGCGGAGGCTGCCATGGCGGCAGAGCCGGTGTTGCCATAGAGGGTGCCGTAGACGATCATGATGTCCTCGGTCTCAGGGGTATAGGTGGACCACTTCTGGTAGAGGTCGATGAATTTGCCAAGGTCCTGTCTCCAGACGGGGCCGTGAAGGGGCAGGATCATCTGGATGTCCATGTTTGCGGCCTTCTTGAGGACAGCCTGGACCTGGGGGCCGTACTTGCCCACGATGTTGGCATAGTAGCGTCTGGCGTCGTCCAGGTATTCCTTCTCAAAGTCGTGCTCGTCCATGAAGATGGAGCCGTCGATGGCGCCCCAGGTGCCGAAGGCGTCTGCGGACAGAAGGGCCTTGTTGACGTCGTCATAGGCAAAGAGGACTTCAGGCCAGTGGACCATGGGAGCCGCTGCGAAGGAGATCTTGTGGCTGCCGGTCTCCAGGACAGAGCCTTCCTTGACGGTCATTCTGGGCAGGTCCTTTAAGGCGGGATGGAACTGGTCCACGAACTGGAGGGCCTTCATGGATCCCACCAGAGTCAGGCCGGGATAGCGTTCCTTGACGGCGCTGATCAGGGCGCAGTGGTCGGGCTCCATGTGAAGGATGACCAGGTAGTCCAGGTCCCTGCCTTCCATGGCCGCTTCCAGGTTGTCCATGAACTGTCTGGCAACGGTGGCGTCTGCGGTATCGAACAGAACGGTCTTCTCATCCTTCAGAAGATAGGAGTTGTAGGACACGCCCCTGGTCAGGGGGAAGAGGTTCTCGAACCGGGAGATGCGGCGGTCGCTGGCGCCGATCCAGGTGATATCCCTGGCAATATTCTGAATGTTGATCATTTTGATTCCTCCGTTTTATATGTTGGTTTCTGTGCTTAAAATGTCTGATTTTCCCTGTATGTCCGCGGTTTGCCGCGGCATAGTATTCATAACTCTACTATTATACAGGAAATGTCAGAAAATGACACCCTGTTTTTTAGGCAGAAGAAGGCCCCCTGGAAAAGCGCTCCGCAATCCTGCACGAAAACCGGGCCTATTTGGAGAAGAACCTTATGGAAGCGTGTCTGTTTTTTATACCTGTTTCCTGTTATACTAAACAGGACACAACAAATGAGTTTATTTATGGAGGTTCTATATGCGCAAAACCAAGATTATCTGCACCATTGGTCCTGCCAGCGAGAGCGAAGACAAGCTTCGCGAGCTGATGCTGGCCGGCATGAACTGCGCCAGATTCAACTTTTCCCACGGCACCCACGCCGAGCACAAGGCCAAATTTGACCGCGTCGTCAGGATCCGGTCCGAGCTGGGCCTGAACGTGGCCACCCTTCTGGATACCAAGGGCCCCGAGATCCGTCTTCGCGACTTCGAGGGCGGCAAGGTCATGCTGGAGAAGGGCCAGAAATTCACCCTGACCACCGAGGAGATCATGGGCACCAAAGACAGGGCCTCCATTACCTATAAGCAGCTTCCCGGCGACGTAGCCGTCGGCGGCTGCATCCTGATCGATGACGGCCTGATCGAGCTGCGCGTCGATGAAAAGAATTCCACAGAAATCGTCTGCACCGTCATCAACGGCGGCCCCGTGTCCAACCACAAGGGCGTCAACGTTCCCGGCGCCGACCTGTCCATGCCCTTTATCAGCGAGCAGGATCTGTCCGACATCGAATTCGGCTGCCGGACCGGCTTCAACTTCATCGCCGCTTCCTTCACCAGAACGGCCGACGACATCCGGGAGATCCGCAAGATCCTGGAGCGCTTCCACAGCAAGATCCAGATCATTGCCAAGATCGAGTCCGTCCAGGGCGTCCGCAACCTGGAGGAGATCCTGGAGGAGGCCGACGGCGTCATGGTGGCCAGAGGCGATCTGGGCGTAGAGGTCCCCCTGGAGGAGGTCCCCGCCATCCAGAAGAAGATGATCCGCATGGCCGAGATGCGGGGCAAGCAGGTGGTCACCGCGACCCAGATGCTGGATTCCATGATGCACAATCCCAGACCTACCAGGGCCGAGACCACAGACGTTGCCAACGCCATCTATGACGGCACCACCGCCATCATGCTCTCCGGCGAGACCGCTGCCGGCGCCTATCCCGTCGAGGCCGTAAAGACCATGGCCAAGATCGCCGAGGCAGCCGAGGCGGACATCGATTATCAGGAGCGCCTGAAACGGATCGGCGCTTCCATCGGCAAGCAGGGCATCACCTCCGCCGTATCCCACGCCTGCTGCACCGTGGCGGATGAGCTGGGCGCCAGCGCCATCGTCTGCGTGACCAAGTCCGGTTTCACAGCCCAGAAGATCTCCCGCTACAAGCCCACCGTTCCGGTCATCGCCTGCACCACTGCCTCCTGGGCAGCCTGCCAGATGAACCTGCTCTTTGGCACCACCAGCGTCAAGATCGGTGAGGAAGAGAACGAAGACCTCCTCTTCCAGTCCGCCGTCAACGCCGCCAAGGCCACCGGCATCGTCAAAGCGGGCGATACCGTTGTCATTGCCGCAGGTCTCCCTCTGGGCGTCTC
>CAMOUD010000178.1 GCA_946626215.1 uncultured Lachnospiraceae bacterium
GCCGGAGACAGGAAACACAAGTCATGCCAAGTACCACCGAACCCAAAGACAACTATGTGAAGGGGATCCTCTTTATCCTGGGAGCAGCCTTCTGTTTTGCCGCCATGGCGGTCTTCGTCAAGCTTTCCGGCGACCTGCCGGTCATGCAGAAATCCTTTTTCAGGAACCTGGTCTCCGCGGGGGCGGCGGCCCTGGCCCTGGGCCGGTCCGGAGAGGGCTTCCGGATCCGGAGGAAGTGCCTGCCGGACCTGGTGCTCCGGTCCGCCTTCGGGACCCTGGGGATCCTGGGCAACTACTGGGCCATCGACCACATGAACATCGCCGACGCCAACATGCTCAACAAGCTGTCCCCCTTCTTCGCCATCATCATGTCGGTGGTCATCCTGAAGGAGGTCCCCTCAGCCTTTGAGTGGGGCACGGTGGCGGTCGCCTTTATCGGAGCCGTCTTCGTGATCCGGCCCACGGCCGGCGCGGCCAGCCTGCCCGCCCTGGCGGCCCTTCTGGGAGCCTTCGGCGCCGGCACGGCCTATACCTATATCCGGAAGCTCAGCAAGGAGGGGGAAAGGGGCCCGGTCATTGTCCTCTTCTTTTCCCTGTTTTCCTGCCTGTCCGTCCTCCCCTTCGTGATCGCGGGCTATGAGCCCATGACCCTCCGCCAGGTCCTCCTGCTTTTAGGGGCCGGACTCTTTGCCGCGGGAGGCCAGTTCACGGTGACGGCCGCCTACCGCTACGCCCCGGCCAGGGAGATCTCCATCTTTGACTATTCCCAGATCCTCTGGGCGGCCCTCTTCAGCTTCTTCATCTTCGGGACCCTGCCCGACGCCTGGAGCTTTGTGGGCTATGCCATCATCATCGGGACCGCTGTGGTCCGATGGAGCCGCAGCCGGAGGAGCGCGGAAACATAAGCCGATCTGATCCGGGATGAGCGATCAAAGCCGTCCGGCCTCTGACATGACAGGGGCCGGACGGCTCTTTGCTTTGGGATCCATCAGCGGCAGGGTCCTGTTCATTCGGACCAGACCGCGGTCCCGTCCGGCAGGACGGTCAGGACGCTGCTGTAATAGACCCGGCAGGCCCGGATCAGGTAATCGATATCTTTGGTGCCCGCCGTTTCGTAGGCGGAGTGCATGGCCAGCTGGGCCAGGCCCAGGTCCAGGGCGTGCATGGATACCTGGGACATGGCGATGTTGCCCAGGGTCGATCCGGAGGCCATATCGGACCGGTTGGAGAAGAACTGGCAGGGGACGCCTGCCTTCTCGCAGATGCCCGTAAAGAGGGCGATGGAGATCCCGTCGCTGGTATACTTCTGGCCCGCGTGGGACTTGATGACGATGCCCTCATTCATGTAGGCGCAGTTCTCGGGATCCGTCTTCTCCGGATGGTTGGGATGGACGGCGTGGGCGTTGTCGCAGGAGAGGAGGAAGCTCCGGGAGCACATGCAGCGGAAGTCCTCGTCGTCCAGGCCCAGACAGAGGACGGCCCTGTGAAGGACGTCCCGGAAGAAGGTGGAGGCGGCTCCCTGACGGGTCCTGGACCCCACCTCCTCGTTGTCAAAGCAGCAGTAGACCTGGATGCCCGTATCGGACCCGCCCTGGAGGAAGCCCTGGAGGGTCCCGTAGGCGCACTCCAGGTCATCGAGGCGGCCGGCGGAAAGGAACTCCCCTGACGCGCCCCAGACAGCGGGCTCCATCCGGTTGTAGAGGTAGAGGTCCGATCCCAGGATGTCCTCCGGATCCGCTCCGGCTGCCTCGGCCGTCAGTTTCCTGAAGAGGCCGGGCCCGGCCTGTCCGCCTGCCAGGAGGGGGAGCATGTCCACCTGCTTGTTGAGGGCCATGCCCTCGTTGACGCCCCGGTTCATATGGATGGACAGGTTGGGGATCATGACCAGGTCCCGGCCGAAATCCACCAGCCGGGAGCTGTAGGTCTCGGACCCGTCTTTATTTCTGGTCCGGACCAGGACCCGGCCTGCCACGGACAGGGGACGGTCCATCCAGGAGGAGCAGATCATGCCGCCGTAGCCCTCGGTATTGAGCTTCAGGTAGCGGCCGCGGACCTGAAGTTCTCCCTTGTGCTTGAGCTTGAAGGTGGGGGAGTCGCTGTGGGAGGAGGCCACCAGGAAACTGTGGCCGGGATTCTTCTTTCCCACCTTGAAGGCGATGATGGAAGAATGGTTCCGGATCGTGTAGTAGGCCCCGCCCTTTTCGATGTGCCAGCGGTCCGCTTCGGACAGCCTGACAAAGCCGGCCCGGTCCAGGATGGACGCGACAGAGGCCGCCGTGTGGAAGGCGGTGGGACATTTTTTCAGGAAATCGATCAGACCGGCCAGGCCGTCTGCTTGTATGTTCTGACTCATGGGATGCCTCCGAATTTCAGGAATGTTCTTTCTTCAGTATATCACAAGGAGGAAGAGGAGAGGGGATTAACGAAGTCTGCCGGGGCCCTGTCCTTGTCCCGGACCGGGCCGGTGGCTTATACTGAAAAAGGAAGCGTACAAAAGAGACGCACCGGATAAAGAATACCGTCCGAAGGGAGGTTCACATATGTCATTTACATCATGGATGGTCCGCAGGACCTTTAAGAAGGGAGACGACGTCAGGGACGCGGGGCTTACGACCCCTCCCGATGTCAGGCGCTTTGACGACATCCTCTACGGGACCGATCCCGCCTGGCAGAAACTGGACGTCTACAGGCCGGCTGACCTGGAGGGCCCCCTGCCGGTCATCGTCAGCGTCCATGGAGGCGCCTGGTGCTACGGAGACAAGGAGCTCTACCAGTTCTACTGCATGAGCCTGGCCCGGAGAGGCTTTGCCATCGTCAACTTTACCTACCGGCTGGCGCCGGAATTCAAGTTCCCGGCGGCCATGGAGGACATCAACCTGGTCATGGAATGGGTCCTGGACAGAAGGTCCGTCGAGACCTATGGCTTTGACGCGGACCACATCTTCATGGTGGGAGATTCCGCCGGGGCCCATATGGCGGCCCTCTATGCCTGTATCTGCACCAGTCCCAGATACGCCGCCCATTACAGCTTCCGGGTGCCCAAAAGGCCGGGAGGCCGGTCCTTTGTGCCGGACGGGCTGGGCCTCAACTGCGGCGTCTACGCAATTGACCTGAAGAGGGCGAACCGGATGACCAGGAACCTCATGAAGGACCTGCTCCCCCGCGGCGGAGACCGGGAAGAGATGCACATGATCCATGTGATCCCCCATGTGGGACCCAATTTCCCTCCCTCCTATGTCATGACGGCCAACGGGGACCAGATCGCCGGTCCGCCGTCCCAGAAGGCCTTTACGGACAGGCTCCGCCGGATGGGGATCTGCTTCATAGACAGGACCTGCGGGAAGGAGGAGGCTCCCCTGCCCCATGTCTTCCATCTGAACATGAAGCTGGAGGAGGCCCACCTGTTCAACGATGAGCAGTGCAGCTTTTTCCGGTCTCTGATGGCGGAGGAAAGGCAGGAGCAGGAATAAGAGGGCGGCAGGCAGGCCGGCCCATCCTAAAATGGGTGCCTCCGGCCCCCGCCTGTGTTAAAATGATTGCGTAAGGGACCCGGCGCGGCCGGATCCCTGCCGGAAACCGAAGGACTGTACCGGATCGGAAGGGGGATCGGCCATGGGAAAAATCATCGAAGGCTTCTGGAACTGTCCCTACTGCGGGGCCCAGAAGATACAGGGTCATCTGAGGGAGTGTCCTTCCTGCGGCAAGGCCAGGGGCGAGGACACGGTATTCGGCCATGACACGCCCGGCGAAGAGAATACGGTCAAGGAACCCGAGACGGTCAGCCGGGAGGCGGACTGGCACTGCGAGTACTGCGACGCCCTGAATCCGGCGGACGCCGAGACCTGCCTTTCCTGCGGAGCGCCCCGGACGGACAAGGATTACTTTGATATGCGGGAGAAGAAGAAGGAAAAGGAGGAGGCCGCCAAGCCCCAGCCTTCCGTGCCGGAGCCCAGGAAGGCTTCCGCTTCCAGCCGTCTTCCCCTCCTGATCGTCCTGGCCGCCGCCATCTTCCTGCTGATCTATCTGTCCTCTCCCAAAAAGGCCTCCCTTCAGGTCAGGGACCGGAGCTGGGAGCGGAACATCGCCGTGGAGCAGCTGACGACCCTGAAGGAGAATGGATGGTCGGTGCCGGACGGCGGCAGGGTCTATGACCAGAAGGAGGAGATCCACCATTACGACTCCGTCCTGGACCATTACCAGACCGTGGAAAGAGAGGTCGGAGAACGGGTCGTTGACCACTACGAGACAGTGGTGACAGGCTACAAGGACCTGGGCAACGGCTATTTCGAGGAGATCACGGAGGAACAGCCCGTCTATACGACGGTCTATCACACGGAGACCTTCCAGGAGCCCGTCTACATTACCATTCCCCGCTACGCCACCGTCTATTACTATGAGATCGAACGCTGGGTCTATGAAAGGACCGAGACGGCCCGGGGGACTGGGAAGGAAACGCCCGCCTGGCCGGAGATCAGCCTGGCCGAGCAGGAGAGAGAGGGGAACCGTACCGAATCCTACACCCTGACAGCCGTCAACTCCAAGGGAAAGGAATTCTATTATACCTGCCGGTCCGAAGAGGAATGGCAGAAGCTTAAGGAGGGGACCAGCCTGAATGTGCGGGCCTCCGGCAGTCAGATCGAGGAGATCCTGGACAACTGAATCAGAAAGAACGCTTGGACCGCCCTTCCGGACCCTGATCCGGGTGGGCGGTCTTTCTGGTCCGCCTGTCTTTCTG
>CAMOUD010000179.1 GCA_946626215.1 uncultured Lachnospiraceae bacterium
GCGGTCCCCGTGGTCCTTTACGCCGTCGCCGTCTGCCTTTTCGCGGCCCTGGTCCTGACCGGGTGCCGGGCCGACCTCTATGACGCCAGGGTCCACTGGTTCATTGAGATCTCCAACGTCCTCTGCCAGGGGGCCGTGGCCCTGGGGACCCTGATCCTGTTCGGGGCCCTCTAGGGCAGGGATCCCTTTTCTTTACGCAGCATTTATGAAAGCTCCCTTCAGCCTGATGCGCAGTCTGAAGGGAGCTTTCTGCTCAGGACAGGTCAGCTGCCGGCCTCCTGGTCCAGGGACGTGCTGTTGACCGGGAAGGTGAAGTAGGTGTCCGGGTAGGGCTCATCCTCCAGGGTGAAGTGCCACCATTCCTCCGGCAGGGGCCTGAAGCCGTGGGAGAGCATGGCCTCCCGGAGGAGCATCCGGTTGGCGTACTGGTCCTCGGAAATATCCGTATAGTCCGGGTGGCTGAGCTCTCCGAAGTAGTCGAAGGTCCCGCCCATGTCGACCTCCTTTTCCGTTTTCATGTCAAAGAGGGTCAGGTCCACGGTGCTGCCCCTGCTGTGGCCGGAATGGGCGGCGATATAGCCCTGGGGGAAGAGGACGTCCTTGTCCAGTTCCGGATAGAAGTACTCCTTCATCCGGATATCCTCCGGATCCAGGGCCCAGTTCATGAACCGGGTCACGGCCATCTGGGGCCGGTAGGCGTCATAGATCTTGAGCCGGTAGCCCCGGGCGGCCAGGTCGTCGCTGACATCCTTCAGGGCCGCGGCAGCCTCCTTTGTCAGGAAGGCCAGGGGCTCCTCATAGCCGTCGATCCGATCGCCCACGAAGTTGTAGGTGGAATAGTAGCGGATCTCCAGGATGGCGTCCGGAACGGCCTCGGACAGGAGGACAAAGTCCGAAGAGTCATCGGACATGGTAATGCCGTCCTCCCCGGCTGTTTCTTCAGGAGCCTTTCCGGTGCCCATTTCCACCTTTTTGATGTCCTCCGACTGGTCCTGGGCCAGGTCGAAGGAGGAGAAGGCTTCATTGTCCGGAAGGGCCATGGCAAAGCCGTCGGTGGCGTCCATGGAAAGCTCCGCGCTCTCCGCGGCCATATCCAGGACATGCCCGCCTTTGGTCCTGTCAGAGGACAGGAAGTGGAGGTGCCAGCCGGGGGCGTTCAGGCCGTCCATGAAGGGCGGGCAGTAGAGGCCCACCGCGGTCCCCTCCAGGTCCTCATAGTCAAAGAAGGTCTGGTCGGTCTCCAGGACTTTGGCCAGGGGCTCATAGGGCTCTGTCTGGGCGTATTCGCTCCTGACGGAAAGGGAGGAAAAGGTCCCGTCGATCCGGATCATGTAGAAGCGGTTGGGGCCAAGGGCCTGCACCTTCTCATCCAGAAGGGCCCGGAGTTCTTCCAGGCTTCCCACCTGGTCCAGGGCTTCCTTTACGTCCGCGTCAAAGAAGGTGACGTCGGCAAAGGGGATAGTCTCGCTGTCCCCGACCTCTTCGACAGTCCCGTCTCCCGCCGCCCGGAAGATGGTCCCGTCCACCATGATCAGCTCTCCGTTCAGGCCGTCAAAGGTCCCGATGCCGGTGTCGCCCTTTTCCCTGAGAGAGCCGGCGGATACAGACCCGTGGTAGTCTCCCAGGGTCAGGCCCTGGAGAAGAGAGACCTGGCAGAGGGTCTCCCGGTCGGGGCCGGCCTCCTTCGCCTGCTCCCCGCAGGCGGCCAGGCAGGGGACCAGAAGCAGGAGGGCCAGAAGGCAGCAGAGTTGTTTTTTCATGAGGGGCTCCTTTCTTTCTTGACGCGGGTCCGGGATACAGGAGGGCCGCCGGCTTGGATACCGGCGGCCCTGCGGGATGCTTCTTAAGCGGGGCAGTCCCTGGATCCTTATGCTAAGGGAGGCCGGCTTTGTTCCTGCAGTTCAGGAAGAAGCTGCTCAGCTGGATGAAGGAGGTATCGCTCCTTACGAGGTAGTGCTTTTCTTCGGAAGGCGTTTTCCAGGACACGGCGATGACGCTTCCGTCCTCCAGGCCGGTGAAGGAGAGCCGCTCTTTGCCGAAATCCAGGACGATGGTCTTCTCGTCCTCCGGAACTTCCCGTCTGCTGAAGACAAGGGTCCGGTCGTTCCGCAGGAACTTGTCATAGTACTGGGCGGATGACACGGGCCAGGAAAAGGAGACCTCTCCCTGCCGCAGGGTGAGGGTCCCTTCCGCCCGGAAGGATTCGTTGATCTGAAGGGCCGTTTCCCTGTACCCGGTCATAAGGATCATGTAGTGGGCAAAGACGGCGCAGGCGGCGAGGAGAACGAGAAAGGCGGCAGGGATCAGAAGGCCCGTCAGGGACAGCCGGCGGCCAGACCTGGTCCGCCCGGGAGAGGCATGCATGACAGTTTCCATGGGAATCGCTCCTTCCTGAAACACAGAACAGATGTCAGGTAAAATGATCTGCCTATAGTATAAGATATACGAACGGAATTTTATATATCAGGGATGGAAGCCGGGAAAAATACCGGACCGCCGCCGGATCAGACCTCCTTCCGGAGCCGGATCCCTTCCCCGTTCCTATAGAGGAGGGAGGACCTGTCCGGCCGGAAGCCCGCCCTCCTGAATTGCCGGACCAGGGCCTGCATATAGAAGCCGTGGGTCACGGCAGCGCAGTCTCTGCCCTCTCTCTCTGCCAGCCGGACAAAGGCAGCTGCCCTTTTTTCCGTATCAGGGCGGCCCTCCTTCTGTCGGGGAGAGCCGGAGAGCCACTGGAACCTCCCGGCCGCGTTCCAGAGCCAGAGGGGGAGGCGGAGGCCTGCCTCAAAGGCGGACCGGAGGGGGACCTCATCGAGCAGGTCCGTTTCCGTATATGTCTCTCCGGGAAAGAGGACCTCCGCGGTGGCCCGGGACCTGGAGAGCCTGCTGACATAGATCTTATCAAAGCGGCCGGCGGGGGAAGGGCGGGAAAAGGGCAGGAGAGGGGCCCTGTCATAGTCCAGGCAGGCCCGGTCGAATTCCGCCGACGTATACCGGCCCTTCCAGGGATAGCCGACCTTTTCGTGCCGGATCAGAAGGATTTCCATGGGGGACCCCTTTCTGCCGGCAGCCGCCGGCAAAAGCCTGTGCCCCTTGTTCCCGGGGGAAGAGGCCTTCAGAAAAAGGCCTCCACGATGTTCAGGAAAAAGGCCCAGATCATGAGGGCCAGGATGCCGTAGAGGATCCTGGCCAGGAGCCGGAGCCAGACGCTTTTGCTCCAGAGGAAGGGGAGCCGGTCGGTCAGGGGCTCCCAGTTCCCCAGAAGGGCGGCCCAGGTCAGGATGATGATGTACATGACCGCCCGGTTGAGCCAGATCATGGCGGCTCCTTCCACTCCCTGGACATCGGCGGTGGCCATGCACCAGCCCAGGAAGATATAGATGAGAAGGGCGCCCAGCCGGAAGAGGAGGTTGGGGCTCCTGAAGCCCGGGAAGGTCATGGCCCTGCCGGTCAGGGCCTTTTTGAGGGAGGCGGCGGTCTGGTAGCGTGCGTCGGCGTCCAGGTGGCAGCACCGGTCCGCGATCCTGCCGCAGCGCCGGTCCTCCGGCAGGAGGGTCCGGATCAGGACTCCCATGCCGTAGATATCCGTCCGGGCGTCCGAAGGGCCGAAGCCGAACTGCTCGGGGGCCGCGGACCCTACGGTCCCCAGGAGGACGGTATCCCGGGTATCCCCGGGCATGCAGATCCTGGCCGCGTCATAGTCGATGAGCTTGACGGCGCCTTCTTCGGTCAGCATGACGTTGGAGGGCTTGATGTCCCGGTGGATGATGGGCGGGGAGGCGCTGTGGAGAAAGGTCAGGATATCGCAGAGGCCGACCAGGATCCTGAGCCGGTCCTCCCTGGTCAGGCTGTCCTCCTTCAGGGCCTCCTCCAGGGTCCGTCCCTGGACCAGGGACTCATAGACATAGAGGGTCTTTCCCTCCTGATAGGCGAATTCAATGGCGGGGATCCCCGGATGGGAATGGGTGGACAGGTAGTCATAGACCCCTGTGCTGTAATGGACCAGTTTTTTCCGGACCAGGACGTGGCCGGTCACCTGGTTGATGCAGAGCCAGCGGCTGCCCTCCTCCAGGACATAGAGGTCCTTGTAAAAGGACCTGGTCACGGCCAGGATATCCTCCTCCGGGCTGTCGGAAGAGGAGGAGACGGAGGGGATCTTATAGAAGCTGTCATAGGGGACAGCATAGGGTCTTGAAGTCATAGGTATACCGAAAGCCGCGCCGGGGACCGGCGCGGGAAAGGAGACAGGCGGAAAGGTTCCAACAATATAAGGATACCATAAAAAAAAGAAGCAGACACCCCCGGAGGCCCCCCGGCCCGCCGGAGCGGTCCGGGGATCCTCCTTTGGGAGGAGTCTGCAGAATCTGGCGTGTTCGGATCGGATGAAGGAGGCTCAGAAGACGGCAATGGCCTCATAGGGCCTGAGGCTCTCCAGGGTCCCTTCAGGGCTGTCCAGATAAGAAGAGATCAGGACTTCTCTGCCTTCCAGGCAAAGAGGCTCTGCCAGAGGCAGGACCTCGCCGGCCAGGCCGCAGATGACCGTCAGCTTCTCATCCCCCAGAGCCAAATATCAGACCATATACAGAGATCTGAAGGAGCGGATCGAGACAGGCATCTATGAATTCGGGGAGCTTCTGCCCTCCGAGAACATTCTGGTAGGCGTCTAT
>CAMOUD010000180.1 GCA_946626215.1 uncultured Lachnospiraceae bacterium
TGTCCTTTCCGGCCGCCGCTCCTTACAGGAAGCGGACAGTCTCTTCAAGTTTCTTTTTCTTCGTATGATTGGGCAGGGGGCCGGCTCCTTCGGCGGGATAGCCCAGGGGCATGACCAGGACCGGGACCTCGCCGTCCGGGATGGCAAAGAGGGCCTTTGCCTTCGCGGGCTCAAAGCGGTTGACCCAGCAGGAGCCAACGCCCAGGTCCGCCGCCTCCAGCATGATGTGGCTGGCCACGATGGCGCAGTCCTCGGCGCCGGAGTTGAAGGGCTCATCGCCGGGATAGGTATAGACCTCCTCCAGGCTGTAGGTAAAGAGAAGGACCGTGGTCGCCCCGTATGTGCAGGCCGTCAGTTCATTCGCCTTCGCGACGGCCTCCGGGCTCCTGAGGACATAGATCCTGTGGGCCTGGCAGTTCCGGGCCGTAGGGGCCAGATTCCCCACCTCCAGGATCTTCATGAGCTTATCCTCCTCCAGGGGCCTGTCCGAATACTTTTTCAGGGAATACCGCTCAGCGGCTAGTTCTGCAAATGATCTCATGGATTCACCTCATTGATAAAGAATACATTGCCCGCGGGACCGCGGCCCCGCCTGTTTTCCATCATACCATGGAGGAGGCCCCGGGTCCCCCTTTTTTTATTCCGGGGAAAGGGCCGTGACCTGAAGGTCCTCCGTCTCCTTCGAAAGCTGGAAGAGGAACCTTCTCATGGGCCTGTCCCGAAGGCTTCCCGCAAGGACCAGGTCTGCCAGGACCCCGTCCTCTTCCCCGGTCAGGGACAGGCTTTCCATGGAAAGGCCCAGGCAGGAAAGGGCGTCCAGGACCCGGGCGATGCCCGGAGCCCCGTCCGGAGTCCGGAAGCGGACCCGGACTCCCCGCGTCCCCTCCGGGACCGGAAGGTCTGTCAAAGACTGTTCCAGGTCCGGGAAGGCGTCAAGCAGAAGGCCGTACTGCAGGGTCCGGCTCCCCTCCATGATCTTTCTGAAGATGGACAGGACAAAGTCCCTGGTATCCTCCGGAAGCCCTTCCCCCAGACGGGCCAGGATCTCCTTTTCCCTTTCCCTTCTGTACACGGTCGTATCTCCGGAGGCGATCTTGGCCTCCGCCACCTCCCCGGAGCAGGCAAGGCGCCGCAGCAGAAGGTCCCTGACCTGGGGGTCGATGCCGTCGATCTGTTTTCTGATTTCTGATAGTTCCATTCCTGCTCCTTACTGCGAGGTGCCGGCAGGTCTTGTCTTGCCGTCCTCTTTTCTTTAGAATACAGGTAAGTCCGGAAAAAGATAAGACAAAAAGTGCCGGGAGCCCAAAAATCATGGTCCCGGCCCCTGCAAGGAGGACCAAAGCGTGTACAAAGCCGTTGTTTTCGATATGGACGGGACCGTCCTCAACACCCTGGACGACCTGACCGATTCTCTCAACTACGCCCTGGAGAAAACAGGGCATTTCCATGACTGGAAGACAGAGGACGTCCGCCTCTTCTTCGGGTCCGGCGCCTATGTGGCGGCCAAAAGGGCCCTGTCCCTGGAAAGGGGCATGGACAAGGACCTCCTGGTGACCATCGGGACCCCTGAGGAAAGGCTCCCCGAGGGCGTCCGGGAGGAGGACGCCCAGGCCATCCTGAAGGTCTTCGCTCCCTGGTACGTGGACCACTGCCTGATCAAAACAGGGCCCTATCCCGGGATCCCGGAGGTCCTTTCCTCTCTCCGGGAAAGGGGGATCGCCACCGCGGTCGTCTCCAACAAGCTGGACGGGGCCGTCCAGGAGCTGGTCCGGGACCTCTTCCCCGGCATGTTCGACTTCTGCCTGGGCGAATCCGAGACCATCAAAAGAAAGCCCGCTCCGGACATGACCCTGCGCTGCATGGAGGTCCTGGGAGCCGGCCCGGAAACGGCCGTCTATGTGGGGGATTCCGAGATCGACCTGCAGACCGCCGCCAATACCGGCATGCCCTGCATCGCCGTGGACTGGGGCTTCAGGACCAGACGCTTTCTGGAAGACCATGGCGCAAAGGTCATCGTGTCCGACGCCGAAGGCCTCCTCTCCGCCATCCTGCGTCCCGGAAAGGACCTGTAAGGCCATGGAATGGGTCCTCCTTCCCGCGGTCCTCTTCGCCCTCCCCTTTGTCCTTTCCTTTGGCTGGATCCTGACGGGCTTTGGGAAAAGGCCCCCGGAGGGCCTTGACTGGATCATCGTCCTGGGAGCGAAGCTCAACGACGACGGGCCCTGCCGGACCCTCCGCCTGCGCCTGGACGCGGCGGCTGCCTGCCTGAAAAGGAATCCGGCCTGCGCCTGTGTCGTATCCGGGGGACAGGGCCCGGATGAGCCGGCTCCGGAGGCCTCGGCCATGCGGCTTTACCTCATGGAACAGGGCATAGACCGGGACCGGATCCTGGTGGAGGACCGGTCCGCCAATACCCGGGAGAACCTGGCCCTGTCCCTGTCCCTCCTGCCGGAGGATCCCGGAAAGACCGCCATCGTGACCAGCGACTTCCATATGAGCCGCAGCCTCTTTCTGGCCAGGGCAGCGGGCCTGAAGGAAGTCTATGGCCTTGCCGCCCCTTCCGTCAGAGCCTATCTGCCCTTTTACCTGCTCAGGGAGACCCTGAGCTTTGTCAAGGACCTGGTCCTGACCGGTATCCTGTATATACGATTCACCCGTCACACGGAGGAAGACCAATGAAATTCATCTCATGGAACATCGATTCCATCAACGCCGCCCTGACCAGCTCCAGCCCCCGGGCCCTCCTGTCCCGGGCCGTCCTGGAAAAGATCGCGGCAGAAGACGCCGATATCATCGCCATCCAGGAGACCAAGCTCCCCGAGGGAGGCATGAACAAAAAGCAGAAAGAGGCCCTGCAGGGCCTCTTCCCGGGCTATGACTATGTCTTTGTCAGTTCCGCCCCGCCCGCCAGAAAGGGCTACGCCGGCACCATGGCCCTCTATAAAAAGGGCATGGAGGTCCGGGCGGAGTATCCCCGGATCGGGGCCCCGGACACCATGGACGACGAGGGCAGGACCATTACCCTGGACCTGGGAGATCTTTACTTCAACTTGGTCTATACCCCCAACGCGGGCGACGGCCTTCGCCGCCTTGCCGACCGGCAGGTCTGGGACCGGAAGTACGCCGACTACCTGAAGGGCCTGGACGCGGACAAGCCTGTGGTCTCCTGCGGGGACTACAACGTGGCCCATAAGGAGATCGACCTGGCCAATCCCGCCTCCAACCACATGTCCCCCGGCTTTACCGATGAGGAGAGGGAAGGCTTTACCCATCTCCTCTCCTGCGGCTTTACGGATACCTTCCGTCTGGTCCACGGGGATGTGCCCTCCGTCTACTCCTGGTGGGCCCAGAGGGTCCGGTCCAGCAAGATCAACAATACGGGCTGGAGGATCGACTACTTCCTGGTCAGCGACCGGATCGCGGACCGGGTGGTCCGGTCCGAAATGATGGATTCAGGGGCCCGCCAGGACCATGCCCCCATCCTGCTGGAGCTCTCCTGATCCCGGCTCAGCGGCCGTGGGACATGGCCACCCGGGTGGCCTCCTCCAGAATCTCCAGGACCTTGCAGACCTCTTCGTCCTTTACGACCTTGCGGTCCGGGCCATGGAGGATGGCGTCGATCATGCTGTCATAGATCCTCTCATAATGGGCGCAGTCCACCGGGACCTTCTCGGTCACCGCGGCGCCGGTCTCATCATGATACACCAGGGTCCCCCACCTGTCCTCAGGCGCGGGGGCCCTGTTTATGACATGGCGGCCCACCACTTTCTTTTTGCCCGAGTTGTGGATGACGGGAGGCAGGGTAAAGGAGCCTTTGGTCCCGTGAAGGGTAAAGCGGGGATGGTCAATGGACACGCACATGCTGGTGCTGACCGTGGCCTTGCTGTTGCCGTAGAAGAAGTCCAGGTCAAAGTAGTCGTCGGCGACGCCGGGATGGTGGATGCTCCTGACGTCATAGCGGACCTCGTCCGGAATGCCCAGAAGGGCGATGATCTGGTCGGTGGTATGGACGCCCAGGTTGTAGAGGGTCCCCAGGGTGTCGTACCAGCCGTTGGTCCTGAAGTAGTCAAAGTGGCTCTCCAGCCGGACCAGGTCTCCCACCCTGCCGCTCTCCAGCACCTGGCGGAGGGCCAGGAAGTCCGCGTCAAAGCGCCGGTTCTGGTTGGGCATGCAGATCAGGCCCTTTTCCTCTGCCAGGGCAAAGACCTCCCGGGCCTGGGCCGCCGTGGGGGCAAAGGGCTTTTCGATCAGGGCGTGCTTGCCCGCCTCCAGGATCTGCTTCGCGTAGGGGACATGGAACCTGTCCGGCGCCCCGCATACCACCAGGTCCACCTCCTCGTCCCGGAGGATCTCTTCCACGTCCGTCACGAAGGTGATGTCGCTGTAGAAGGGCTCATAGTCCGCGAACTGGGGGATGTCCTCCCTGCGCCGGCAGATGTACTTGATCTTCATATCCGGCCTCTTCTCCACGTAGGGGATATGGTATTCCCGGATACTGACGCCGAAACCGATATATGCCACTGTAATCATTTCTCGTTCATCCCTTTCTTCCTGCCGGCTCCGGGCCGGAGGCCTTTTTAGTTTCTTTCCTTGTCTATTATAACCGGTCCCGCTCCGGCAGGACCTCTTTTTCCGGTCTGCCCTGACAGATTTCCTCCCGG
>CAMOUD010000181.1 GCA_946626215.1 uncultured Lachnospiraceae bacterium
GATCGACAAGAACGCCTCCAGGATTTCCAACATGGCCGAGATCGAGGCCTACCGGGAGGAGTGCGCCAAGAAGACCGAGTTCCAGCGCGTCGAGCTCAACAAGGAAAAGACCGGCCTGAAGATCGAGGGCCTGAACGTGATAAACCCCGTCAACGGCAAGTCTGTTCCCATCTTCATTTCCGACTATGTCATGATGGGCTACGGCACCGGCGCCATCATGGCCGTGCCTGCCCACGACCAGCGTGACTGGGAATTTGCCCATAAGTTCGGCATCGACATCATCCAGGTCATCGAGGGCGGAGACATCTCCAAGGAAGCCTATACAGGCGACGGCCAGATGGTCAACTCCGAATACCTCAACGGCTACAACAACAAGAAGGACTCCATCGCCCGCATGGTCGAGGAGCTGGAGAAGAGGGGCCTGGGCAGGGCCGGCGTCCAGTACAAGATGAAGGACTGGGCCTTCAACCGCCAGAGATACTGGGGAGAGCCCATCCCGCTCATCCACTGCCCCAGGTGCGGCGTCGTTGCGGTCCCCTATGAGGAGCTTCCTCTGCGCCTGCCTGAAATGACCGACTTCAAGCCCGGCGAGGACGGCAAGAGCCCTCTGGCCAGGGTCGAATCCTTTGTCAACTGCACCTGCCCCAGGTGCGGCGGCGCGGCCAAGAGAGAGACCGATACCATGCCCCAGTGGGCAGGGTCTTCCTGGTACTTCCTCCGCTATGTGGATCCCCACAATGACAAGGCCTTCGCGGACCATGACAAGATCAGATACTGGATGCCCGTCGACTGGTACAACGGCGGCATGGAGCATGTCACCAGGCACCTTCTCTATTCCAGGTTCTGGCACCACTTCCTCTATGACATCGGCGAGGTCTCCACGCCCGAGCCCTATGCCAAGAGGTCCGCGCAGGGCATGATCCTGGGATCTGACGGCGAAAAGATGTCCAAGTCCAAGGGCAATGTCGTGGATCCGCTGGATATCGTCCGCGTCTACGGCGCTGATACCCTCCGCGTCTATGTCCTCTTCATGGGCGACTACGGCAGCGCGGCTCCCTGGAACGACCAGTCCGTCAAGGGCTGCCGCCGTTTCCTGGACCGTGTCGGCGGCCTGACCGCCCTCATGCAGGAGGAGGACAACAAAGACCTGGAGACCGCCTTCCACAAGACCATCAAGAAGGTGGGCGCCGACATCGAGGACCAGAAGTTCAATACGGCCATCGCCAGCCTCATGACTCTGGTCAACGACATCTATAAGGCCGGGTCCCTGGGCCGTGCCCAGCTGGTCGACTTCATCAAGCTCCTTTCTCCCTTCGCGCCCCATATCACGGAGGAGATCTACGAGGAAATCGGCGGCGAAGGCTTCCTGACCATCGCCCCCTGGCCCGTCTATGACGAAGCCAAGACCATCGACGCGGTCATCGAGATCGGCGTCCAGATCAACGGCAAGTTCCGCGGGACCGTTTCCATTCCCAAGGACTGCACCAGAGAAGAGGCTCTGGAGGCCGGCAAGGCAGATCCGAAGATCTCGAAGCTCCTGGAGGGCAAGCGCCTGATC
Organism: uncultured Lachnospiraceae bacterium; assembly: GCA_946626215.1. Classification (GTDB taxonomy): domain Bacteria; phylum Bacillota; class Clostridia; order Lachnospirales; family Lachnospiraceae; genus CAG-791. The sequence continues at coordinate 1,559 of CAMOUD010000181.1, forward strand.
AAGGAGATCTACGTGCCCGGCAAGATCCTCAACTTCGTAGCCAAATAAGAGGCTGACGATACCGGTATACAATGCGCCGGCGTCCTGTTTTTCGGGACGCCGGCTTATTTTCTGCCCATGAAGGCCCTTCAGCTTGACAGGCATGTTTTTATTGTATACAATTATACATGTTTGCAGCAGGTCGGCGCCGCCAGGTCGCGGCTGCCGGATTCAGGCCTGCTGCTTGTGTATGCCGTTGGGGGACATCATGAGAGAATACAATATTACACAGGACGTTTCTGACCGCTATTCCCTGAGAGGGAGAGTCTTTACAAAAATCAGGGACGATATCCTGAGCGGCCGCTACAAGGACAACGAGGAGCTCAAGGAAGCCAGGATCGGCAAGGAGCTTGGCGTATCCAGGACTCCCGTCCGGGAGGCCCTGCGCCAGCTGGAGCTGGAGGGCCTGGTCAGGATCGTGCCCAACCGGGGCGCCTTTGTGACCGCCATTTCCGCCAAGGATGTCAGGGACATCTACATGATCCGGTCCAGGCTGGAGGGCCTGGCTGCCAGATGGGCCTGCGAGCACATCAGCAAGGACCAGCTGGAGACCATGGAGGAGAATGTCTATCTGGCGGAATTCCATGCCGGCAAGGGCCATATGGAGCAGATGGCGGAGCTGGACAACCAGTTCCACCATACCCTTTATGACGCCTGCAATTCCAAGATGCTCCGCCACCTTCTGATCGATTACCATGAGTACCTGCTCCGGGTCCGCAAGAAAGCCCTGTCCACCATTGACAGGGGCACGGCCTCCAACAAGGAGCACAGGGCCATCATGGAAGCGATCCGGGCCGGCAACGCCGACCTTGCCGAGCGTCTGGCCAGCGAGCATATGAAGAACGCCTACGCCAACATGGTCAAATTCGGCCTTTATGATGTTTACGACAATACGGACGGGACCTGAAGAGGAGGACATGGTTCATGACTAAGATACAGATGCTGACCCCCCTTGTGGAGATGGACGGAGATGAGATGACCAGGATCATCTGGAAGATGATCAAGGATGAGCTTCTCCTCCCCTATATCGATCTGAAGACAGAATATTATGACCTGGGCCTGAAGAGCCGGGACGCCACCGATGACGCCATCACCCTGGAGGCGGCGGAGGCCACCAAAAGGCTGGGCGTAGCCGTCAAGTGCGCGACCATCACCCCCAACCAGGCCAGGATCAAGGAATATGACCTGAAGCGGATGTACAAGAGCCCCAACGGGACCATCCGGGCGGCCCTGGACGGCACGGTCTTCCGCGCCCCCATCCTGGTAAAGGGCATCGATCCCTATGTCAGGACCTGGAAAAGGCCCATTACCATGGCCAGGCACGCCTACGGCGATGTCTACCGCAACGTGGAGATCAAGGTCCCCGGCGCCGGCAGGGCCGAGCTGGTCTTTACCGGCGAGGACGGACAGGAGATCCGGGAGAAGATCTTTGACTTCAAGGGCCCCGGCATCCTCCAGGGCATCCACAACACGGACCGGTCCATCGAATCCTTTGCCAGGGCCTGCTTCAATTACGCCCTGGGCCTGAAGCAGGATCTCTGGTTCTCGGCCAAGGATACCATCTCCAAGACCTATGACGACAACTTCAAGCACATCTTCCAGAAGCTCTATGACGAGGAGTACAAGCCCCTCTTTGACGAGGCCGGCATCACCTACTTCTACACCCTGATCGACGACGCCGTGGCCCGGGTCATCCGGTCCGAGGGCGGCTTTGTCTGGGCCCTCAAGAACTACGACGGAGATGTCATGAGCGATATGATGGCCACCGCCTTCGGGTCTCTGGCCATGATGACCTCGGTCCTGGTCTCCCCGGACGGCAAGTATGAGTATGAGGCGGCCCACGGCACCGTGCAGCGCCACTACTACAAGCACCTGAAGGGAGAGGAGACCTCCACCAACTCGGTGGCGACCATCTTTGCCTGGACAGGCGCCCTCAGGAAGCGGGGCGAACTGGACGGGACTCCGGACCTGGTCCGCTTTGCCGGCCTTCTGGAAAAGGCGGTCATCGACACCATCGAGTCGGGAAAAATGACAGGCGACCTGGCCCTGATCACCACCATGCAGGGAGTGACGAAGAGAAGCACCCGGGAATTCATCCTGGATATCCGGGAGAAGCTGGACCAGTATCTGGCCTGATCGGAGCGGATTTAAAAGAAGAAAAGAAGATCCGGCAGAAGAAAAATCGACAGAAGAGAATCCGACAGAAGAAAATCCGATAGAAGAGAATCCGATAGAAGAGAATCCGATAGAAGAAAAACAGCAGGAGGCAGGGACCGCGGTCCCTGCCTCCTGCTTTATAAGCGGATACGCTTTCTTATCATGATCCTTCAGCAGGATTCTTCAGACTCTCACCCGGAATGATCCGGCACGCGGTCTGCCGGGAGCCTGCCGCCGGGGATTCCTGCCTATTCTTCCTGGGCCTCCGACAGGACCTCCCACTCCTCATAGAGGGCCTCCAGTTCATTCTGGACCTGGTCCCGCCGGGTGGTGATCCGGGTCAGCCTTTCCAGGTCTGTTCCCACCGCGGGATCGGAGAGTTCTTCGTCCAGAGAGGCGCCTTCCTCTTCCAGAAGGGCGATCCTTTCCTCACACTTTTTCAGGGCGGTCTGGGCCTTCCTTTTCCGGGCCTGCTCCTCCTTGCGCTTTTTCCAGTCGGCGGCGGATTCTGTCAGAGGGGCGGTCTGGGCAGTCTTCTTTGCCTGGTCGGCCTGGTCCAGCTCGGCATAGGTCATTCCCCGTGCCTCTGCGGCCGCGTTCCTGAGCAGGGTATCCCTGACCTGGGCAGATTTTTCCAGATAGAAATCGTAGTTGCCGATGAACTTGTCCGGGACCTGGTCAGACCCGTTTCCGGGATAATCCAGGACCACATGGTCGGTCAGGTTCAGGATCCGGCTGGCGGTCCGGTTGATGAAGTACCGGTCATGAGAGACATAGAAGACGGTCCCTGTATAGGAATTCAGGGCGTTCTCCAGGACCTCCTTGCTGGTGACGTCCAGGTGGTTGGTGGGCTCGTCCAGGATCAGGAAGTTGGCCTTGGAAAGCATGAGCTTGG
>CAMOUD010000182.1 GCA_946626215.1 uncultured Lachnospiraceae bacterium
TCTCTCCTTTTCCGGCCCAGGCGCATCCTTGCAGCCCTGGCCTCCAGGGCCAGGTCCTTCTTTGACCTCAAAATGTCTCCTCCAGATAGTCCGCCAGGTCAAAGTCCTCGTCCCGGTCCGCGCAGAAGATGGTGCCCACATTGACGCCCTCCACCACGTCGTGGATGACGCGCATATTGGAGGCGTTGCAGATGACCATGTCGCAGCCGCCGGCTACGGCGATCCGGGCCGCCTGGAGCTTGGTGGACATGCCGCCGGTCCCGAAGCCGGATCCGGCCGAATCCTTGCCCATGTCCATCATGGCGGAATCCAGCTTCTCTACATATTCAATGAAGCCGGCGTTGGGATTGCGGCGGGGATCGTCGGTAAAGAGGCCCTCCACGTCGGACAGGAGGATCAGGAGGTCGGCCTCCATGAGGTAGGCCACCATGGCGGACAGGTTGTCGTTGTCGCCGATGGAGAACTCATGGGTGGCCACGGAGTCGTTCTCGTTCACGATGGGAATGACGCCCAGATGAAGGAGCTCCGTAAAGGTATTGTGGAGGTTGTACTTGCTCAGGTTGTCGGTGATGGTGTCCCGGGTCATCAGGACCTGGCCGGCCACCTGGTTGTAGTCCTCAAAGAACTTCTGGTAGATCATCATGAGCCTGGCCTGGCCCACGGCGGCGCAGGCCTGCTTGCGGGTGATGGAGTTCTCCTCTTCCCCGGAGCCCTGGCTGCCGCGCAGGGCCTCTCTTCCCACAGCCGTAGCGCCGGAGGTGACCAGGATGACCTCCTTGCCCCGGTTCTTCAGGTCGCAGAGCTCCCTGGCCAGGACATCGATCTTATGGTAATCCATCCGGCCTGTTTCCGGATGCAGGAGGGAGGAGGACCCCACCTTGACGACGATCCTCTTCCTGTCCCTGAGGGATTTCCGGTATCTTCTGTTCTTTTCGCTTCTGCTGATGGTCATAGTCACTCCTTCTCCGCGCCCAGGACTGCCGCCAGGGCTTCCGCTGTCTTGATGCCGTCCAGGGCGGCGGACATGATGCCGCCCGCGTAGCCGGCGCCCTCCCCGCAGGGGAAAAGGCCCCGGACCGGGGACTGTCCGTCCCGGCCCCTGAGGATCCGGACCGGGGATGAGGTCCGGCTCTCCAGGCCCAGGACCAGGGCCTCCTCTCCCGCGAAGCCCCGGATCTTTCTGTCAAAGGCCTCCATGCCCTCGACAAAGTCCAGGCCAAGGCCCCGGGGCAGAAGGCTGTGAAGGGGGCCGGGCGCCGCCTGGCCGCAGGTCTTCAGGGATCCTTCCTCCAGGGACAGGTCCTCCGGGACCAGAGGCTCTTCGGAAGCCGGGTCTTCGATATGGGCCCTGAAGGCCCGGTAGGATTCCACGGGGATCTTTCCGCCCGCCATGGCAAAGGCCTTTTCCTCCAGGTCCTCCTGGAGGGCCATGCCTGCCAGGGGATGGTCGGACCCGAATTCCTCCCGGCCCACGGTCATGACGATGGCAGAGTTGGCCCTGCCGCTGTCTCTGCCGTGGAGGCTCATGCCGTTGACGCAGAGCCTGCCCTCCTCGGAGGAGGCGTTGACCACGTAGCCGCCGGGGCACATGCAGAAGGAATAGACCCCTCTTCCGGAGGAAGCCCGGGCCGTCAGCTTGTAGGGGGCGGAAGGCAGGGACAGGCGCTCCAGGTCCTTCTTTTTCCAGACCCCGTACTGGCTCCTGTCGATCATGGACTGGGGATGGGAGACCCGCATGCCAATGGCGAAGTTCTTCTGTTCCATGGGAACGCCTGCCTCCAGCAGCATCCGGAAGGTATCCCGGGCGCTGTGGCCGGGACAGAGGACACAGGCAGAGGCAGGGATCCTTCCCCGGTCCGTTTCCAGGCCTTTCAGGGCCCCGTCTTCTATGACCAGTCCGGTCAACGTGGTATGGAAGGAGAATTCTCCTCCCGCCTTCTCGATCCTGGCCCTGAGGACGGGCAGGAGCTTTCTCAGATAGTCGGACCCCACATGGGGCTTTGCCTCATAGAGGATATCCTCGGGCGCCCCGCATTCCTGAAAGACCCGGAGGATGTACTCCGACCGGCCCTCCCTGTCGTTCACGCCGGTATTGAGCTTGCCGTCGGAAAAGGTCCCGGCGCCGCCCTCTCCGAACTGGACGTTGGAGGAGGGATCCAGCCGGCCGGTCTTCCAGAAGGCTTCGATGTCCCGGATCCTTTCCTCCACCGGCGCTCCCCGTTCGATGATCAGGGGCCTGTAACCGTTCCCGGCCAGGACCAGGGCGCAGAAAAGGCCGGCAGGACCGGCCCCCACGATGACGGGCCTTTCCGTCTCCTCTCCCGCCCGGGGAGAGGGAAAGCGGTAGGACCTGGGGGATACGCATGCCACGTCCCGGCTCCTGGCCTTCCGGACCAGCTTCTTTTCCCCGGCAGGACCTCCGGAGACCCTGACGTCCACCGTATAGATATCATAGAGGTCCGGCTTTTTCCTGGCGTCCACCGAATGGCGGACGATGCCGTAGGAAAGGCCGGCCCTTTCATGCTTCAGGCCCAGGGCCTTCAGGATCTTTTCTTCCAGGTCCCTCGCGCTGTGGCCGCAGGGCAGCTTTATCTGACTGATTCTGATCAATTCTCTTCCTTCCGATCCGACGCGGCCCTCCCGGCCGCGAGGCCGGAGGCAAAGGCCCACTGGAGGTTGTAGCCTCCGCAGATCCCGTCCGCGTTCAGTATTTCCCCTGCCAGATAGAGGCCGGGGACAAGGACAGATTCCAGGGTGTCCGGACGGACCTCGGCCAGAGGGACGCCGCCCGCCGTGACCTGGGCCCTGGCAAAGCCGGCCGTCCCCGACAGGGGGAGCCGGAAGTCCATAAGGCCCATCAGGCCCCCCCGCAGGACCTCAGGGTCTGTCTTTTTCAGCTTCTGCTCATTCTGGAAGCCCGCCCGTCCCAGTACGGCCCGGAGGATGCCGGGCTGGACCAGACCCAGGAAGGCCGCCTCCAGGGTCCTTTCGGAGGGCCCCTTCAGCCGCCTGCCGATTTCGGCCAGGGCCCGCTCCTCCTCCATCTCAGGCAGGAAGCAGATCCCCGCTTCCACCCGGCCCCCTTTCCGGAAGGCCTCCGCGGCCAGCCGGGAAATGTTGAAGACCGGGATCCCCGACAGGGTATCCGACGTGAACTGGACCTCGCCTGTATCCTCTCCCAGGAAATGCCCGTTCTCATAGAGACGGACCCGGCCGGAGCACCGGATCCCGGCCAGAGGCTTCAGGCGCTTTTTATCCGCCTTCAGGGGACAGAGGCCGGGCAGGGGCTCCAGGACCCTGTGTCCCAGGGAAGCAGCCATGGCATAGCCGTCTCCCAGGCAGCCGGGGCCTGCCTTGCCTCCCGTTGTCAGGATGACCCTGTCCGCCCGGACAGGGCCCTCCTCCGTTCCGACCGCAAAGCCCTCCGGGACCCTCCGGAGGGATCCGGCCCGGGCCTTCGTCCTGACCTGGACGCCGGACTCCTCCAGCATCCGGTTCAAGACCGCTTCGATGGTCTGGGCCTGGTCGGTCCTGGGATAGACGTAGCCTTTCCTGTCATGAAAGAGGATCCCCTCTTTTTCGAACAGGGCCATGAGGTCCCGGGGAGGCAGGGCCTCCAGGACCTTTCCCAGGCAGGCGGGATCATCCGTATAGTAAAAGGCAGGATCCATCCGCAGGTTGGTGAGGTTGCAGCGTCCGTTCCCTGTGGCCAGGATCTTTTTCGCCGGCCTCTCCAGGGCCTCCAGCAAGACCGCCTCCGCGCCTGCCCGGGCTGCCGCCCAGGCGGCCAGGCAGCCGGCGGCGCCGCCGCCGATCACGCAGATCCTTCTTTCCTTACTCATGATCTTCTTCCAGAAAGAGGGCCAGGGCCCTCTTCTGGTCCTCAAAGGACCTGTCCCTGGTCAGGCCGATGGCGGAAAGGACCCTTTCCTGGCCCTCTTCCATCTGTGCCGCCTCTTCCTCCGTCATGTGGTCATAACCGCACAGATGGAGCATGCTGTGGGCAATGAGGAAGGAGAACTCCCGGAGAAGGCTGTGGCCGTATTCCTCGGCCTGGGCATGGACCCGCTCCATGTTGAGGACGATGTCCCCCAGGACCAGGCAGCCGGACTCGGGATCCAGGCAGTCGGATTCGTTGCCTTCGATCCAGGAAAAGTCGCCGGGCCCCTCCGGGAACTCCAGCATGGGGAAGGACAGGACGTCCGTCGCGGCGTCGATCCCCCGATAGTCCCGGTTGATCTCCCGGATCTGGTCCGCCCCCGTCAGGGTCAGGCTGACCATGGCGTCCATGGGGCAGGCCTCCTGGCGGAGGGCCTGGAGGCAGACGGCCCGGGCCGCGTCCAGAAAGACATCCTCAATCCTTTCGTCTGTCTCGATTTCTATGTTCAGCAGAACTTCGTTCATAGTCTTCATATGCCTTTACGATCTTCTGTACCAGGGGATGCCGGACCACGTCCTTGGAGGTCAGGCTGCAGAAAGCGATCCCGTCCACATGCTTCAGGACCCGCATGGCCACGTCCAGGCCGGACCTCTTGCCGGGGTCCAGGTCCTTCTGGGTGGCGTCGCCGGTGATGATGGCGTGGGACCCGAAGCCGAACCGGGTCAGGAACA
>CAMOUD010000183.1 GCA_946626215.1 uncultured Lachnospiraceae bacterium
GATCCGGTTCAAGAGCGGAAAGGTCATTGAGGAGAGGGTGCAGTCGGATCCTGTGTCCGTGGAGGAAATTGAGTGGTAAAATCGTCAGGCGGAGCCTGACGATTACGAGCTTCACTGCGTTCAGCTCGGGAGCTGCCAGCCGCTTCGATTCCAAATCGTCAGGCGAGGCCTGACGACTGCGAGCTTCACTGCGTTCAGCTCGGAACATACTGACTGTATTTGATGAGCTGCCGCTGGGAGCGGAGTTCTGACATGTATCACCGGTCTGGCCGGCCCGGGACAGAGACCGGTCTTTGAGAGTTTTTTGTATGCGTGCCTTCTGGAAGGATGTCTTCCGTACCATGCGGAAGGAGAAAAAGCGCTTTGCCGCCATCATGCTGATCACGGCCCTGGGAATCACCATGCTCACGGGCCTGCAGGCAGCCTGCGATGATCTCCGGATCAGCGCGGACGCTTTTTTTGATGCCCAGGACCTCCATGACATCTATATCCAGTCGACCCTGGGCCTGACCGGGGAGGACGCAAAGGCCCTGATGGAGATCGAGGGCGTGGAGAAGGCGGCCGGTTTTTACAGCGAGACCGTCCATGTGACCCTGGAGGACAATACCAGGCATTCGGCGGAGGTAAGGACCCTGTCCCCGACGGGCATGGACTGTCCCTTCCTCCTGGAGGGAGCCCTGCCTGTCCGGGAAGGGGAGATCGCGGTCACCAGGACCTATCTGACGGACAGCGGAAAAAAGATCGGGGACAGTCTGACCTTTGAGGAGGACCCTCCGGAAGAGGATCCGGAGGAGGATGAAGAGGAAGAAGACCCCGACTTTGCCGTGGAGATCGAGGAGGAAGAGGAGGGACCCACCTACCGGGCGGAGTCCTGGACCATCACCGGCCTGGTGGTGGACCCCATGGATATCAACGCGGCGGACGGGGCTGTCTCCTTCCGGTCCACGGCTGTGACGGACTATGTCTTTTTTGTGGTCCCGGAGGCGGCCCACGCGGCCCTTTATACCGCCGTGGGGATCACCCTTTCGGATACGGCTCCCATGCTCTGCTACACCAGGGCCTATGAGGAAAGGGTCCGGGAAATGACAGACCTTCTGGCTTCCAGCCTCCAGAAGAGGCGGGAGGAAGCCAGGACGCAGGACGTGAAGACGGAAGCGGGAGAAAAGATCGACGCGGCGGAAAAGGATGCCGAGGAGGCCTTTGCCGAGGCGGAGGAGGAGCTTTCCGACGCCAGAGAAGACCTGGACCAGGGCCGTCAGGACCTGGAGGAAGGCAGGGCCGAGCTGGAGGAGAAAACAGCCGAGGCCAGGCAGGAGATCGAAGCGGGCCGGCAGGAGATCAGAGACGGCTACAAGGAGCTGGCAGAGGGAGACAAAGAGCTGGACAAGGGCCAGAAGGAGGTGGACCAGGGCAGGGACAGGCTTTCCAGGTCCGAAAAGGAGATCCGGGACGCGGAGGCAAAGCTCCGGGCCGCCCGAAAGGAACTGAAAGACCAGGAAGCCCTTCTGCAGGATGGCCTGAAGGAACTGGAGGAAAAGGAAGCCGAGGCGGCGGAGGGCCTGGCCCTTCTGGAAGCCTCCGAGGCTGAGCTGACAGCAGGCATGGAGCAGCTGGAGGAGGGCGAAGCGGCCCTGGCCGCCGGAAGACAGGAACTGGAAGCGAAGGAAGCGGAGCTTGAAGCCGGCCAGGCCGGACTGGATGAAGCAAAGGCCCAGGCCCAGGCGGGCCTTGAGGCCGCCGGAGCGGCCCTTTCCGCATTCCCGGAGGATGACAGTCTTCTGACGGAGGAAGAAAGGGCGGCAAAGGAAGAGATCAGCCGGCAGATCGCCATGCTGGAGGAGACCCTGACCGTCCTGGCCGGACAGGAAGAAGCCCTGGCGGAAGGCCGGGCAGGACTGGAGGCCGGAAGAGGGGAACTGGACGCCCGGGAAGAGGAACTGGCAGCGGCCAGGCAGGAGCTGGAAAACGGCCTGCAGGCCGTGGAGGCAGGAAAGGCCGAGGCCCAGGCCGGGATGGAAGCCCTGGCAGCGGCCAGGGCAGACCTGGAAGCCGGCAGGGAGGAACTTTCCCAGGCAAAGAAGACTCTGGATGAGAGCGACGCCGCCACGGCCAGGGGCAGAAAACAGCTGGAAGAAGGCCGGCGGAAGCTGGCGGCTGCCCAGGACAAGATCGACAGGGGCCGCAGACAGGCGGCCGAGGGAAGAAGGAAGCTTGCCGACGCGGAAAAGGACCTGGAAGAGGGCGAAAGGAAGCTGGAAGAGGAGACCGCGGACGCCGAAAAAGAACTGGCAGAGGCGGAAGAAGAGCTCGACGACGGGGAAAGAGAGTACCAGGAGAACCTGGAAAAGTTCATAAAGGCCAGAGAGAAGGCCAGAAAGAAGATCGAGGACGCCAGAAAGGAAGTGGAGGACATAGAGCCTGCCGTCTGGTACATCCAGACCCGGGCCAACCTGAGCGGCTTCCACAACGTGGATTCGGACGCCGGCGCCATCGAGTCCCTGGCCCTGGTCTTCGCGGCCATGTTCCTGGCCGTGGCCATGCTGATCAGCCTGACCACCGTCAACCGGATGGTGGATGAGAACCGGGGCCTGATCGGGACCTACCAGGCCCTGGGCTTTACAGACCCGGAGATCCTGGCCAAGTACCTCTTCTTTGTGGTCCTGGCCTGCCTGGCCGGAGGCCTCCTGGGAGACCTGGGCGGCTACGTCGCCTTCCCGGAGATCATCTTTATCATCTTTAAGACCATGTACCAGCTGCCGGCCTACCGGCTGGGCTTTTCCTGCCCTCTGGGGATCGGCGGGCCCCTGGTCTTCCTGGTCCTGATCACAGGCTGCGCCCTCTGGACCTGCCTGTCTGCCCTCAGGGAAAAGCCGGCCATGCTCATGCGGCCCAAGGCGCCCCGGGCCGGGTCCAGGGTCCTCCTGGAGCGGATCGACCCTGTCTGGCAGCGGCTGTCCTTCCTGAACAAGGTGACGGCCAGGAACCTCTTCCGCTATAAAAAGCGGATGATCATGACCGTGTTCGGGATCCTGGGCTGCAGCTCCCTTCTGGTCTGCGGCTTCGGCATCCGGGATTCGGTGACAGACCTGATGCCCCGCCAGTATGAGGGCGTGACCCTCTATGACTGGCTGGCCGTATCCAGCCCGGACGATTTTGACGTCCTGGAAAAGACCCTTTCGGAAGATCCGGCCATAGAGGCCTTCCTGCCTGTCCAGGCGGAGTCGGTGACCCTGACCGGAAGGGGCGGCCTGACCCAGCTCCTTCAGCTCTATGTGGTCCCGGACGGCTCGGACCTGTCCGCCTACGTGGCCCTGGAGGACATAGAAGGAGGAGGTCCCCTGTCCCTGACCGGGGACGGGATCCTGGTGACCCGGAACGCGTCCATCATCCTGGGCTTTGACAAGGGGAGCCGGGTCCGGATCCGGGACATCCGCTTTGCCCAGAACACCTTTACGGTCAGCGGGATCGCCGAGAACTATCTGGGCAATGCCGTCTATATGACGGCCTCTCTCTATGAAAAGACCCTGGGGGACTTTGAGCCCAACGCGGTCATGGCCCTGTTCTCGGAGGAGGCGGCCGCGGCGGAAAGGATCGCGGAGTATGAGTCCGGCAGGGCCTTGCCGGAGAGCCATCGGGACATCCTTCTGTCCTCCGTGGCCACCGCGGACCTGAAGAAGGAGTTTTCCGCGGCCTTTACCCTGATCAACGTGGTGGTCGTCCTCCTGATCGTCATGTCGGCTGCCCTGGCCTTTGTCGTTCTCTTTACCCTGGCCTCCACCAACATCTCGGAACGGGAGAGGGAGCTGGCCACCATCAAGGTCCTGGGCTTTTTTGACCGGGAGGTCCACCTCTATGTCAACAAGGAGACCCTGATCCTGACCGGGATCGGGACCCTGCTCGGCATGCCGGTGGGGGCTCTTTACGCCCACGCCCTGACGGGCCTTCTCAAGATGCCCTCCCTCTACTTTGCCGTTTCCGTCCATCCGGCCTCCTACGTCTGGTCCGGGATCCTGGCCATGGGCTTTGCCCTTCTGGTCCAGCTGATCACAGACAGGACCCTGGACGCCATCGACCCGGTCCGGGCCCTGGGAAGCGTGGAGTAGACGCCTGACAGACCGGCAGAGAGGGAGCTGTCTGCAAAGCAGGGACATGCAGTCCGGGCCTGTCCTTCATGATGAACAATTCAGGACTTCCGCGGATCCCTGATTTCCTCCAGGTCTTCTATGCCTGCCGGGGCCTCCCGCTTCGGGTCTCCGGTCATGCAGGGCTGTTCCCGCCGGAGACCGGGCCTGATCTTTGCCTGTGCGGCCGCCTGTATGATCCATACCGGTCCGGACATGCCGGAGGAGGAGGTCAGGGAGAGGCTGTATTCCTGACTTCCGGAAGGAAGAGTAACGGATCGGCCGCGAATATGAAAAGACGAAAAAAGAGTGTGCCGGGCGACACACTCTTTTTGCTGTCTGGTTCCTGTTAAGATCAGAGGGTCCATGAAGATCCG
>CAMOUD010000184.1 GCA_946626215.1 uncultured Lachnospiraceae bacterium
GCATGACGGCGAAGACGTTGAGCATGTAGGTCTTTTCAAACAGATCCAGCGTCATGTCCTGGACGGGATGGGCCTTGCCTTCATAGCCGGCGTTGGGGACCACGATATCGATGGTGCCGAAATGGGCCTTGGCGCTCTCTACAAAGTTCCTGATGTCTTCTTCTACGGTCATATCCGCCACGAAGCCCGCGACCTGGCCTTCGGCTGCTTCCAGGGTGGGAAGGAGGGCGTCGATCTTCTTCTGGCTGGTGGAGGAGAAAGCGACCTTTGCTCCTTCAGCCAGGAAGCCCTTGACGATGGCAGTGCCGATGCCGCCCGTGCCTCCGGTAACGAGTACGATCTTGTCTTTCAGTTTCAGATCCATTTGTGTCTTCCTTTCTGGTGGTGCTGTTGGATGGTACTTCTATGCTTACACAATGATGGCATAGCCTTCTTTTCTGGGCGCTGCCTTGGGATGCTCGCAGTCGGCGTAGCCCAGGGCCAGGGAGGCGACCCCGGTCAGGTCCTCGGGCAGGCCCCATTCCCTGAGGAGGGCCTTGCCTTCCTCCGTCTCGAACATCTGGGCGCAGCGGTGGATCCAGCAGGATCCAAGGCCGGCCGCGTAGGCGGCATTGACCATGTTGGTGCAGACGGCGGCGCCGTCCATGCCGTGGGTAAAGCATTTGGCGGTCTCAAAGACCAGGACGACAGTGGGAGCCCCGTAGTAGGGATCCATGCCGGGCTTGCCAAGGATCTGCGCGTTCAGAGCCTTGACCCTTTCCACGTAGGCAGGGGTCTGGACGGCCACGATCTGGACGCCCTGGGTCCCGGCTCCTGTGGGGGCGAAGGTGCCGGCTTCCAGTACGGCTCCCAGCTCCTCCTGTGTGATCTGATCAGGCTTATATTTCCGGATCGCGCGGCGATTCCTTAATACTTCCAGGGCTTCGGTCTTCATAGAGTTCTTCCTCCTTCAGTGTGGGTGACGGAAGCTCTTCCGGCGCCCTTTTACAGGGACGGGCATAGGAGCTTCATGTCCTGCAACTAGGTTGTACACAATTTATTCTGCTTCTATTGTACCACTTTGCGGGGGAGAGTCCATCTCTTTTTTCGCGGACCGGGCAGGAAACAACATGCTGAAGGGTCCATTAAGACAAAAGGACCTGCCCGGGGCAGGAAAGGGGCCCGGAAGAGGGCGGACCTCCCCTTCTCTGTGCTACAATGGTCCTGGCGGCAGGAAACCGAAGAGAGGCATACACAAAGCGCGGAGGATGACCGGATGAAGATCAGAGATATTGTCAGGAAGCCCTTGGGGGAAAAGGATACCTGCCGGGAGGGCAGGGTATACGTAAGGCTCTGGGATACGGACATTGCCGTTTTTCTCTTTGAGGAGGTCACCCTGGACTATGCCCAGAAATGCGCCGACGCCATGAATTCTATGTCGGAGGACCTGATCGGCGCCATCTGCCGGTCGGCAAGGCTCTTCTGCCTGACCTTCTTCGAGGAGATCTCGGATGAATGGAGGGAGGAGCTGGAGCTTTCGGTCCCGGTGGACGCGGACACTCCTCCCCTGGAGATGCTCAGATACTTCCGGCCGATGGGCCTGGTGGTGGAGCCTCCCCTGGATCCGGGCAGGATCGGTTATCAGCTGAAATGCAGCTGTGACTGGGACGAAGAGAACGGCCTGGAGATCGATATCCTGGACGGAAAGATGGTTGGTATGAGAGAATTATCCCTGGATGTCCCCAGGGCCGGCCATTCGTACGAAAACTGGAACTTTGCCGCCCATATGCATGGCACCGCGCCGGAAGCAGGAGAGAGTAGGGAAATGAACATACGGTGGGAAGACGGGTTCGTCATCAGGGTCAGCAAGGACGGACAGGGGGCTGTGATCTCGGCCAACCGGGAGGGGCTCCTGTCCCTGGCCATGCAGCTGAGGGACCTGGCGGAGGAGGCTCCCGGCAGCCACATCCATTATGACGAGGACAATTCCCTGGAAGAGGGATCCTGTGACCTGATCATCGAAAGGATCGAATGAACCCCGCGGGCGATCCGGATCGTCCAGGGAAGGCCATAAAGGACCGGGACAGGCCGGAAGGGACCCGGAAAGCGGAAGAGAGAAAAAGAAAGGACCCCGAAAAAGGAGGCCGGCGGATCTGCCGGGCCCCTTCTTCGGGGTATCATCATGTCTCCTGCCAGGGGAATTCTCCCCGCCTCACCGCGCGGCGGCGGGCAGCCTTCTCTCTTTTTTCGCGGAGCTTTACGCGGTGTTCCCACTGATGGCGGGCGCGGTGGTGGCTTTTCCAGCCGGTCCCTCCGACTGCCCAGATCTCATCATAGTCCCAGAACATCACTTCCTTGAACTTGCCCTTGGCAGGGATGCGCACGCGGATGTCCTCGTCTTCATAGAAGATGTCGTAGGTCAGATGCCGTCTGATCCGTCCGGTGCGGGCATTGCGGTACATGCTGGTGTAGTGGTGGCTTTTCATTTCGATATCCGGCCTGTGCCCTGCGGCATTTTCGGCACAGTGCCCTCCTTATTGGTGTAGGGCCGCTAGATATCATCCAGATCGGTGACATGAAGCATGGTCATTTCTCCTTTTTGACGGGGCTCCGGGGACATGGACGCCCGAGCCGCTTGTTCCTTCCTATGGTTCCAGTATAGCCGGGCCTCTTTCCCGGACGATCAGGGGGCGGAATTATGCCTCCGGCAGGTTCTTGTCCATCCAGTAGCGGAGGGAGTCGGCCGCCAGGGAGATCTCCTCCAGCCTTTCCCGGATCCGCATGAAGTCCTGCATTTCATCCTCCGTAACGGCGGAATCGGCGGCGATGTCAATGAACCTGTCCCTGAGCTGGGTCAGGGCGTGGAGGGAGGAGAGGGTCTCCAGGGTGATCCTGGAAAGGTCCTTGATCTCCACCTCCGGTACATAGAGACGGCCGATGGGACACTCCCGGGAGCAGAAGTGGTTGCAGAGGAGGGTATCCTTATAGATCCGGCTCATGATAATGATATCCTCGGGATGGGGCAGGGCCCTGCCGTTCTCGATCTTCTCGATCCGGTCTGCCGACAGGACATAGTCGGAAAGGGAAGCCGCCTGCTCCCTGGTCAGGCCGCGTCTTTCCCTGGCCTTTTCATATACGGTCTTTTCTTCCTCGGACTTGGACGATCTTCTGCCCATTTCTGCCTCCTTTTCCGCTTTTCCGGCGGTTTACGCGGGATTATCCTGCTGTTTGGGACGTATATTTCCACTCCATCATACCATACAATGGAACCATCAAGAACAGGAGCCGTGAGGACAGGGAAATGACGGTGAAGGAAAGACTGCTGGCCATACGGATCCTGGAAAGGGCTGCCGGACAGAAGGCCCTGGCAGAGAGACTGGGCCTTGCGGATATCTCCCGGATCAGGGAGAAGGAAGGAGACAGGCATGAAAAAGATGAGCCTTATGGAGAAGATCCTCCTGGCGGCGCTGATCGTGTACGTGGTCAGCCCTCTGGACCTGGTCTCCATGTGCCCGGCCGATGATATCGTAGCTGTCCTGGTCTTTATCGGCAGCCAGTATCTGAGGATGCGGGAAATGCCAAGAGAGACCGCTCCTGACCAGATCGAAGAAAAAATCTGACAGCATCCGCGGTGAACCTGTTCTGGCAGGGGCAGGGAATCCGTTTCGACCTCCTTTCATCACCTGCCCGCGAGTTTGAAGCGTATTCAGCCGTCCCGGGCACGACGTGAAAAGGCCTTTTTTGTATGCCGGCAGCGGACCAATTCCGGTCCGGAGACTGATACAATGAGGATGGGCAGGAGGAAGGAACTGTATGTCCGGACCGGCCCTGACACCGGGGGATATGTTTTCAGAAAAAAGGGAGGCAAGAGGAATGAGGAAATACGCAAGGCTTCTGCTGGCCCTGGTCCTGGCCGCGGCCCTGACAGGCTGCGGAGGGGGCAATGGGCCCGCCAAGGTGGTCAGAGAGTTCTCAGAGGCGGTCAAAAAGATGGACTACGCCGCCATGAACGCCTGCCTGGCCGAGGAAATGGACCTGGACCAGGAAGAAGAGCTGGAGGAAGAGGCCGACAGCCTGATGACCTATCTCAAGGAAAAGGCGGCGGGGATCACCTATGAGATCGGGGAAACGAAGACGGAGGAAGATACCGCTTCCGTGACCGTATCCTATACCTACACGGACGCTTCTGAGGCCATGGGAGAGGTCATGAAGGAATATGTGTCCCAGGCCCTGGTCCTGGCCTTTTCCGGCGGCAGTGAGGAGGAGATGGGACAGATCCTGGAAGACCTCATCGAGAAGAAGATCGTAGGGGCCGAGATCGGGCAGACTACGAAGGAAGTGACCTTCCAGTGTGAGAAAACGGAGGATGGCTGGAAGATCAGCGAGATGCCGGAGGAGATCTACGATGTCGTCTCCTGCGGGATCCTGGGGCCCATCATGGAGATGGAAGAGGCCCTGGAGCCCTGAGACTCTTTCCGGCAGACCGAGAGAAACATTCAGTCAA
>CAMOUD010000185.1 GCA_946626215.1 uncultured Lachnospiraceae bacterium
CCAGATCCGGTCCTATGTCCTCCAGCCCTATACCCTGGTCAAGGATACCAGGACCGGGGCCGAGACCAGCAACGCTTCAGCGGTCCTGGACGGAGACATCGACCTTTTCATGAACGCCTACCTCAAGATGCTGGCCGGACAGGCCGAGCGGGGAGAGAACTGATCCCATGACCCAGACCATCCGACTTTATGACACAGATCCCTACGGAAGGACCTTTACCGGGACGATCCTGGAGGCCTCTCTCCGGAAGGACAAAAAGCAGGGGCTCCTGGCGGACCTGGTCCTGGACAGGACCCTCTTCTTCCCGGAGGAGGGCGGACAGACCCCGGACAGGGGGACCCTGGCCGGTCTTCCCGTGGCGGATGTCCAGATCCGGGAGGGGGTCATTACCCACACGGTCTCGGGACCGGAAGAGGCCCTGGCCCGGCTGCTACCGGGCACGCAGGCGGAAGGGATCCTGGATTTTGACCGCCGTTTTTCCAACATGCAGAACCACAGCGGCGAGCACATCCTCTCGGGCCTCATCCATTCCATGTACGGCTTTGAGAACGTGGGCTTCCGCCTGAGCGACAATACGGTGACCCTGGACTTCGGCGGCCATCTGGATCCGGACCAGCTGAAAGACCTGGAACAGAAAGCCAATGAGGTCGTTTACCGGAACCTGGAGATCCGGGCCGAATATCCGGACCCGGAGGTCCTGAAGGACCTTTCCTACCGGAGCAAGATGGAAATCGACGGACCCGTCCGGATCGTGACCATTCCCGGCGTGGACGCCTGCGCCTGCTGCGCGCCCCATGTGAGAAGGACCGGGGAGATCGGCGTCATCCGGATCCTGAAGGCGGTCCGGGAGAGACTTTCTACCCGGCTGACCATCCTCTGCGGACGGAGGGCCCTTCTTCTCATGCAGGCCCAGCTGGACCAGATCGAGGCAGTCTCCCATCTGACCAGCCGGGGACAGGAGGAGATCGCGGAGGGCGTCCGCCATCTCCTGGAAGAAAATGAGAACGCCCGCTACAGGATCGGCGCCCTGGAAAGGAAGATCGTGGAAATGCGGGTCATGGGGATCCCCCGGGAACAGGTCAATGTCTTCCTGGCAGAGGAGGACATGGGGAACCTGGCCCAGAGGAACTTCGTCAACGCCCTGACCGGGCAGCATCCGGGCTACTGCGGCGTATTTGTAGGAAACGATACGGACGGCTACCGCTATATCATCGGATCCGCTTTCAGGGACTGCCGGACCATCAGCGGTCTCCTGAGGCAGGAGCTGGGAGCCAGAGGCGGCGGAAAGCCTGAAATGGTCCAGGGATCCGTGGCCGGATCCTGGGAGGAGATCCTCCGGGTCCTGGCAGCCCAGCTCTGATCAGCTCCCGGCCCTTTGGCCGGTCCCCTCTGGGAGGACACTATGTGCGGACGCTACTATTTTGACCAGGAAACTGAGAAGGAGACTGCCCGGATCGCGGCCGTTCCCCGGCGCGTTTTCTACGGCGGGGTAAGGGGCAGAAAGCCCGGTGATATCCGGCCTTCCATGCAGGCCCCGGTCCTGGTATCCGGAGAAGAGGGCCTGACCCTCCAGATCATGCGCTGGGGCTATCCCAGGCCCAGACAGAGCGGTCTCATCATCAACGCCAGGGCGGAAACAGCTTCCGGGCGTCCCATGTTCGAAAGATCCATGGAGAGCCGCCGCTGCGTGATCCCTGCCGGGCGATTTTATGAGTGGAACCGGGAGAAGGAAAAGGTGACTTTCTGGTATCCCGAAAGAAAGATCCTCTTTATGGCAGGCATCTATTCCCTGTATAATGAAGAAGAGAGGTTCGTGATCCTGACCAGGGAGGCCAATGACTCCGTAAGGGATGTCCATGACCGGATGCCCCTGATCCTGGAACCTGAAGAGCTTGACCAGTGGACCGGGGCCCCTTCCGGTGCCCGGGACCTTCTTGGAAAGCCCCTCCCTCTCCTTGCCAGGCGCCAGGAATATGAGCAGCTGAGCCTGGAGGATCTGGAACTGATGGCAGACGCAGAAGAAATCTGATTTTGATTGGAGGTAGATATGGACTTTTCCAGTATTCTTTTTGTCGCGCTGGTCGTATGTGCCTACATCATTCGAAGCGCCCTGTCTTCACAGAAGAATAAGAAGCCGGGCGGGAAGACCACGACAGGGTCTGCCGCGGCAGAGAACGCCAGGGCCCGGGCCGCTCAGAGCGCTGCCCGCCGGAAGCAGGTCACCCTGGCCGAAAGGGCCAGAAAGATCGGCCTGCCTGTGGCCGATGACGGCCATGTGATCCGCAGGGAGGATGACATCTCCTGCCGGCGCTTCGGGCACAGACATCCGGAGGAAGATACCCTCCGGTTCATTCCCCATGATGACCCCACGGAGGGCTACATCATCCTGAACGGCAAGCGCATGCTCCTTTCGGAGGCGGACGCTTACGAGAATACCATCTGAATACGAACAGGACCGCCGCTGGCTTCAGCGGCGGTCCGTTTTTATGTACGGCGGCAGACCGGAGGAGGAAGCATAAAGACAAAAAACGCCCGGAGCGCTGGTTCGCTCCGGGCGTCTGATGGCTGCCTGCTTTCAGCCGGTTCAGATCTCATAGAGGGCCCTGTACTTCTTTTCCAGATAGTCCAGGTAGTCGTCGGGGGTCAGGGACCTGCCTGTGATCTTTTGGATCCACTCGGAGGGGGCCATCCGGTCCGCGTACCGGAAGACATGGTCTGTCATCCAGTCCCTGATCAGGTCCAGGCGGCCTGCCGCGACGGCCTCGTCGATGTCCAGGTCCTTTGCCATCTGGTTGTAATACATGGCGTTGTAGAAGTTGCCCATGGCATAGGTGGGGAAGTAGCCGAAGCCCGAGGACCAGTGCACGTCCTGGAGGACGCCTTCCCGGTCGTTGGAAGGACGGACGCCCAGGTATTCCTCGTACTTGTCGCCCCAGAGCCGGGGAAGGTCTTCGATCTCCGCCTGGCCGTTCACGATCATCTTTTCGATCTCATAGCGGATCATGATGTGGAAGGTATAGGTGAATTCATCGGCTTCGGTCCGGATCAGGGACGGGGAGACCACGTTCACGGCCTCATAAAGCTCCCTGGGGGTCACGTCTCCGAGGGCGTCAGGGCAGAGCTCCCTGAGCCTGGGATAGACCAGGCTGATGAAGGCCTCGGACCGGCCGATCCGGTTCTCGTAGAAGCGGGAGACCGATTCGTGCTCGCCCATGGTCTTTTCTCCGGTAATGAAATAGTCCCAGTTGACGGCGGGCTGGTTCTGGTCAAAGAGGGCATGCCCGCCTTCGTGGACCACGCTGTAGATGCTGGAAATGAAGTTGTGGGGCCTGTAATGGGTGGTGACCCTTTCGTCATTCCGGGCAGGAGAGTCCGTGAAGGGGTGCTCCGTGGTGGACAGAAGGCCTCTGTCAAAGTCAAAGCAGATGGTCCGGAGCATGTATCTGGCGATCTCTTCCTGGGTCCTTTCATCGACATACCGGCTGGTGAAATCGGTCCGGATCTTCTTGGGGCTCTTCATGATCTCCCTCAGAAGGGGGACAAGACGCTCCCGGCAGGCCGCGAAGATGGAGTCCAGCTGCTCGCTGGTCATGCCTCTTTCATAGACATCCACCAGATCGTCATAGATCTGGGCGGAGGGATGATCCAGCAGGGACTGCTTCTTGAGGTCGGCGTCGCGGACCGCCTTCAGGGAAGGGGCGAAGATGGAAAAATCCCCCTTTTCCTTGGCGCTGAGCCAGTCCACGTAGGCCTTGTTGTAGGTCCTGGAAAAGGCAAGGGCCTGTTCCGGGGCCACGTTCCTGGTCCTGGCCAGTTCCCTCCAGAGACCCTCCGCCAGGATCCTGTCCAGTTCCTCCAGCTCATCCCTGCCCTCATAAAGGGTCCGGGCGTCTTTCAGGAAGGAATCGCTGTGACAGATCAGAAAGGCCTTGTTGTCCAGGAAGGAAATGAGGTCGCCCTGCTCCTCCATGGCTTTGGGAGGGCAGATGGTCTCCAGGTCAAAATTGATCAGGGAGCAGGCATGCTCATAGCGGGCAGCCTCTGCCAGCGCCTGTTTGATGTCGGTCAGTGCTTTTGATAATTCGGGACGCATAGAAATACTCCTTTATCTGAAAGAATAGGTGATTCTTTACCAGTATAGCACAGCTTCCGGAAGTCTTCAGAATGCACTTGGGAAAAATTATTGCAAAACGATAATTTCGTGCTAAAATGAAGGTGGAATTATCGTAAAACAATAATTGATCCGGAAGGAGGATTCCATGGAAGCTTTTATCCTGACTTTTCCCTGGCAGCCCATCGGAAGCGGGCTCAGGGCCCTGTCCCTGCGGGGAGGCTTTCAGAACGTCCTGGCCATCCTGCTCTACGGGGCCCTGTCCCTGCTGCCCCTGCTGGCCCTTCTGATTCTGGTGAAGACACGCAGGGCCTGCCGGGCGGACGGCCTGCTGGTCCTTCTCTCGGGCTTCCTGTTCGTGCTCCT
>CAMOUD010000186.1 GCA_946626215.1 uncultured Lachnospiraceae bacterium
TGCCTGCCTCCGGCCCTTCAGCAGGGGCTTCGGAGGCCGGCTCTGCCGCAGGCTCCGCGGGCTCAGGCTGAGACGCTTCTGCCGCGGGTACCTCTGCCGCAGGCTCAGCAGGTACCTCTGCAGCGGGCTGGTCTGCAGGTCCTTCTGCCTCCGCTTCTTCCCCGGTCCCGGCCAAAGGACCGGAAACAGGGCAGGCCACCTTGGAAGCGGCGACCTGTACGGGACCGGGACCCTTGACCGCGGGCTTTTTCTCAGGAGCCGCGCCGTCGATCCTGGCTCTGTAGGCATCCAGCTCTTCAATGGGATAGTCCTCTGTGAAGGGCCTGAAATCCGGGAAGGAATAGCCTTCCTTTTCCGCCTTCACGACATATTCCAGGGTCAGGACCAGCCTGTCCTCCTCCATGGTGACGACATAGAGGTAGACTGTGTACAGGCCCTTCCTGGCCGGCTGGACGATGGGCATGTAGAAGTAGTCCAGCCTGAAGAAGCGCAGGTGGAGCAGGGCAGTGGATACATCGTGGTAGGAAGGCCGGATGCATCCCTGCGGATGGGAATGGAAGATGCCGTTGGCCACATAGCCCTTCTCCTTCCAGCCGCGGTATACCCGGGTCATGGAATCCACGTCATAGTAGAAGGTCCCGGGAGTGTTCCTGGAGTGGTCATCGAAATAGCAGAGGTCGATGACGTCCTCATTGTCTTTGGATCCCAGAAGGCCGCCTGTCTCAGCGGGAAAGAGCCCCACATGGGTCCTGAAGGCGTCCAGGACGCCGCGGGTGAACCTGTGCCTGACCTTTCCGGCCGGCTTTTTCTCCTTCTCTTCTCCTTCCTCTGCCCGGAGATCAGTCTGTACCGCTTCGGGCTCTCTGGCAGGCTCCTCCTCCGCATGGAAGGAAGCACAGGAAGTCCCTCCCAGCCACGCGCCGATCTTTCTCACCAGTTTCTCCATCACCATACCTCCTCTTTCCAAACAAGCTGCCTTCCGGTCCCTTTCTTCCCGGCCGGACAGATCCCTGGTCCCGGATTCTGTCAGGATGAACCTGACCGCCAGGTCCGCCAGGTCTTCCTCCTGTCCGGGCAGCATCCTCTCTCTGCTTACATGCACATTTTCACATGCTCAGCTGTATCTGTCCCTCAGGGGGCAGAAAAAAGGACAGACGACTCTGCCGGTATGGGAAGGGCTCTCCGGGCCCTTCCCAACCTGTGCAGATATGCCTGTCACCTCCCTTTAACAGCCCTTGTCAGGGATACTGATGGATGCTCTGATCTTCCGGAACGCTCCTTCAGCCGGTGTGGAAACCACCGCCGGGGAGCGTCCCTCCCTGCTCGCCGCCATGGAAGCCGCCGCCGGGAAGGCTCTCCGTCTGCTCACCGCCGTGGAAGCCGCCGCCGGGGAGCTTTTCAGTCTGCTCGCCGCCGTGGAAGCCGCCGCCGGGGAGCTGCTCGGTCTGCTCGCCGCCGCGGAAACCGCCGCCGGGAAGGACCTCAAGAACTTCAACAAAACCAACCTCACGCTTCATAC
This sequence comes from uncultured Lachnospiraceae bacterium, assembly GCA_946626215.1. Classification (GTDB taxonomy): domain Bacteria; phylum Bacillota; class Clostridia; order Lachnospirales; family Lachnospiraceae; genus CAG-791. The sequence continues at coordinate 1,520 of CAMOUD010000186.1, forward strand.
AATCCTCCTCTCTTCCGATATCAGAATCGGAACATCTCTGTATCACAACTGAGTACCCCGAATCCTCCTCTCACCGGGGGTACCTCTGACAGTTTCTTTTTGTATTCCCACTTTACCAGCCTCCCGGTCCCCCTCGCTGAAGGGGCAGAAAATCCTGCACGTCCCTTCCCCGGAGACGATCTTCCTGTACCTGTCCTTATGCAAAGGCAGCAACGATCAGAATGATGATTCCGATCGCGACCAGTGTAGGGGCGGCCACCAGAAAGAGGGGATAGGCGAATCTGATCCCGAATACAAAGAGCCCGGTCACGGCCAGTGCTCCAAGGATGGTCTGCCGGTGCCAGATCAGGTACATTCCAGCGGCCAGATAGGCCAGGAGGAATCCTCCAACACAAATGGTCTCATACATGGTTTCCTGCTCCTCCTTTCTCCTGCCGGATCCAGTTCCTCTTTTCCTTCTGCGGACATCATAAAGGACCGGCCTGAATCCTCTTCAAACCGGTCGAAAATCCTGCAGGATACAGAATTGCTGCTGATCCCCGTTCCCGGGAGGTCTGCGGGACCTCTTGATCTCAGGCGGGCCAAAGGCCCAAAGGCACAGAACGAGACTCTATGTGTTCCCCAAAATGCATTTGGAAATCTGACAATTCTTTGCCCGGGACCGAATTGATAGTATAATAGAAGCAAGATCCGCCTGAGAACCTTCTCGTTATAACCGTTTCTATCGCATAAAAGAGAGGAGCCGCTCTATGAGAACCTGGACCAAAGAAGAAAAATACCGCTACCTGAAAGATCCCCAGGAACTGCTGGGCCTCTACCAGTCCATCCGCGAGTCCCCCTACCGGCAGACCTTCCACAACCAGGCCGTCACCGGCCTCATGAACGACCCCAACGGCTTTGTCTGGCATGACAACCGCTGGCACCTCTTCTATCAGTGGTGCCCCTGGGGCGCCGTCCACGGCCTCAAGCACTGGTACCACATCGTTTCCAAGGACCTGGTCACCTGGAAGAACCTGGGGGTCTGTCTCCTGCCCGACCAGGAGGACGGCTATGACAACAAGGGCGTCTATTCCGGGTCTGCCATGCCCATCGGAGACAAGATCTACCTCTACTATACCGGCAACCACAGGGACGCGGACTGGACCCGCCACGCCTATACCTGCCTGGCCAGGCTGGGCAATGACGGCTGGCCGGAAAAGTACCCCCTCCCCCTCTTCGGCGCCAATCCCGCCTATACCGAACACCAGAGGGATCCCAAGATCATCCGGGTCCCGGGCCGGGATACCTACTACATGCTTATCGGGGCCCAGACCAAGGACAAGCGGGGCTGCGTCCTGGTCTATACCTCCGAAGACCTCCAGCACGGCTGGACCTTTGCCGGAGAGCTGAAGGTCCCCGGCTTTGAGAATTTCGGCGACATGTGGGAGTGCCCCTCCATCGAGCAGATCGGCGGCAAGGAAGTCCTGCTTTTATGCCCCCAGCACATGACCCTGCCCGGCCGGGGCGGCAGCCAGAACCACAACGGCTACATCCTGGGCTCCATGGACTGGGACAGCCTGACCTTCACCCCCGACGGCCAGTTCCATGTCCTGGATTTCGGCTTTGACTCCTACGCGGCCGCCTGCGCCAACAACCTCCAGGATGAGGACAAGGCCATCCTGATCGCCTGGATGGGCGTGCCGGATGTCTCTTATCCCACGGATGAAGAGGACTGGGCCGGCTGCCTGACCCTTCCCAGAGAACTGACCATCCGGGGCCGTCGTCTGGTCCAGCAGCCCCTGCCGGAGCTGAAAAAGCTTCGGGATGAGCGGCTCCAGCCCCAGCCCAATGCCTGCGGCGCCTATCCCCTTCCCAGGGCCGCGGAGCTGGAGCTTGACTGCCGCCGGGGAGACACAAAAGTCACCCTCTTTACGGATGAAGAAGGAAAGGGCGGCATGATCGTCTCCTATGACGAAGCGAAGAAGGAGATCACCGTGGACAGGTCCGGCATGCAGACCCGGTTCAACCTGGACGAAGGCGAAAGCCGGACAAGGCCCCTGGAGAACGGCCTCTTCCACCTTCGGATCTTTGTGGATTCCAGCTCCGTGGAGATCTTTGTCAACGACGGCGACGCCGTCTTTACCTCCAGAGTCTTCCCCACAGAGGCTGAACATTTCTTCAAGGCCGAAGGCGACACCTTCATCCGTCTCTGGACCATGAAGCGGGCCGTCAAGGAGCAGTTCCTGATCTGACCGCGCAAAAAGGAGGACGCCATGAAAAAACTGTTTAAAGCAGCTGATCACTATATCGAGACCAGCGACTGGAAGATCATCGCTGTCCTGAAGTTCTGCCTCATTTCCCTGGGCCTTATCATAGGGGTCCTGCTTCCCAGAGAAAGCAGAAAGCCGGTCCTTGCCGGCGCCGGAACTGTCTTTCTTCTGACCTACATCCCCCTGATGGCCAAGTTCTTCAAAGCCTTTCAGGAGACCCGGGAAGACTGACAGGAAAGGATCCTCCGGAAAGCCTCTGCTTCCTCAAACACCTTCCAATAGGATCTTTGCCTCCTGAGGCATGTGAAAAGGAGTTCCATGCGCCCCGCGCGCCTGGAACTCCTTTTTCTTTTCATCTGTAGGCGCCATCGTACAGACCATGGCGCAGGATTTGGTCCTGTCCGTTCCGGATCGTTTCTTCCGGACCGCCTTCTCTGCCAGGGCCGGCCTTTTCTCTTCCAGGCAGCCGAAAACGCTCTCTGCGTCCGGGCCAGAAATTGGAAGATGGAAGCAAACATGGACGAAAAAGGACCCAAAGTCCTGCAGTGCCGGTGTTCCGGGGTGCTGCAGGCAGATCGTTCATAGATAAAACCGAAAATAAAAAAAGACCTGAAGCACAAAACATGCTTCAGGTCTTCAGAGGTGCCAACCAGATTTGAACTGGTGATCAGGGAGTTGCAGTCCCTTGCCTTACCACTTGG
>CAMOUD010000187.1 GCA_946626215.1 uncultured Lachnospiraceae bacterium
TGGCGGAAAACTCCTGCCGCAGCCGTTCCCGCTGCTCCCGCTCCGTCACGTCCAGCCACAAGAGCACCGCCCCCACCACGCGGCTGTGGGCCCGCACCGGGCTTGCCACCAGATGCCAGCTCCGGTTCAGCCTGGCGAAGACTGCCTCCCCCCGGCTGCCCCGCAGGGCCTGCTCCGCCGTATGGAGGGTGGTCTCGTCCCCGGCGGAGGCCAGGCTCTCCCCCGGCACAGCCCGGGGCAGCAGCAGCTTGGCGCTGGCGTTGACACTGACAGTCTTCCCCTCTCTGTCCAGCAGCAGAAAGCCCTCGGTCATGTTGTCCGTCAGGGCGGAAAACTCCTTCTGCCGGGTGTGCAGCTCCTCGATCTGCTCCTGGATGGTGAGCCGCTGCTCCTGCAGACGGGTCACCAGCGGCGCCAGCTCGGGATAAGGGGTGGTCTCGTCGGGGTGATCCGGGTCCATCTCATTGATGGGCCGCAGGATCTGCTTGGCCGCCCGGAAGGCCAGCACGCCGGAGATGGTCAGCACCAGCACGAAGATCCACAGCACCGGGCTGACCGTCACCAGGGCCTGGCGCACGGCGCTGATGGGCAGAGACAGCCGGAGTATGGTTCCGTCCTCCAGCCGCTGGGCATAATAGAGGTTGGTGAAGCCCTGGCTCTCAGAGGGCCGGGTGGCCTGGCCGCTGCCCGTCTCCATGGCGGCCCGGACCTCCGCCAGCTGACTCTGATTGGACAGGCTGTCGCTTTCGCTGTCGTACAGCGGCTGTCCCTCGGCGTCCATCCAGGTGACGCGCTTGTCGGTGTCCAGGTCCTTCAGATAGTCCGCTCCGTTCAGGGCGATGCCCCGGGAGACGTAGCCGGACTCCAGGCGCAGGGCCTCAAAGGCCTCGTCAATGTTCTGCCGGTATTGCAGGCCGAAGAACAGCAGGGTGCAGAGCAGCAGGACGATGGTGCCCACCAGAAAGGCGTAGCGAAAAATCTTCCCGATCATAGGCTCTCCCCGCTGATACGGTAGCCCACGCCCCGGACCGTCTCAATGCAGCGGCCCGCCGGGCCCAGCTTGGCCCGCAGGGTCCGGATATGGACGTCCAGGGTCCGGTTCCCCGGCTCTTCTCCCAGTCCCCAGATCCGGTCCAGGAGGACCTCCCGGGTCAGGACCCGGCCCTGGTTCTCCAGAAGGAGACAGAGGAGGGAAAACTCCTTATAGGTCAGGTGGATGGGCTCGCCGTCCACAGAGGCTTCGTGCCGGTCCGGCCAGACCCGGAGGGTTCCGAGCTGGTATTCCTGGTCCGCGGGCAGCTGGTATTTCTGCTGGGCGTAGACCTCTGTCCGCCTGAGCACGGCTCTTACCCGGGCCAGAAGCTCCATGATGCCGAAGGGCTTGGGGATATAGTCGTCAGCTCCGGCGTCCAGTCCCTCGACCCGGTCATATTCGGCGGTCCTTGCTGTCAGGAGGACGACCGGAAGGGACGCGGTATCGGGCCTTGCGCGCAGCTGCCGGAGAATGGAAATGCCGTCCTGGCCGGGGAGCATGATGTCCAGAAGGACCAGCCTGGGGACTTTCTGTTCCAGAGCGGCCCAGAATTCCTCCGGCCTCTCAAAGCCTTCAGCCTCATATCCCTGACTGGCCAGCGCGTAGATGACCAGCTTGCGGATACTTTCATCATCTTCCAGAAGATAGATCACATCAAATTCCTCCATGTGGCTAATCTATCACATTAAAACAGCCAATTAAAGTCCGGCCTCCCCTATTTAACATAAACTTAACCCGGATGAGAAAGAAATTTAACGCGGATAGGGTATGCTTTTAACGGAACCAATTCTTACTATGGAGGAATACTAGTATGGGTATACCAGAAATAATAGCGCTGTTCAGCGGCGTAGCTCTCTTCCTGTTCGGCATGTCCCTGATGGGAGAAGGCCTCAAGAAGGTATCGGGCGACAAGCTTGAGCCGATCCTGTTCAAGGTCTCCGGTACGCAGCTCAAGGGCGTCCTTTTCGGGACCGGCGTGACCGCCGTGATCCAGTCCTCTGCCGCCACCTCCGTCATGGCGGTAGGCTTCGTGAACTCCGGGATCATGAAGCTGCGGCAGGCCATCTCTGTCATCATCGGATCCATCCTGGGGACCAGCATCACCGGCTGGGTCATCTGCCTCAGCTACATTGACGGGACAGAAGGCATCGCCAGCCTCCTTTCCACCAAGACCCTGACCGGACTGGCTGCCGTCATCGGTATCCTGCTCCGCATGTTCAGCAAGAAACGGACCGGTCTCTATACCGGCAACATCCTCATGGGCTTCTCGATCCTCATGTTCGGCATGAGCACCATGAGCGGGTCCGTGAGCGCCCTGGGCCAGGCTCCCTGGTTCCTGAACCTTCTGACCACCATGCGGAATCCTCTGGTGGGCATCCTGGCGGGCGTCCTGGTCACCACCATGCTCCAGTCCGCTTCCGCCGCCGTCGGTATCCTCCAGGCCCTGTCCCTTTCCGGCGCCATGACCCTGGACGCGGCCCTGCCTCTTCTGATGGGCGTGGCCATCGGCGCGGCTGCTCCTGTCCTTTTATCCGCCCTGGGCGCCAATGTCAACGGCAAGCGGGCCGCTCTGGTCTACCTGGTGGCCTCCGTGATCGGTATCGTTGTCTGCGCCGTCCTCTTCTACGCGGCCAATGCCGTGATCGGATTCAGCTTCCTGGGCACTATCATGAATCCCTTCAACATGGCTGCCGCCAACTCCTTCCTGCGCCTGGCCATGACCATCGTCCTGATGCCCCTGACGGGCCTGATCGAGACAGCGGTGGTCAGGATCATAAAGGATGTTCCCGAGAAGACCACGCAGGTGGTCCAGCTGGAAGACCGCTTCCTGGACCATCCCGCTTTGGCCATCGAGCAGGTGCGGCGTACCATCGATGACATGGCGGACCTGGCGGGCGAATCCATCCAGGCGGCCCTGACTCTCTTCCGGGAGTACAGCGAAGAAAGCTTTGAGAAGGTCGTTGAGATGGAACATCTGGGCGACCAGTACGAGGACGCCCTGGGCACCTACCTGTCCAAGCTGACCGGCAAGACCATGACCACCCAGCAGAGCCGGCAGGTCTCCAAGTTCCTCCATGTCCTGTCCGACTTTGAAAGGATCACGGACCATGCCCTGAATATCGCGGAGACAGCCAGGGAGAAGAAGGAAAAGAACATCGTCTTTTCCGACGACGCCAAGCACGAGCTGCAGGTGATCAGCCACGCGGTCTTTGATATCATTGAGATCACCACAGGCGCCTTCATTGCCGAGGACCTGGAAGGAGCCAGAGAGGTCGAGCCTCTGGAAGAGGTCATTGACAGGCTCTGCGATGAGATGAAGATGCACCATGTGGAGCGTCTCCAGCAGGGTACCTGCACGATCCTGCAGGGCTTCCTCTTCAACGACCTTCTGACCAACCTGGAGAGAGTCTCCGACCACTGCTCCAATATCGCCGTAGCCATGATCAATCTCAGCGCCGGCAGCTTCGAGACCCATGAATATCTGGACCAGGTCAGGGACAAGGATTCTGAGGAATTCAAGCGTGAGGTCAGAAACTATCGCGAGAAGTACAAGATCTGAGTTCCTGCGTCAGCTGCAGACAAAAGAGAAAAAAAGAGCCCATAAGGGCTCCTGAAAAAAGAAGAGCTCCAGACAGCCGGTCCTGCCGGATGTCTGGAGCTCTTCTTTGCCTGTCAGACCGTGTTTACTTCCGCGTGCCGGCTGCTCTGTCTCAGCGCTGCCGGTCCTCCGCTCCCTGCGGAAGGGACCTGGAAAGGAAGAGGAGATAGCCGCCGAGGACAAGGACGATCAGGATGACGTTGAGGAGGACCTGGGTCCCGGGATTCAGGCCGCCCTCGGATCCAAAGGCTGTCAGGCAGTTGTTGGCCGAATGGAAAAGGATGCAGGGGATCAGGGACCCGCCTGATGAAAAGATCAGGACCAGGACGAGACCGGACGGACCGGGGGCAAGGTCAGAAGAGCCGGTATTTACGCGGGTCCCCGGACATGAAAAAGACCACCATGCGGCCTGATGAAGCATGGTGGTCTTTGTGTGCGGATAACAGGACTTGAACCTGCACGGGGATCCCACTGGAACCTAAATCCAGCGCGTCTGCCAATTCCGCCATATCCGCGGATCGCTGGGCTAGCCAGACTCGAACTGGCGAATGCAGCAGTCAAAGTGCTGTGCCTTACCACTTGGCGATAGCCCAAAGTTCTCTGTATAGAACAAAAGAACGCTTTACAGCGTTCTTTGCTCCTGCAGAGAGGGTGGGTAGAGGGACTCGAACCCTCGATCTCCAGAACCACAATCTGGCGCGTTAACCAACTACGCCATACCCACCATATATTTTCGTTCATCCGAATAAGTATGCCCGAAGGGACTCGAACCCCCGACACCCGGCTTAGAAGGCCGGTGCTC
>CAMOUD010000188.1 GCA_946626215.1 uncultured Lachnospiraceae bacterium
GGCCGGGCACGTTCTTGTCGCAGTTGGGGATCATGACCAGGCCGTCGAAGCCGTGGGCCTTGGCCATGCACTCGGTGGAGTCGGCGATCAGGTCCCTCGTGACCAGGGAATACTTCATGCCGATGTGGCCCATGGCAATGCCGTCGCAGACGGCAATGGCAGGGAACAGGACGGGAGTGCCGCCGGCCATGGCGACGCCCAGCTTGACCGCCTCGGCGATCTTGTCCAGGTTCATGTGGCCGGGAACGATCTCATTATAGGAACAGACAATACCGATCAGGGGGCGCTTTCTCTCCTCCGCGGTATAGCCAAGGGCGTTCAGAAGGCTCCTGGCGGGTGCCTGCGCAATACCGGACTTAACGGAATCACTCTTCATTTTGTCTTTCCTCCTTTATCTTCAGATACGCTCGGCGACCCTGTCGCCCATCTCGGAGCAGGACTGGGCAGTCAGGCCTGTCAGGTCCGCGTCCCTGCCGCGGGGCATCAGGTCATGGCTGCGGAAGCCGTCCGAAAGCGTTTTTCTGACAGCGTTCTCGATCGCCTCCGCTTCCTCCTGCAGGCCGAAGCTGTAGCGCAGCATCATGGCCGCCGAAAGGATGGTGGCGATGGGGTTGGCGACGTTCTTTCCCGCGATGTCGGGGGCGGACCCGTGGGCGGGCTCATAGAGGCCGAAGCCCGTCTCGTTGAGGGAGGCCGAGCTCAGCATGCCGATGGAGCCGGTGATCTCCGCCGCCTCATCGGACAGGATGTCCCCGAACATGTTCTCGGTGACGACCACGTCGAACTGCTCCGGATTCAGGACCAGCTGCATGGCCGCGTTGTCCACGAACATATGGCTGAGGGAAACGTCCGGATACCCGGCCGCCACTTCCTCCGCCACGGCTCTCCAGAGCCTGGAGCTGTCCAGGACGTTGGCCTTGTCCACCGAGCAGACCCGGCCCTGTCTTTTGCGGGCGATCTCAAAGGCGGTCTTCATGACGCGCCTGATCTCCCCCTCGCTGTAGGTCAGCGTGTCGCAGGCGACCCGCTGTCCGTCTATGACTTTCGTCCATCTCTCGCCGAAATAGAGGCCTCCGGTCAGCTCCCTGACGATGATCAGGTCAAAGCTGCGGCCGCCCTCCCTGGCTGCCAGGGGGCAGGACTCCGCCAGCTCCTGGAAGAGGTAGGCGGGGCGGAGGTTGGCGTAAAGGCCCAGGGCCTTCCGGATCTTCAGAAGGCCGGCTTCCGGCCGGAGGGTCGGATCCAGCCTGTACCAGGGGGATGTCCTGGGGTCGCCGCCGATGGATCCCATAAGGACCGCGTCGGACCTGCGGCAGGTCTCGATGGCTTCATCGGTCAGGGGCACGCCGCAGGCGTCTATGGAGGCGCCTCCCATGAGGACGTCCGTATAGACGGCGGTGTGGCCGAAGCGGGCAAAGACCCTGTCCAGGACCTTTCTGGCCTCGCGGACGATCTCCGGACCGATGCCGTCGCCGGCAATGACTGCTATATTCAGGTTCATACCCTTGTTCTCCTTTATCATGGATTCCCGCAGGCAGGGCCCTCTTCAGGGCCCTTTTTTGCAAGAAATGCTGACAGGTCCCCCCGGAGAGGACCTGCCAGCAGCTCAGCGGTACTTGTTATTCGTTCTCTTCCGCATCCTCAGGATGCTCGACCTGAACTATGGCCGCCTTCTGCATGGGAATACGGCAGTTCTTGTTATTGCCGAATTCTACGATGACGGTATCGTCAGTCATGTCGATGATGACGCCGTAAAAGCCGGCTGTTGTCAGCACGCTGTCGCCTACCCGGATCTGGGAAAGCATGGCGGCCTTTTCCTGCTGCTCCTTCCTCTGGGGACGGATCATGAAGAAGTAAAAGAAGGCAATGATCACGACCACGTAGATGATCATGATGAATGAGCTTGCTCCGGCGCCCGCGGTCAACAGTAAAGCGTTGGTTTTCATATGGTATCCTCCTGGCCCCTGGGGGCATGTATTTGTGAAAGGCAGGGGAACAGGGCCCTCTCAGCCAATCAAGTGCTATATTACAACAAGTCCGCGGGTTTATGCAACATCTTTTCCTGACCGGGAACAAACGCTGTATCGGCCGGTCTCACCCTTCTTTTTCACCGGTTTCCATCCTTTCGAGGGTCTCCTTTTTGAAGGAGGCGAACCTTCCCCGGTCCAGGGCCTCCCGGATCTCCGTCATGAGATGGTTATAAAAATACAGGTTATGCATGACGCACATGCGAAGTCCCAGGGCTTCCTGGGCCTTGACCAGGTGGCGGAGATAGGCCCTGGAATAGCCGCCCCTGCAGACCGGGCAGCCGCAGCCCTCCTCGATGGGCCTCTGGTCCAGCTCATACTGCTTGTTCCGGATATGGACCGTGCCCGTATGGGTATAGAGGTTCCCGTGCCGGCCGTTCCGGCTGGGATAGACGCAGTCAAAGAAGTCCACGCCCCTGTCCACCGCCTCCAGGATGTTCTGGGGGGTGCCCACTCCCATCAGATAGGTAGGCTTGTCCTTGGGAAGGAAGGGGACGGTCTCCTCCAGGATATGGTACATCTCCTCGTGGGTCTCGCCCACGGCCAGGCCGCCTACGGCGTAGCCGTCCAGGTCCATGCCGGCGATCTGCCTGGCGTGGTCCCGGCGGATATCGGCGTAAATGGCCCCCTGGTTGATGCCGAAGAGGAGCTGGTCCCTGTTGACCGTATCCTCCAGGGCGTTGAGCTCCCGCATTTTGGTCCGGCACCGCTCCAGCCACCGGGTGGTCCTGTCCACCGACTGGGACACGTAGGACCGCTCCGCCAGGGCAGGCGGGCATTCGTCAAAGGCCATGGCTATGGTGGAGCCCAGGTTGGACTGGATCTGCATGGATTCCTCGGGGCCCATGAAGATCTTCGCCCCGTCGATGTGGGACCGGAAATGGACCCCCTCTTCTTTGATCTTCCTCAGGTCGGCCAGGGAAAAGACCTGGAAGCCGCCCGAGTCGGTCAGGATGGGCCTGTCCCACCGCATGAAGGCGTGGAGGCCGCCCAGCTTTCTGATGACCGGGTCGCCGGTCCTGACGTGGAGGTGATAGGTATTGCACAGGGCTACCTGGGTATCGATGGCCCTGAGGTCCCCGGCGGACAGGCCGCCTTTGATGGCCGCGGCCGTGGCCACATTCATAAAGACAGGGGTCTGGATGGTCCCGTGGACCGTCTCAAAGCTGGCCCTCTTGGCCATGCCCTCCTGCTTCAACAGGGTATATCTGCTCATAAATCCTCTCTTTTTCTCTTACAGAAGTCCTTTACATAGGAGGCCCTGGCCGTCATGGACGACAGCAAGGCGTCCAGGATGACAAAGGCGCACATGCACTCGGCCACTACCACGGCCCTGGGCACGATCACGGGATCGTGACGGCCCCGGATGGTCAGGGAGATCTCCTCTCCCCCGGAAGTCACCGTATCCTGGGGCTGGCTGATGGAGGGGGTGGGCTTGACATAGGCCCTGAGGACCAGGTCCGATCCGTCGGAGATCCCTCCCAGGATCCCGCCCGCGTGGTTGGTCCTCTTCCGGACATGCCCCTCTTCGTCCATGTAAAAAGCGTCGTTGTTTTCGGATCCGAGAGCCCCGGAGGCCCGGATCCCGTCTCCGATCTCCACGGCTTTGACGGCCCCTATGGACATGACCGCCCTGGCCAGTCCGGCGTCCAGCTTGTCAAAGACCGGATCGCCCAGCCCGGCAGGCAGGCCCGATGCCCTGCATTCGATGACGCCGCCCGCGGAGTCTCCCCTTTCCCGGCATTCCTTCAGAAAGGCCAGGGCCCTCTCATTGCTTTCGGCGTGGGGCATGGCCGTGGGAGCCGTAAGGGCCAGGGAAGGGTCCAGGCCCTCCTCCGGCACCCATACGGGGCCGATGGCCCGGGCAAAGGCCCGGACTGAGATCCCGCACTCGGACAGGAGCTTCTGGCAGACGGCGCCCGCCGCCACCCGGGCCGCGGTCTCCCGGCCGGAGGACCTGCCTCCGCCCCGGTAGTCCCGGATCCCGTATCTGGCCTCGTATCCGTAATCGGCGTGGCCCGGCCGGAAGGCCTCCTTCAGGTTCCCGTAGTCCCGGGACCTCTGGTCCGTATTGCGGATCAGAAGGGAAATGGGGGTCCCGGTGGTCACGCCCTCAAAGACGCCGGAGAGGATCTCGACCCGGTCGGCCTCCTTCCGGGCTGTGGTCACCGGCGACCGGCCGGGCCTTCTCCGGTCCAGATAGACCTGAATATCCTCTTCCGACAGGGCCATGCCCGCCGGAAAGCCGTCCAGCACGCAGCCCAGCGCCGGACCATGGGATTCTCCCCAGGTGGTCAGACGAAGGCGGCTGCCCAGTTCCGATCCTGCCATAGCTGTCTCCTTCCGGGTATCTTTCCTTTCTGCTAACTGAAATCCAAGTATAGCACAGGC
>CAMOUD010000189.1 GCA_946626215.1 uncultured Lachnospiraceae bacterium
TCTATGTCCGTGTTCTTGCTTATGAGAGGTCTTCCGCGTCCGAAAAGGCCCTCCGGACCGCGTCCATGCCGTAGCCCTTCCTGGCCAGGGCCGCCAGGGCCTTCTGCCGGACCCGGAAGTCCGGATCCCGGTCAGGGCGCCCCTTTTTCTCCAGCCATTTCCGGATCTGCGCTTCCTCCTCCCGGGCAGGGTCCGTGTCCAGTTCCTCAAAGGCTGCCCGGACGGCCCGGTCCGGTATCCCCCTCTGCCTCAGGTCAGCCTCGATCCGCCGCCGGCTCCGGTCCCCCAGATGGGCCCGGATAAAGTCCGCCGCGTAGCGCTCATCGTTCACATAGCCGGCCTTCTCCAGCTCTTCCAGGGCAGACTCCGCCGCGGAAGAGGGAAATCCCGCCTCCGTCAGCTTGTCCAGGAGCCTCTGCCGGCTGTAATCCCGGCCCCCCAGAAGGCTGCCGCATTTTCTGAGGCACTCCTTCCGGACCAGGTCCGCCAGGACCGCGGAAAGGTCTCCTGTCAGTTCCATATCCTCCTTCAGGCCCAGACGGCGGACATCCCGGACAGAGAGGCAAAAGGGCTCTCCCTCGTCCGGGATGATCTGCGCGCGGGTCCTGGAGATCGTTTCTATCTTCAGGATCCTGCTCATAATTCTTATGCTTCCTCAGCCGCGGCAGGCACCTGGAAGGCGCCGTCGGGATCCAGGCCGTAGTGCTCTCTGACTGCCCGGTCCACCTCTGCCAGGACTTCCGGATGGGTCCGGAGATAGGTCTTGGCGTTCTCACGGCCCTGGCCGATCTTGCTGCCCTTGTAGTTATACCAGGCGCCGCTCTTGTTGACGATGTCGACCTTGGCCGCCAGATCCAGGACATCTCCCTCATAGGAGATCCCCTTGCCGAACATGATATCGAACTCTGCCTCCTTGAAGGGCGGAGCGACCTTGTTCTTGACGACCCGGATCCTGGTCCTGTTGCCGATGACCTCACCGTTCTGCTTGAGGGATTCGATCCGGCGGACATCCATGCGGACGGAGGAATAGAACTTCAGGGCCCGGCCGCCGGTGGTGGTCTCGGGATTGCCGAACATGACGCCCACCTTCTCACGCAGCTGGTTGATGAAGACCACGCTGCAGTTGGACTTGCTGATGACAGCCGTCAGCTTGCGGAGGGCCTGGGACATGAGCCTGGCGTGGAGGCCCACATGGGAGTCGCCCATATCGCCGTCGATCTCGGCCTTGGGGACCAGGGCGGCCACGGAGTCCACGACCACGATGTCGATGGCGCCGGACCTGACCATGGTCTCGGTGATCTCCAGGGCCTGCTCGCCGCTGTCGGGCTGGGAAATATAGAGGTTGTCCACGTCTACGCCGATATTGGCCGCGTAGACAGGGTCCAGGGCATGCTCGGCGTCGATGAAGCCGGCTATGCCGCCCCGCTTCTGGATCTCCGCGATCATATGCAGAGTAACGGTGGTCTTGCCGGAGGATTCGGGACCGTAGATCTCAATGATCCTGCCCCTGGGGATCCCGCCCAGGCCAAGGGCGATATCCAGGCTCAGGGAACCGGTGGGGGTCGTCTCCACCTCCATGCCGGAAGCGGAATCGCCCAGCTTCATGACTGCTCCCTTGCCGTAGGCTTTCTCTATCTGAACAATTGCGGCATCCAGTGCCTTTAATCTCTGATCATGATCCATGCTCATTCTGTGCTGTCTCCTTTTCTGCGTTGGAATGGCATTCCGAAGAGCGATTAGAACAATATTTCGGAACGCCTGTTCTGATAATCAGTATAGCACCGCCCCCATCGGGATGCAAGCGCTTTTGCCTGTTTTTTCGAACATTCGGTCGGAAAATCCTCTCCCATGCCATCCGCGTACCGCCTTAGTATACTAAGGCCGGGCCCCGGGCGTCAAACCCGGACAGACAAAAGAAGCCTCTCCTCCGGGGAATTCCGCCGCGGAATTCTTCCGGGGAGAGGCTCATAAGACCTGCGCGTCTGCCGGCAGGGCATTTCAGAGGGAGAACTGCATGAGGCGCAGCTTGGAAAGCTGCAGCTCCATGATGATCATCCCCTCCTGCTGCTTGCGGGCAGGCGGAAGGGCCGCCAGATCGGCGATGCCGATGATCTCCTCCTTATAGACGGTGGTCCCTTTCCTGCCGGGCCTGGGCCTGGTCACCCGGACCCTGGCGCCCAGCTGGTCCAGGACCTCCCAGGACAGGTCCGCCTTCTCCAGATAATAGAGATGGCTCTCCAGGGTCGTATCCGCCGTCACGTCCTTCAGGAAGTAGGACCGGATGATCATGCGGATCTTGAAGGAGACATCCTCGGACTCCAGCAGCTCCTGGTAGGAATATTTGGCGCCCATATAGACCCGGCTCAGGTCCTGAAGAATATATTTATAATCCTGGTACTGTGATCGGTCTGTCATCTGTCAGACCTCATTTCCGGTCAGGTCGATGTCATCGATATGGAAGCCTGAGATCCGGCAGGCCAGAAGGATCTCCTCTCTGGTCAGGTCTCCCTCCTTCGCCAGCTCCCCGGGAGTCACCTTGCGCATGAGAAGGGCCGCCAGCTCCGCAGCCTTGTCGGCCACCTTGTTGACAAGCTCCTTCGCCTCCTCGTCCACGGCCTTTTCGGCCACATTGGCTTCCACCAGGGCCTCCATGGCGTTCATGATCCGCTCCGCCAGGAAGGGATCCACCTCCTCCGGCTTGTCCAGGGGACCCAGCAGGGTCACGGCGATGGCGAGCTCGGCGTTGCCCGTTCCGATCAGGTCCTCCATGAGGACTCCCTGGCCCGCGTAGAGACGGGCGATATCCACCACCATGGACAGATTGGCCAGGGCCAGCCTGTCCTGGGCCTCCTTCTCTCCCGCCATGGCGGAGAGCCGGATGGCGTCCAGAAGGCCGCCTGTCGGCACATCCATCTGCCGGATCATATCCACGTAGTCCTGGAGATAGTCCCGTTCTTCCTCGGTGATCACCTCTTCCACGGGCAGCGCTTCTCCGATCCCGATCCCGGAGGCGGAAAGGAAGGACCGGATCTGGTCCATCTGGGCCTCATCCAGATCCGAAAAGATCTCCCGGATCCTCTCTTCCGTGGTCACATTGCCGTTCTTTTTGGCTTCTTTTGTCAGGCCCTGCAGTTTTTTCAGGAAGGCCTGCTCCCTGCTGATGCTCATAGGATGCCTTTCTTGGTCAGGGGATCATCCTGGGGGTCTCCCCGTGCCTGACATGGACATGGGTGAACAGATGGTCCGAACAGTATTCATAGTTGTCTTCACACTTGGAGCAGTAACGGAATTCCAGGCCCGGATTGTCCTTTTCCGTCCTGCCGCAGATGGCGCAGCGGTGGATGGTCCTGGCAGCCTGGGAGCCCTCCCGTACATTCCGCCGGAAAGCGGCCCTGCGGTGGACCTGGCTGGGGGAAACTCTGGACCAGCCGCCCCGGGTCAGCCAGAGGATGCCGATGTTGATAAAGGCAGCCAGGATGGCGTAGCGGGAAGCGCCTCCGTATACAATGAACTGATAGATCAGATAGACCGCGTCAATGATGCCCAGCCACCTGACCTGGATCGGAATAAAGAACATCAGGAGCACGACGGCATTCGGGAAGGTCAGGGCATATGCCATAAAGATGGACATGTTGATATAATAGGTGCTGAAGAGGATCGAATAGGATCCGAAGTAGGCTTCAGGACCGAACATGGACAGGGCCTCCGACCCCAGCATGAAGCTGACGCCCATCCAGATAAAGGAAAAGAGGATGGTCAGAAGGATGCCCGTAAAAATGAAGACGTTATAGCGGAAGGTCCCCCAGGTCCTCTCCAGGGATGTCCCTATGCTGTAGTAAAAGAACAGCATGATCATGACAAAGAAGACATTGCCCGCCTCCGGAGGGATCAGGAGCCAGGTCACCAGTCTCCAGACCTGTCCGTGGAGGATGGCGTAGGGATTCAGGGTCAGGAAGGGGAACAGGCCTCCTGCCACAAGCTGCAGCACGTAGCCGACCGCGTAGAGGATGACCAGGACCATCGAAAGGTTGGGGATTGCGTAACGGCCGAATTTTCTCTCCAGATCGCGCATATATGTATCCTTTCCCGCGGGAGGCAGGCCCGCGGACTCAGAATCAGACCGATAGTTGTCGATAACAGCCATGCTATTTTATCAAAGCCGGCAGGGAATGTAAATGTTTCACCGCTTTTCAGCTTACACGGTTTTTAGGTTTTGTACAATCTGTTTCATTGCAATTCATGCCTGTTTATCATATAATACCTAAATGCTATAGGCTCTTAACCAGAATCCCGCTCAGGCCCGTCCTGGCCGGTCTTCTGTTTTTTATGATGCAAGTACCGGTCCCTCTGACACCGGTTTTCTTCTATTTTTTT
>CAMOUD010000190.1 GCA_946626215.1 uncultured Lachnospiraceae bacterium
ATTGTGGTTGGCAGACCTACAATTAGGCTAACACAGGAGTTTTTTTACTTTGATCTAAAGATCTTCCCTCCCCCTGCAGAGCAGGGGGTTATTGTTACTGTGACACAATGAGAGGGGTGTGAAGAAACTAAATCGTGTTTCTTCACACCCCCTGCTGACCGAATCAGGATCAGACGCTGCCTTGTCTTGTCTGAATCCGTTTCTTTTATCTGGTTTCCTCCTCTGATCTGTTCCCCTGTCTCTGTTTCACCCGCAGATCAGGTGAAGGGGGGCCAGGGTCAGGACCGAGTAGGAGACCGCCGCTGTCAGGATCCCGATCCTGGCGGCGGAAAAGCTGAAGTGGAGGCGGAGGACCGCCATCACGTTCCAGAGAAGGAGGATGACCACCATCCAGGCGGACAAAAACCTTCTGGGCGTCAGGCCGAAGTGGCCCACATAGACAAAGAAGAGCTTATAGCAGGCCAGAAGGGCAAAGACCGTGCCGAACAGGAAGAGGGCGGTCAGGAAGAACCGGGTCCTGCGGCTGTCCATGGGATCCTCCTGGGAAAAGAAGAGGAGGAAGCCGAAGACTGCGAAGTTCAGGACGGAGATCCCGCCCAGCTGCCAGAAGCCGTCCGCCGCCATGAGGCAGGCCCTCCCCGCGCTGATCTCTTCCCCGCTGCCCGCCAGCAGGGCCATCTCGGCCCCGGCGGTCACCAGGAAGAGAGCGTATACCAGGCAGAGGGCCGTAATGATCACCTGGCCGGACCAGGCCGGAAAGATGTGGTAGGGCATGGTCCTGTTGTCGAAATCGTCCCTGGATACCAGGGGATGCTCCCGGCAGAGGCACCCGCCCACCAGGCCGTAGATATAGGCGCCCACGGGGATGGACAGGATGACCAGGGGCAGCTCCTCGTGGATCAGCCTGGCGACAAGGCCCAGGCTGAAGAGGGCGTGGACGGGCCTGAAAAGGGTCCGTCCCAGGGCCGAGAAGGCGTCTGAGACCTGGCCCAGGGTATACCAGGCAAAGGCTACGCCCAGGAAGGTCATAAGGCCCGTCATGACGGGGACCGTGATGCCCAGCCTGGCCAGGCGTCTGGGCGGAAGATTGCCGGCTTCCCTCTCCTGCCGGCGGATCCCGTTGAAATACAGGGCCTTGGCCCGGAGGTTGAGGTTGGAGAAGGGCAGGATGACGGTCCCCACGATGGTATCCAGGGGAAGGAGGATATCCGTGGTCCCGCAGGTCAGCATGCCGGTCCGGGTCAGGCAGTAGTAGATGCCGGTGAAGTGGAACATGAGGGTCTGGGGGATCTCCCAGCCGGGCTTGAGGCCGAAGAGGGCGATGGCCAGGGTCTGGATCAGGAGGCAGGCCGTCAGGAGGATCCGCTCCAGAAGGCTGCCGCCCCGGAGCCTCAGCTCCTCCGTGGTCAGGCCGTCCGCGTAGGCAAAGCCCTCCACAAAGATGATATAGGCGATGGCAAAGGCCAGGGCTCCGACCCCCTGGAAGTCGCCGCCCGCGAAGTAGAAGCGGACGTAGATCCAGGCCGGCAGGAAGGAGGCCAGGGCCGCGATCCGGGCCATCTTGCGCCACCTGAGCGTAAGATCTGTATAGTTCATAAGGTTTCCTCTTTTGTATTTTGTCTTTTGTCTTTTATATGCTGTCTTTTATCTCTCTGTCTCTTCCGGCTGTCTCCCCGGTCTGCGGGCGGCTTTGTTTCTCCCGGATGCAGGACGCGATCTCCTCCAGGACATCTTCGTAGTAGTGCTCGTAGCGGCGCTCTCCTTCTCCCCGGATGGGCCGCTCCCGGACCTCGATCCCGTAGGTCTCCATCATGGCCTTCTGGGCGTCAGGCAGGGACTTCCTGCCATCCTCGCCCACCGGAGCGTAGTAGTAGGTCCCGGCATGGGGGAAATGGCGCTTTTTGGTGCAGGCCAGGTACCAGATGTCCGCCTCGGACAGATCCAGGCCGAAGCCCGCGATATAGAGGTCTCCCATGAGGAAGGAGTCCACCCAGCTCCTGGGGCTGTAGAGGCCGTCATGGGCCCTGGCGTACTTATACCGCCTGTGCATGCCCGGCAGGTAGTTCTGGATCTCATACTCCATCTTTCCGTAGTAATAGTGGCCCATGATGATCTGACGGGGCTGGTCCACCTCCCCGTGGATGTGCCAGATATCCCGGACCTCCCTTTCCTCTCCCGCCAGGGGGACCCTGGAGAAGCGGTGGAGGAAGCGGTCCGAGGTCCTGTTCCTGTAGGGAACGGCATAGCGCCGGTAGGGATTCTCCTTCCAGTATCCGGTATTCCCGGAAAAGACCTTCTCCAGCTCATAGGAATAGTTGGTGGTCAGGATGGTCCGGACCGGGACCTCCCGGATCCGGGACAGAAGGGCGATATGGGGCTCCGTCAGCTGGAAGGACCGCATATATTCGGCCACCTCTTCCATGCTTTCATTGACATGGTCCCCGCTGGCCAGGACGATCTGCATGGTCAGGGGGAGGGAATCCATGACGGCCTGGTCGGGAGCCTCATCCGTACGGAGGGTCCGGACCAGGTTCTTCCAGGACTTCATGTGGTAGGTCCGGTTGAAGCCGTTGCCGATCATAAGCGCCGGGGGGACCTGGTCCCATTTCCAGGGGGCCGGCGTCTGGGATTGTCTGTGATGCATGGGCACCTCCTCCCGGCAGGGGGCCTGCCGGACGTGAAACCATTATAGCACAGGGAAGAAAAAGGGGAAGACGGACATGGTCAGGGCCCCGCGCCCCGCTTTCAGTCCTCCGGGTCCTTCCGGGTCAGCCTCCGGATCCACTTGTAGGACCGGAAGCGGAGAAAGACCGGGATCCCCTTGAAGATCTGGTCCGACTGGATGACCAGGACCACGGCGGCCGGAGGCCACTTCCAGACAAAGGCGGACAAAAAGGACAGGGGCATGACGATGCCCCAGGTGGAGACCATGTTCATGATCAGGGAAAAGCGGGTGTCTCCGGCGCCCCGGATGATGCCGGAGCTGACGGGCATCTGGTAGGACATGCCCACCATGACGAAGGCCAGGATGACCATGAACCGGCCGGCCAGGTCCAGGGCCCTGTCGTTGAGGGCGTAGAGGGAAAGCAGGGGCCCTCTGGCGGCCAGCAGGACCAGGGCCAGGACAAGGCCCAGGAGGACGTCGATGACGGACATGGTCCTGGCGTCGGACCGGACCCTTGCCATGTCCCCCGTCCCGATGGCCTTGCCGATCATGACGCCCGAGGCCGATCCCATGGCCACCACGATGACCTTGAGGTACTGGTAGAAGGTGGAGGAGACCGCGTTGGCGGCGATGGCGTCGGAGGCGGCCCCTCCGGGGAGATGGCCCAGGATGGCGGCCTGGAGGGGGACCGAGACGGCCCAGAGAAGGCCGGCGGTCATGACCGGAATCGCCACCCTCCTGTAATCCGGGGCCAGGGGGCCGGCCCCTGTCAGGAAGCGCCCTTCAAAGAGCCGGATCCTGTCGTCCCTGAAGGCCAGGTAGGCCAGGACGATCACCAGCTCCAGGATCCTGGCGCAGAGGGTGCCCACGGCCGCTCCCCGGACTCCCATCTCGGGAAAGCCGAAACGGCCGAAGATCAGCGTATAGTTGATGGATACGTCCACCAGGAGGGAGGCCACGGAGATGAGGAAGGAGATCCGGACGATCTCCACGCTCCGGAGGGCCGCCATGAGGACATGGGACAGGATAAAGAGGAGGAATGTGTGGCGGAGGATGGACAGGTAGGCCATGCCCTCCCCGATGATCACGGGGTCAGAGGTAAAGAGGCCCAGGACCCTCTCCGGAAAGAGGCTGCAGACCAGAAAGAAGAAGAGGCCGCAGGCGGTCCCCAGCTTCAGGGCCTCTCCGGTCAGCTTCCGGATGGGGTCCGTCTTCTTCCGTCCCCAGTACTGGGAGGCCAGGATGACCAGGGCGTCTCCGATGGTAATGGTGGTCTGCTGGACCAGGAAGAAGACCTGGTTGACCGCGGCCGCTCCCGACAGGGCGCTCTGGCTGTAGGATCCCAGCATGATGTTGTCGGCCATGTTGACGCTGTAGGCCACCAGGTTCTGGAAGGCCACCAGGATGATCAGATGGAAAAGGGCCCTGTAGAAGGCCGGGTCATGGGTAAAGAAGGTCTCTTTCCCGGATACGGATCGGTTCATTTGGTTCCTGTCCTTTCTGCCGCGGAGCTTTTTCCGCTCCCGCTCTTGCTTCTATTATACCGATGATTGCGCTGGGTCGGAAACATGTCATAGCAAAAAGCTTTTACGTGGCTATAGGATTGTTGTCGCAGGTGAGGCTGGAAGAGGAAAGCATAGTTTTTCTTATCTTT
>CAMOUD010000191.1 GCA_946626215.1 uncultured Lachnospiraceae bacterium
TGCCCTCTCCTGCAAGCCCCATCCATTCATGATGAATGGGTGGGGTTGTTGACTCGTGGTTCTCCGTCAGAGTTCGGTCCTGCCATCCAGCGCCCGGAGCAGCGTGACCTCGTCGATATATTCCAGATCTCCCCCCACCGGAACGCCGCTGGCGATCCGGGTGACCTTAACGCCCGTAGGCTTGATCAGCCTGCTGATATACATGGCGGTGGTCTCCCCCTCCAGAGAGGAGTTGGTGGCTATGATGACCTCCCCGGTCTCCTCCGTCTTCAGCCGCTCCAGGAGCTCTCTGAGACGGATGTCCCCCGGCCCTATTCCCAGCATGGGGGAAATGGCCCCGTGGAGGACATGGTAGAGTCCGTTGTATTTTCCGGTCCTTTCATACGCCGCCAGGTCCCGGGGATTTTCCACCACCATGATGGTGGTCCTGTCCCGGGAGGGATTGCCGCAGATGGGGCAGATCTCGTGGTCCGTCAGGTTCTGGCAGACCTTGCAGTAGGTGACATTTTCCTTGGCCTGAACGATGGAGTCCGCCAGCTTCTCCACCCGGGCGGGAGACATGCTGATGATATAGAAGGCAAGCCTCTGGGCAGACTTGCTGCCGATGCCGGGGAGGGCCGCGAGCTCATCGATCAGTTTGTTGATATATCCGCTGTATAGTTCCAAGGGGCCTCCCGGATCACATGCCCAGTCCGGTCCCGCCGAACAGCTTGTCCCTCTCGGCATTGATCTGGTCCACAGCGCCGTTGACAGCGAGCAGGATCATGTCCTGGAGGGTCTCCACATCCTCAGGATCCACCGCGTCGGGATCGATCCTGATCTCCTGGAGGACATACTTGCCCGACAGGGTGACTTCCACAGCGCCGCCGCCCGCCGTATTGGTAAAGGTCTTTTCCTCCAGAGCCTTCTTGTTCTCTTCCATCTGGCGCTGCATTCTCTGCGCCTGCTTCATCAGGTTGTTCATTCCGCCGGGCATGCCGCCCATATATCCGCCTCTTCTGGCCATGGTCACCTCCTCCGCGCTCCCGCGCGGTCTTCATTCATTCGTCTTCTGTTTCTACATCCATGTTGATCTTGTCGAAGCCTCCCAGCTCCCGCAAATCAGGATAATTGTCTTTGTTTTGTCCGCTGTTGTCAAGTACGCGGATCTCCAGGGTGACCCGGCTGCCGCATCTCTCAGACAGGTAATCCGCCAGCATGGTCTGGTCCTGTTCGTTCCTCTGGAAGAGCTCGCCCGTCACCCAGTCCGGAAAGACCACCAGAAGGGTCCCGTTCTCCCCCAGGCTGGGATAGGCGCCCATCAGGGAGGATTTGGCCGCCCCGAACCTGTCCCGGGGCAGGTCCGCGATCAGCTTCTCCCAGGAGGCGACGATGCCCCGGATATCCTCCGGCACGGCGGCCGCCAGCATGCGCTTTTCCTCCGGGCTCATCTGCCGGGGAGCCGGCGCGGTCCGGGGCCTCTCTTCCTCCCCCTCTGAAACAGGGAGGGTCCCCCTGCCTTCGGAAAGGAGATGCTCGTTCTCCACCAGTCTTTCCTCCAGCTTCTGGACCCTGGCCGCCAGGTTCCCGGGCGTGTTCCCGCTTCCGTCCGGAGCGGCCCCGTCCATGGCGGGCCGGCAGGCCCGGATGACCGCCATCTCCGTCAGGATCCTCCGGGAGGAGGAGAACCGGATCTCGCTCAGGAGCCCGGAAAAGATCCGGATATAGCGCATGATCTCTTCCATTTCCCCGTTCCTGGCGTCGCGGATCATCTGGTCCAGGTTCTCCCTGGTGACGTCCATGGAGGCCGCCGTCATCTCAGACCCCTTGAGGAGCATGAGGCCCCGCAGGTACCAGGTAAAGTCCGTGGCGAACTGGACCAGCTCCCTGCCCTGGAGCAGGATCTCGTCCAGGATCTGCACGGCTTCCATGACCCGGCTCTCCCTGAGGCACCGGTACATGCGGGAGAAGACCGCCGTATCCACGGCCCCCAGGATCTCCAGGGTCCGTTCGTAGGTCAGGGTATCTCCCCCGTAATTGAAGGCGTTGCACTGGTCCAGGAGGCTGAGTCCGTCCCGCATGGACCCGTCCGCGGCGGATGCCATATACCGGAGGGCCCTGTCTTCCACGTCCAGTCCCTCCCGGTCCGCGATCTCCCGCAGGCGGTCGGCAATGACGGTCAGGGGAAGCCTTCCGAAGTCAAAGCGCTGGCACCGGGACAGGATGGTCACAGGCAGGCGGTTGGGCTCCGTGGTGGCCAGGATAAAGATGGCGTAGGAAGGAGGCTCCTCCAGTGTCTTCAGGAGGGCGTTGGACGCCGCCTGGGACAGCATGTGGGCCTCATCCAGGATAAAGACCCGGTAGCGGCCCTGGGTAGGGGAATAGGCCACCTGGTCAATGATCCCGCGGACGTCCTCCACGCCGTTGTTGGAGGCCGCGTCCAGCTCCGCCACATTGAGGTCGGCATTGCGTTCAATGGCCAGGCAGGAGGCGCAGGTCCCGCAGGGGCTCCCGTCCACGGGGTGCTCGCAGTTGACGGCCCGGGCAAAGATCTTGGCGATGGTGGTCTTGCCCGTGCCCCTGGTCCCGCAGAAGAGATAGGAATGGGAGATCCTCCCAGTGAGGATCTGGTTGCGGAGGGTCCGCACGATGGCGTCCCGACCCCTGACATCCTCAAAGGTCATCGGCCTGTATTTTCTGTATAAAGCGAGATACTGCTGGTCTGCCATGCTGCCTCCTGTGAACCGCAAAGGGTGCACCGCCGCCCGCGGTGCACCCCAGATCGTATCATAACCGCCGGTCCCCTGCACGGGTCACCGGGTCCCTCCGGGAAGGCCGGATCAGTCGCCGAAGCTGATGCCCAGGAGCTTGGCCTCCTTGATGATGGTCGCCTCGGGGTCGACAGTCTTGAGCTTGCCTGCCACTTCCTTCAGAGGGACCTTGACCATTTCCCTGTCCTTGTAGCCGATCATGTAGCCGAACTCCCTGCGCAGGATCAGCTTGCCGGCTTCCGCGCCCACGCGGCTGGCAAAGACACGGTCATAGGGGTTGGGGCTTCCTCCCCTCTGGGTATGGCCGGGCACGGTCACGCGGACCTCCCTGCCGGTGGCCTTCTGGATCTGGTCCGCGATCTCATAGGAAACGGACGGAAATTCATAGTTGGCCAGTTTCTTTCTGTATTCCTTCTTGGACAGCTTGGCGTCTTCCTTGGAGATGGCGCCTTCCGCCACGGCAATGATGGTGAAGCGGCTGCCCTCCTTGTCCCTGGCCTCGATGGCATCCACGACCTTGTTGATGTCATAGGGGATCTCAGGGATCAGGATCACGTCCGCGCCGCCCGCGATGCCCGCGTTCAGGGGGAGCCAGCCCACCTTATGGCCCATGATCTCCACGATAAAGACGCGGCCGTGAGAGCTGGCCGTGGTATGGATCTGGTCGATGGCGGTGGTCGCGATATCCACGGCCGACTGGAAGCCGAAGGTCATCTCCGTGCCCCAGAGGTCGTTGTCAATGGTCTTGGGAAGAGTGATGACGTTCAGGCCCTCCTCGCTGAGGAGGTTGGCGGTCTTGGTCGACCCGTTGCCGCCGCCCATGACCAGGCAGTCCAGCTGCAGCTTGTAATAGGTCTGCTTCATGGCTTCGACCTTGTCGATCCCGTTCTCGTCAGGTTCCCGGATGGTCTTGAAGGGACAGCGGCTGGTGCCCAGGATGGTGCCGCCCCTGGTCAGGATGCCCTTGAAGTCCTGGCCGCTCAGGATCCTGAATTTGCTGTAGATCAGGCCCTTGTAGCCGTCTTCAAAGCCATAGAACTCCACAGGTTCTTTCGCGTTGTTCACCACGCACTTATAGACGCCGCGCAGGGCCGCGTTCAGGGCCTGGCAGTCGCCTCCGCTGGTCAGAAAACCGATTCTTAACATTTCCTTTCCTCCTCTGCGCCTTTCCTCTCGGGAACTCTCACAGCCCGCCGCCGTCCCGAAGGACCCCCGGCCCGCGCGATATTCCCCTGTATCGCATCCATTATAATACAAACGCCCCCGGACATGGTCGGTTTTTTCCGGCGCTCAGACGCAAAATACTGGCCGGGCCGGGAAGGATCTATATTTCCCGCTCCCCTTTTCTTTCCGCCTTCCCTTCTTTTCCTTTCTTCTTTCCCTTTTTGGAAGAAGCCTTTCGGGGCGGCAGGATGGAAATGGTCCCGTCCGGATTTTTCCTGATCACAGATCCTTTGGGAGCGATCTCCCCGATGACAGGCGCGTCAAAGCCGGAGCCTCTTTTTTTCTCATCCATTATTTCCGCAGGGTACCACGTCCATAGGAGCGCAGCCCGCATGGGCGTG
>CAMOUD010000192.1 GCA_946626215.1 uncultured Lachnospiraceae bacterium
AAAAAGAGGAAAAGGAGGACAGAAGAAACAGTCCTGGAATATCTGGCCCTGGTAAAAAAGCAGGGCCTTCTGCATGACAGGTCCCTGGACGGAGACGCCAGGAAGCAGAAGGACATGAAAAGAAAGGCAGAGGATATCCTGACGGGCTTTGTCCTGGTGTGCGGCTTTGACTTCGGAGCCGTCTATGGAGACCTGGGCCGGGGCTGCATCGAGGTCCATCAGATCCGGCCCCTGTCTGTTCTGGAGGAGGAGACAGAGGTGGACCCGGAAAGGGACCTGGCCTGTCTCTGCTCCAACTGTCACAGGATGATCCACAGGTCCCGGGACCATGTCATGACCCCGGAGGAGCTGAAGGAGCGCCTGCGGACCTGAGAAAGCCGCAAAGAATGCCCGCCGTCCGGAGTCAAAGACCGGGCGGCGGGCATTCTTTCGTTCTGGGATCTTCAGGGAACTGTCTGACGCCGCAGAGGGTCAGTGCAGGTCCATGCCGGAATATTTCCGGTTATGGAGGGAATCGATCCTCCGGACGATCTCGCGGCCGTCATCATAGGCGGAGACGATCCGGTCGTAGAGGGCCTGGAGGGCGTCCCGGCTGTAGAAGCCGGCATCGACCTTCCGGCAGATCTCATTGTATTCGCTGTCAGGCATCTTCATGGCTGTTCTCCTTCCTCAGAGGTCTATAAGGCGGCAATCCATTTTCCTCTGAATAATAACACATGACCCCGATGCGCGGCAGGGGGATCCAAAAGGACGGGACTGCCGGACGGATGGGAACTTTGCTATGGAAAAGCGGCCTCTCCTGTGGTATAATTCTGAAATTGTTTCTACTGCGTGAACTGCCTGGAAAGGCAATGAGGAAAGGAGCCGCCATGACCGCAATCGACCTCAGAGGAAGGGATTTTCTGAAGCTTCTGGATTTCTCCGCGGAGGAGATCAGTTACCTGCTGGATCTTGCCGCCGATCTCAAGGAAAAAAAGAAGAAGGGCGTCAGCCACCGGTACCTGGAGGGCAGGAACATCGCCCTGATCTTTGAAAAGACCTCCACCAGGACCCGCTGCTCCTTTGAAGTGGCGGCCCACGACCTGGGCATGGGGACCACCTACCTGGATCCTTCCGGATCCCAGATCGGCAAGAAGGAATCCATCGCCGATACGGCCAGGGTCCTGGCCGGCATGTTCGACGGTATTGAATACAGGGGCTACGGCCAGGAGATCGTGGAGGAACTGGCGAAGTTTTCCAGGGTCCCTGTCTGGAACGGCCTGACCAATGAATTCCATCCCACCCAGATGCTGGCGGATATGCTGACCATCCGGGAGGTCTTCGGCACCGTGAAGGGGATCCGCCTGGCCTACTTCGGGGACGCCCGCTACAATACCGCCGACTCCCTGATGGCGGCCGGCGCCAAGATGGGCATGCATATCGTCCTGGCCTCCCATGAGGCCTATTTCCCGGATCCAGCCCTGGTGGAGACCTGCCGGGCCCTGGCAGCGGAGTCCGGAGGCAGCATCACCCTGACCACCGACCCGGAAGAGGCTGCGGCCGGCGCCCAGGTCCTTTATACGGACGTCTGGGTCTCCATGGGAGAGCCCATGGAAGCCTGGGCCGAGCGGATCGGCCTGATGAAGAAATATCAGGTGAACAGCCGTCTCATGTCCCTGGCAGACCCGAAGGCCGTCTTCATGCACTGCCTGCCCGCCTTCCATGACCAGGGGACGGGGATCGGCCGGGAGATCTATGAGAAGTTCGGCATGACCGAGCTGGAGGTCACGGACGAGGTCTTTGAGTCTCCTCAGTCTGTCGTCTTCCAGGAGGCGGAGAACCGCATGCATACCATCAAGGCCGTGATCGCGGCCACCCTGGGAGCATAAGAAAAGACCATGGACAGAAAAAATGAAATCCTGCGGGAGTTGGTCCTGGCGAGGGACTACGTGTCCGGCCAGGAGCTCTGCCGCAAGCTGGGCGTTTCCCGGACGGCCGTCTGGAAATGCATCTCCAGGCTCCGGGAGGAGGGCTATGTGATCGAGGCCGTGACCAACCGGGGCTACCGGCTGCGGGAGAGTGGGGACGGGCCCCTGGACCGGAGGTCCCTGGAAGGGGCCCTGGATACCCTCTGGGCCGGCCATCCCCTGATCTATAAGGAAGAGACCGGGTCCACCAACGAGGATATCTTCCGGCTGGCCGAGCAGGGCGCCGGAGAGGGAACCCTGGTGGTGACCGGCCGGCAGAGGGCCGGCAGGGGCCGGCGGGGCCGGACCTGGCTCTCGCCCTCCGACGGGAACGTCTATATGAGCATCCTCCTTCGGCCGCGGATCCGGGCGGACCAGGCCCCCATGATCACCCTGGTCATGGCCCTGGCGGTCTGGGAGGCGGCCCGGGAGATCCGGCCCGTCCCCGGCCGGGAGGTCTCCTTCGGCATCAAGTGGCCCAACGACATCGTGGCCTCGGAAGGCGGCGGTCCCTGGAAAAAGGTCTGCGGGATCCTGACCGAGATGCGGCTGGAGGAAGCGGACATCCGGGACATCGTGGTGGGCATCGGCCTCAACGTGAACCAGAAGGTCTTTTCGGAGGAGATCTCCGGGACGGCCTCCTCCTTCGGCCTGGCGGCCGGCCGGCCCCTGGACCGGAGCCTTCTGACGGCGGCCGTCTGGAAGCGCTTTGAAAAGAACTACGCCCTCTTCCTGGAGGCCGGGTCCCTGGCCCCCCTGAAGGAGACCTACGAAAAGGCCCTGGTCAACAGGGGCAGGACCTGCCGGGTCCTGGACCCCCAGGCCCCCTTTACGGGGACGGCCCTGGGCATCAATGACCGGGGAGAACTGATCGTGGCTCCGGAGGAGGGAGGAAGCCCCGTCGCGGTGGGATCCGGAGAGATCTCCGTCCGGGGCGTGGAAGGATATATCTGATGGGAACGAAATCATACCAGATCGTCATCTGCGCGGCCAGCGCCTATGACCAGAAATACTATTTCAATCATACATTCGACAAGCTGCCCGGCCACATCAAGGATCAGCTCCAGATCATCTGCGTGCTCTTCACCCAGGAGATCGGCGGGATCCTGACCATCGCCTACACCCCCTTCGGGGATGTGGAGATCATCTCCGAGAAGGAGGAGGGGGACCTCCTCTATGACGATATCGGAGCCCCTCTGATGATCAAGGAGATCCGGAAGACCCGCCGGGAGATGCTGGAAGCCCTGTCCATCTATTACAGGGTCACCTTCCTCCATCAGGACCCCGGTGAGCTTCTGGAAGACTGGGAAGAGGAGTAAAAGGTGGAAGAGACCAGGACAAATCTGAATACAAAGCTTGCCATCGGCACCGTGACCCTGGAGGGCCGGGCCCTTCTGGCGCCCATGGCGGGGGTCTCGGACCTTCCCTTCCGGATCCTCTGCCGGGAGCAGGGAGCGGCCCTGGCAGCCATGGAGATGGTCTCTGCCAAGGCCGTCTGCTACAACAACAAACGGACGAAGGAGCTCTATGAGACCGTGCCCGCGGAGGCCCCGGTCTCCCTCCAGCTTTTCGGCCGCGACCCGGAAGACTTTGCCGGCGCCCTGGAAAAGATCGGGCAGGAGCCCTTTGACATCCTGGATATCAACATGGGATGTCCGGTCCCCAAGGTCTTCGGCAACGGGGACGGATCGGCCCTGATGAAGGATCCGGGGAGGATCGAGGAGATCGTCCGGACCTGTGTTTCCCATACCGACCGGCCGGTCACCGTCAAGATCCGGAAGGGGATCGACGAGGCCCATGTCAACGCCGTGGAATGCGCCCTGGCAGCCCAGGCGGGCGGAGCCGCGGCCGTCGCGGTCCACGGAAGGACCAGGGTCCAGATGTACTCCGGAGAGGCGGACTGGTCCGTCATCCGGGACGTGAAGGAAGCCCTGTCCGTTCCCGTCATCGGCAACGGGGACATCACCTCCGGGGAAAAGGCCCGGCAGATGATGGAGGAGACGGGGTGCGACGCCGTCATGGCGGCCAGGGCAGCCAGGGGGAACCCCTGGCTCTTTGCCGAGATCAACGCCGCCCTGGAGGGCAGGATCCGGCCGGAGCGTCCGGACCGGAGGGCCGTCGTCGCCATGATCCTGCGCCAGGCAAAAATGTCCTGCGAGATCAAGGGCGAGACCATCGCCATGCGGCAGATGCGCAAGCACGCGGCCTGGTACCTGCAGGGCTTTCCCAGCGCGGCCAGGGTCCGGAACCAGATCAACCAGGTGACCAGCCTGGCAGACCTGGAGGCCCTTCTGAA
>CAMOUD010000193.1 GCA_946626215.1 uncultured Lachnospiraceae bacterium
AGGGTCTTTGCTTATCCCTTTGAGTACTGATCTGCCTTGCTGTCCGGATATGGCAGCCGCCATATCCGGATCCCGGAACGGGCATTTCCTGTATTTCCATTGTATGCTCGTTCCGTATTTATGATCTGAACAATGAATGCGTCTAGAGCCGCCGCGAGGCGGCTCCTTCCTGCTGTCCGGAACCGGAATCCCGGAAAGATGGGAAAAGATGAAATTCAGAGGATAAACAGGGTTTCCCGTATGAATCGGCCGGATTTCTGATAAAATATCAAATGAAGTTTCCGGTCTGCAGCAGCAGGAAGCATATATGGCTTTTATTATGATTACGAATGAATCCCATGGAAAGGCAGGCACCATGACAGACAACAGGGATACGGATACCATCCTGGAGGAGCTTCTGGCAGACCCCCGGGTCCAGGAGATGAAGCGCTATAAGCAGCATGGCAGGATCTCCACCTTCGAGCACTGCGAGCGGGTGGCCAGGCTCAGCTGCCGGATCGACAGGGCCCTGCATCTTCACGCGGACCCTCATACCCTTGTGAAGGGAGCCATGCTCCATGACTTCTATCTCTACGACTGGCACAATGAGGATGGGGGAGACCATGACTGGCACGGCTATATTCATGCCGAAAGGGCCAGGAAGAACGCATGCCGGTATTTCGGGGCGGACGAAAGGGTCCAGCATGTGATCTACTGTCATATGTGGCCCCTGAACCTGACCCGGGTCCCCCGGACCCGGGAGGCCTGGATCGTCTGCCTGGCAGACAAGTATATCTCCATCCGGGAGACCCTGCTGGAGAGATAAGCGCTTTGGCAAAGGGCTTCCGGAGACAGGCACGGATGAAAGAAGGGATGACAGGGAGAAGGGCTGACAGGAGGGAGAGGCCTATGCGGTCTTTTTTCAGCGACAGAGATAAGAAGAAATACTACAGGGGACTATCGGAAGACCAGAAATACGAGGCCTTCTCGGAAATCCTGTTCGACTCTGAGCATGTGGTCTTTCTGGGCGGTGCCGGGGTCTCTACGGAGAGCGGGATCCCGGACTTCAGGAGCAGGAACGGGCTCTATAAGAAGAGAGACAGGGCCTTTGGCCGCTATAAGCCGGAATATCTCCTCAGCATCGAGTGCCTGCGGAACCGGCCGGAGGTCTTCTTTGATTATTACAGGAAGAACCTGGACGCCAGGAGGGCCCTTCCCAACAGGGCCCATGAGGTCCTGGCCTCCATGGAAGCCTCCGGCAGGCTGGACGGAGTCATCACCCAGAACATAGACGGCCTCCACCAGAAGGCAGGGAGCCGGAATGTCCAGGAGATCCACGGGACCATCCGGATGAATCACTGCGTATCCTGCCGGGCCCCCTATGGGGAGGACTTTATCTTTGAGAGCCCTGACCGGATCCCCCGGTGCCCGGCCTGCGGAAAGATGGTCCGGCCTGACGTGACTCTCTACGGGGAATTCCTGCCCCAGCCTGCCTATACCAACGCCATCAACATGATCGGCCTGGCGGACACCCTGATCATAGGCGGCACCTCCCTGGAGGTGGGATCCGCGGCCCAGCTGGCCCATATGTTCCATGGCCGCCATCTGGTGATCATCAATAAGGGGAAGACAAAGCTGGAAGGGGCCGCCGACCTGGTCTTTCATGACAGCATCGGCAAGGTCCTGGACAGGATCACCTGACCGGGGAAGCCCGGAAGGAGGAGAGCATATGCAGACACTGGACTGTATCATGGGAAGACAGAGCATCCGCAGGTTCCGGGACAGGCCCGTGGAAAGGGAGGTCCTGGACCGGATCCTGGAGGCAGGCATGGCCGGCCCCTCCTGCATCAACGCCAGGGACTGGTATTTTGTCGCGGTGACGGACCATGAAGTCCTGGTCCGGATGGCGGACGCCAACGGGGTCCCGGCCAGGTGCCTCAAGCATGCCCCTCTGGGGATCCTGGTCTGCGGGGACCTGGAGAGGGCCTTTCCGCCTGCCAGGGACTACTGGGTCATAGACTGCAGCATAGCCTGCCAGAACATGGTCCTGGCCGCCAGAGACCTGGGCGTCGGCAGCGTCTGGCTGGGGACCTGGCCCCAGATGGAACGGGTAAAGGCCCAGAGGGACCTTCTCCACCTGCCATCTCACCTGGTCCCTCACTCCATCCTGGCCATGGGCTACCCGGCCGGGGACCTGGACCGGGAAAGGCCCCAGGACTTTGAAGAGGACAAGGTCCTCTTCGTATGAACCCATCAGCCCGGGAGCAGCCCCGCGAGAGCTCCCCATTCAGTTCTGTCCAGAGGATACTGGCGTATGGAAAGAAGATTCTTCCGGAACCTTGTTATCACCAACTTTATTCAGTCCCTTACCCTCTCCATCACGGGGCTCATTGACACGGCAGTGGTGGGACGCTGCCTGGGAGAGGACGGTCTGTCGGCCATGAAGCTGGCCATGCCTGTGTTTACCCTTCTGGCCCTCTTCAGTTTCGTTCTGGGGAGCGGCCTTTCCGTGACCCTGTCCAGGGAGCTGTCGGCCGGCCATACGGAAAAGGCCCAGAAGATCTTTCAGTCGGTCTTCACCCTGGCCGCCCTGATCGGGATCGTCTTTATCCTTCTGGGTCTGGCAAATCCGCCCATCCTGAAGGACATCTTTGCCGGATCCTACTGTACGGCTCTGATCAGGACCCAGACAGGGCAATACCTGCGGCCGATCCTGATGGGTGCCCTGGCCATCCTCATGTATGATGTCCTGGGAAATATCGTCATGCTGGGCGGCGCTTCCAACTATCTGAAAATGGCCGCGGCCGTCCTTTTTGGCCTGGATATCGCAGGAGACCTTCTGGCTGTCCGTCTGGGCCTGGGCGTGGCAGGCATTGCCGCCGCCAGTTCCGTGGCCTATTTAGGAGCGACAGCCGTGATCCTCCGGTACTTCGCGGACCAGAGGGCCCTCCTGAAGCTGGGCCTGAGCTTCCCCTCCTGGACAGATATCCATGAGGTGGTCCTCCGGGGCCTTCCCCTCGGCGTGACCCTGATCTGCGGCATCCTTCTCCCTCTCTTTATCAACCGGATGATGCTGACCTTCGGTACCATCAAGGGCCTGGCAGCCCTGTCCATCCAGGATACGGTCCGGTATGTGCCCGGCGCCCTGACGACGGGGATCTCCAACGCGGCCCTGATCCTGACCGGCATGTATGCCGCAGAATATGACCACAGGGCCCTGGCCCAGGTCCGGAGGAGCATCCTCCTCTGGAGCTTTCTGGCAGGCTTTGCCCTCTCCGTCATCCTGATGGTCCTGGCTTCCCCGGCCATCTGGGCCTTTACGGTAGACAGCCAGATCCACGCCCTGGGATTATCCTCCCTCCTCTGGTACATGCCCGGCATTCCCTTTATCGCTCTTAACTCCTCTATCCGGGCCTTTCTCCAGGGCCTGGGCCAGAGAGGGCCCTCCATCAGCTTCTCCATCATGGAGAATTTCCTGGCTCCGGCCTTTTTTGCCTGGTTCCTGGGCAGGGCCTACGGCAATCCCGGCATCTATGCCTCCTACCCCATCAGCCAGATCTTCACCTGCGTCCTCTTCGCGGTCAGTGTTTATCTGGCGCTCAGAAGGAACAGGCATATCCTGCCTGAGGAGCTGCGGAACGGGATAGGCGGCAGGGACATGACCCTGGAGATCCATTCGGAAGAGGATGTCATGGAAGCCTCCAGGATGGCAGGCGAGCTCTGCCGGGAGGAAGGTTTTGACAGGAGATTGTCCTACCACGTGGCCCTGACTGTGGAGGAGCTGGCCATGAACAGCCTGATCCATGGCTTTGATGACAAAAAGCCCCATCATCTGGAGATCCGGCTCCTGATCACCCGGGAGGAGATGATCCTCCGGCTCCGGGACGACGGCAGGCCCTTTGACCTGACCCGGCGCTACCAGATGATCAATCCCGAGGATCCCACAAAGAACATCGGCCTCAGGATCATCTTTGCCGGCGCGGATGAGGTCACCTACCATTCCTCCATGAACCTTAACAATGTCTGTGTCAGGATCCGGAGAGATCCTTCCTCAGAGAAGACAGAAGAGACCGCCTGAAAGGCTGCCAGCCCCTGGCGGAAGGAGAGAAGACAATGATGTATGGACCTTATGAATGCAGGGAAAAGGACTGGAAGCTGTTCAGGAAAAGACTGCCTGCCTGGCAGGAAGCCCAT
>CAMOUD010000194.1 GCA_946626215.1 uncultured Lachnospiraceae bacterium
TCAATGACAGTGACCTGCTTAAGTATGCCGACCAGGGCATCATCATCCCCCTGGAAGACTATATCGACACCTACATGCCCAACCTGAAGAAGGTCTTTGACGAGTATCCGGAATACAGACGGATGTCCACCGATGTCAACGGCCATATCTGGGCGCTTCCCTGGATCGAGCAGCTCGGCGAAGAGAAGACTGCCATCCAGACCATCGGCAACATGCCTTTCATCAACCAGAAGTGGCTGACCTTCCTCGGCCTTGACATGCCCACCACTGTCGATGAGTTCGAGCAGGTCCTGATCGCCTTCCGTGATCACTCCGCTGATCTTCAGAAGGAATTCGGCATCGAAGGTTCCATCATCCCCATGTCCTGCATCGTCAACGACGGCGACCAGGATCCCGCGGTCCTGATCAACGGCTTCGGCGAAGGCTACGGCGACATGGACAAGGGCCGCCACATCGCGGTCACAGACGACCTTCAGGTCATCTGCACCGCTGTCCAGCCCGGCTACAAGGATGGTATCGCATGGCTCCACAAGCTCTATGAAGAGAACCTCATCGACCCCGAAGCTTTCACGCAGGAGTGGTCCACCTATGTCTCCAAGGGCAAGTCTCACCGCTACGGCGTCTGCTTCTCCTGGGATGTAGCCAACATCGACAACCTGGAAGACTTTGTCCCGCTGCCCATGCTTGAGGCGGATGTCCGGAACCTGACCCCTCAGAACGGTTCCTTCACCTCCGGTTATGACAGAGGCCGCTGCGTCGTTACCGCTGTTGCCAAGGAGCCCGCTCTGATCTGCGCATGGCTGGACCAGATGTATGATCCTTTCCAGTCCCCTCAGAACAACTGGGGCACCTACGGCGAAGACGATGACTTCGATATCTTCGTCCTGGGCGAGAACGAGAATGGCGAAAAGATGCTCAAGCACGCTCCTCTGGGCGATGCTTCTCCTGTTGAAGTCCGTGAAGCCGAAGCAGTCGGCGGCCCTCTGGCCATCCTGGATGAGTACTACGGCGTATACGTGACCTGCCCTGACGATGCTCAGTATCGTCTTGACTGGATCAAGGACATCTATACTCCCGACATGCACACCAAGTATGTCTTCCCCAACGTCTTCATGACCAGAGAAGATACCGAGGAACTTTCCAACCTGACTGCCGATATCGTCAAGTGCATCAACTCCCACAAGTCCGACTGGATCATGAACGGATTCACCGACGCTGACTGGGATGCCTATCTGGCAGAGCTGGATTCCTACAAGCTCAACGATTATCTTGCCATCTTCCAGAAATATCTGGATGCCTTCTACGCGGAATAAACCCGATCGCCGGAATCTGACCGGCAGGTCGGCAGCATGACGGGGGGCGGGGGATGACAATGCCGGGTGCTTTGCCGCTCAGACATTGCCGTCTCCCGCCCTTGTCTGCCGGTCTGTCAGAAGGGAGAAAGGACTTATATGTTAAGCCAGGCACTTAGAAACGCCAGAAGCTATGAAGAGATCCAGGAGACTACCATTGCCCCGGAGGAACGGCCCCTTTTCCATCTGACCCCCCGGTGCGGATGGATGAACGATCCCAACGGCTTTTGTTACTACAACGGCTATTACCATCTGTTTTATCAATATTATCCCTACTCCGCCGTCTGGGGACTGATGCACTGGGGGCATGCCGTCAGCAGGGACCTCCTCCACTGGGAGTACCTGCCCGCGGCCATGGCGCCGGACAAGTTCTATGACAGGAGAGGGGTCTATTCCGGAAGCGCCATCACCAGGGACGACGGGACCCATGTGCTTATGTTCACGGCCGTCGGCGACAATACCGACCCGACCAGGAGCGATCCCGAGATCCAGACCCAGTGCATGGCCTTCGGAGACGGAATTGACTATGAAAAATACAGCGGGAACCCTGTCCTGACCGCGGAGGATCTCCCGGAGGGATGCAGCCGCGTCCACTTCCGGGATCCCAAGATGTGGCGGGAAGAGGACGGGACCTATCTCTGCGCCGTCTCCAATATGTCCGAAATCGAGGGCGGCCAGGTCCATCTGTTCAGAAGCGATGACCTGGTCCACTGGAAGTACTGGAAGGTCCTGGACTCCAACAGGGACCGGTTCGGAACCATGTGGGAGTGCCCGGATTTCTTCCCGCTGGACGGCAGGCAGGTCCTTCTGGTCAGTCCCCAGGATATGCAGCCCAGCGGGTTTGAATATCACAACGGGAACGGGAACCTCTGCCTGATCGGCAGCTACGACCGGGAAACGGGCACCTTCACCGAGGAGCGCGACCAGGCCGTTGACTACGGCATTGACTTCTACGCGGCCCAGACTGTCCTGACGCCCGACGGAAGAAGGGTCATGATCGGCTGGATGCAGAACTGGGACGCCATCGCCATCCGGGCCAAGACGGCCAAGTGGGCCGGCCAGATGAGCTTCCCCAGAGAGCTGTCCATCCGGGACGGCAGGCTCTGCCAGGCGCCTCTTCGTGAGATCGTCTCCCTCTACCAGGATTCGGTCTCCTATACGGACGTCCCCGTGGGGGCAGCCGGCGAGGTTTCCTTAGAGGGCGTTTCCGGCCGCTGCCTGGACATGACCATCCGGGTGAGGCCCGCTGATCAGGACCATATATATCACAAGTTCGCCATGCGCTTTGCCCAGAAGGGGAACCTGCATACGGCGGTCAGCTTCCGTCCCCATGAGGAGACCGTCAAGGTCGACCGCAAGTATTCCGGCTCCTGCAGGGCCATCGTTCACCAGAGACGGTGCCTGGTGAAGGGAAGCGCGACAGGAGAGCTTACCATCCGCATGGTCCTGGACCGGTTCAGCGCGGAGCTCTTTATCAATGACGGGATTTATGTCATGACCATCTCGCTCTTTACGGACCTGGAAGCGGAGGGGATCTCCTTCATCGCCGACGGGGAAGCCGTGATCGATGTGGAAAAGCATAAGCTGGGATAAGATGACTTGGAATAGAGGCATCGCGGACCGCGGGAGGCGGAAGGCGGTGCCTTTCCTGCAGAAAGGGGGAAAAATGATGCGGAAAACATGCTTCCGGGCCCTTCCGGCCCTGGCAGCGGCTCTGGCCCTGACGGCCTGCGGATCGGCCGCGGTCCTTCCGGAGGAGCCCTATGAGTCGGTGGACTTTCAGCTCTATCCGGCTCCGGAGGGAGGCTATGTGGGCGATACCATGCCATTCGTGACGGAGGACGGGGACCTGGAGCTCTACTATCTCTACGATACCGATCACAACGGACAGGGCTACCATCCCATCTATAAGTATACGACCGACGACCTGGTCGGCTTTGAGGATGAGGGCATGGCCCTTCCCTATGGCCTGATGTCAGATCCCGATCCGGCCCTGGGAACAGGATCCGTCATGGTGGACCGGGAAGGACTCTACCATCTCTTCTATACAGGCCATAATGATACAGGCAACGGCGGAAAGGGAAGAGAGTGCGTCATGCACGCCACCAGCCCGGACCGGGTGACCTGGACCAAGCAGCCGGAGGATACCTTCTTTGCCCCGGAGGGCTATTCCAGGGACGACTTCCGGGATCCGGAGGTCTTCTGGAATGACCAGGACGGCTGCTACTGGCTCCTGATCGCGGCCAGGGACAACGCTCTGGGCGGGGTCGTGGCCAGGTATACCTCTGATGATCTGAAGACCTGGGACTTCCAGGGTCCTTTTTACGCGCCCCAGGCTCAGTACATGCTGGAGTGCCCGGACCTCTTCCAGATCGACGGGACCTGGTACCTGACCTACAGCTGGGACTGCGTGACCTATTATGCCATCGGTGAATCCATGATGGGCCCCTTCAAGGCTCCGGATGACAACATCCTGGACGGTAAGGGACTCCAGGAGGGCGGCGGCTTCATCTTCTACGCGGCCAAGACCGCCGAGAGGGAGGACGGGACCTACCTCTGCGGCTGGATCGGACGGCCGGGCCTGAGCTCGGATTCCGGCGTCTACCAGTGGGCCGGCAATGTCCTGAACCACCAGCTGGTCCGGCATGAGGACGGGACCCTGGGCGTGAAGGCTCCGGAGTCCTTTGACAATTACTTCACCGCGGACAAGGAGTTCAGGGCAGTCAAAAAGGAAGGCAAGGTCAAGGTGGGAAAAGACAGCCTGACCCTGTCGGCAGGAGAGGGAGCCTATGCCCTGGCGGATATGGGGACCCGGCC
>CAMOUD010000195.1 GCA_946626215.1 uncultured Lachnospiraceae bacterium
CCGTCAGAAGTCTCTCGTTCCTCCAGGCGAAAGCCCGTTTCTTCACTCTTTGCTTCCCCCGCAGAGACAGGCTCACCGTCTTCTCTGCCGGATTCTATTGTCTCCGGATCATCCTCCTGCATGCCGGTTCTTCCATAAGAAGCATCACCTGCCGCATCCTGATCCGCTGACTCAAAAGGAGCATCCGCTTCATCCTCAGGCAGGTCCTTGTCCTGTGTCTGTTCTTCTTCCCTTTCCTCCTCTGGTAGGGAAGAATCTCCGGCATTCTCCTGCAGCACCTCAATAGGATCCTCAGGTCCTGCGGCAAAGGCGGTCACAGAAAGTCCGGATGTCTGGATCATCAGGCAAATAATACCCGCTGCCAGTCGTGTGATTATAGTTTTGTTATGTTTACTGTTCATTATCTACCTTGTGGCTAATGCAGGTTCTCTGGTGTGGAGCATCTCATATTTCTTGTAGTGTCTTAGACTCTAATCAGCTCCTCGGGGGAATCCGTTTCATTTCGGGAATTGCTTTTCCGGCATAAATCCTCGCACACTGATTCGACGCATCGTTTATACAAAATCCTTGAATACATCCGTCCGGCCGCCATTGCACCTTGACACCGACATCCTGATACAGATGTTCTGATTCCCGGCAACAAAGCAAATCATCATCCTGCAACACTCAATTGCGGTCTCACCTGCAGTATTTGCGTACGATATATGGTACAGATTTACAACTCCCGCAAAGGTATTCAACGGCATCATCGCTTGTAAGAATACACCTAAAAGGTTTATTTATCAACACTCATAACGTTCACCATCTTTTCTCCCCTTGTTCTGTTGCCCGCTTGCGCTGATGTCAGGTTAATTCCACCTGCCCCAAAAATACGTTCCCACCTGGCCCTGAAACGAATGGCCCGGAAGAAGAAAGGAGTGGCCAATCATGAGGAGTGAGCTGCAGACTGCTTCTCATGTTTGAAATGGAATGGAAGAAGGTAGAGATGTATTAGGTCTATTTTAATAAACCTTATATGTTGTTATCTGATTCTTATTCTTTCCTTATAATATTTTCAGGAAACAATACACCTCATAGGTTCATAATTAAGTGAGAACACATACATGATTCCTGAAATCATTTCTCCTGAAAATCTGAGCAGGGAAATGGGCGCCAGGATTGCCGCCTTAAGAGAAGCGAACCACTTCACACAGGAAAAGCTCGCGGAAGCTCTGGGCATCAGCATCAAACACCAGAGCGCTGTGGAGCGGGGCAAGTCCAGGTACTCCTACGAGAAACTTCTTCTTTTCTGCCGCTTATGCGACTGTTCGACTGACTATGTTTTTTACGGCCGGAAGCCAGATGCCCTGTCTGAACTGCCCGCTGACATTCTGACGATCCTTTCCTCCGGCGACCGGGAAGAGGTCAGGCTCCTGAAGAATTATCTGCAGCTGTACGTGAAGCTGCGCGGCCAGGCAGACGGAAAAAATAAGAAACTCTGATACACCGAAAGGGGCAGTTCGTCTTTTTTCAGACTTACAATACGGAACAATTGTTAAGCGTCAGCCAGGGTTTTCCGCTCTGGTCTTTTTTATGGCTTTTTTGCCTCCACGCAAAAAGGGACAGCCGCGCGGGCTG
Source organism: uncultured Lachnospiraceae bacterium (assembly GCA_946626215.1). Classification (GTDB taxonomy): domain Bacteria; phylum Bacillota; class Clostridia; order Lachnospirales; family Lachnospiraceae; genus CAG-791. The sequence continues at coordinate 1,618 of CAMOUD010000195.1, forward strand.
TCCCTTTCTCTTGTTATGCTCCTGTTTATTCCTATGCTTTATAACGCTTTATGATGGTTCCTCCCGGAATCCTTTTCCGGCAGTATTTGGGTCCTCTGTCCGCTGTTTACCGGACAGTCCTGCCTTTTCGCAGGGCCTTATGCCGGCGCCCCCTCCTGCCGGAGAGCTTCCTCCACGGCGATGGCCAGCTGGTCGGCGCAGGACGTGCCCCGTCCTCCGCAGTCGTTGCCCTTCAGGATCTTTACCGTTTCCGCGGCGTCCCGTCCCTCCAGGAGCTTGCTGATGGCGGCAAGATTCCCGGGACAGCCTCCCATAAAGGAGATATCCTTCAGCTTTCCTTCTTCAATCGTAAAACTGATCTGTCTGGAGCAGACCCCCCTGGGCCTGTATGTGTATCTCTGCATATTTCCTCCTGAACCGGGCGCCCCTCTTCCGGCGTCCTCCTGTTTTCAGGATCATTATAGGACAGATCATCCGGAAATACCATGCCCGGATCGGGCCTCAGGGCCTTTTTCCCGGTCCGGACAAAAAAGTCCCTGAACCGGACAAGGAACTTTCCGACCGGTCCCTTCTCAGGCTCCCTGAATCCGTACTTCCTCTCTGTCAGGGCGTCCGCCACCTCGTCCATAAGTCTGTATCCGAAAAAACCGGCCAGTCCCACGATCAGGATTCCTGCCAGCAGTGACATGACTGCCTCCTTATCCCTTGCTCACAAGCGTATCCACCAGGACACCGACCATCCGGTATCCCAGCCAGCCTGCCATTCCTACAATCGCGATATCGATCATCAGCATCATTTCCATATCCCCCTTTTTTATCTGAAACACTTCTGGATGCCCGCGTCATCCCCGATGACCAGCAGCCGCATGGACCGGTCCAGGATCTGGTCGGGACTGATCAGGACTTCTGTCTTCCCGCCCTTCCTGATGCCGATGATGCTGATCCCGTAGCGCCTGCGGACATCGATCTCCACGATCGACTTGCCTGCCCAGCGTTCCGGCAGTTCCACCTCATAGACGGCGTTCTTTTCATCCAGACGGAAGTAGTCCGTCACATGGTCCGAACCGAACCGGACCGCCGCCCATTCGCCCAGCTGCTTCTGGGGATAGAGGACTTCGTCGGCCCCCACCCGCCTGAGCAGATATTCATGCACATCCTCCACCGCGACGGCCGTCACATGTTTGACACCCAGCTCCTTCAGAAGGGTCGTGGTGACCAGGGAGCTCTTGAAATCATCGCCTATGGAGACAAAGCACAGGTCAAAGTTCCGGACGCCCAGGGACTTCAGAAAGTCGGGATCGGTGGAATCGCCGATCTGGCCGCCGGTCAGGTAGGCCATGGCGTTTTCCACGGACTGCTTCCGGATGTCCACGCCCATAACGTCGTGGCCCTGCTCATAAAGTTTTTTTGCCGTATATCTTCCGAACCTTCCCAGTCCGATGATCAGAATGGATTTCATTTCTGTTCCCTTTCAGAGATTCAGCCGATGGCGATCTTACCGCTCGGCAGGCGGCCGCCTGCCTTGTGGAGGTTCCCGTACCCGGTCAGGGCCCAGGCCAGGGTCAGGCCTCCGGTCCTGCCGATGAACATAAGGGCCGTGACCAGCAGCCGGGAATAAAAGCCCAGCTTTGTCGTGATCCCTACCGTCAGTCCCACCGTCCCTATGGCCGAGGCGGTCTCAAAGAGACAGTCTCCCAGCGGCAGGTCGTCCATCCGGCTGATGACCATGCCGGAGATCAGGAAGAGGCCGATGTAGGTGATGACCAGGGCCAGGGCCTGTTCCACGACGCCCGAATCAAGGCTTCTGCCCAGGGCCCTGGGCTCATGACCGAAAAAGACGGCCTTGCAGGCCACGCACAGGACAAAGAAGGTGGTGACCTTGAAGCCGCCGGCCGTGGAGCCCGGGCTTCCGCCGATCAGCATCAGGATGATGGTAATGGCCTGTCCGGAGCCGGACATGGCGCCGAAATCCTCCGTATTGAAGCCAGCCGTACGGGGAGTGACCGCCTGGAACAGGGAGGACAGGAGGCGCTCTCCGGGCGGCAGGTCTCCGTATTCCGAGAAGAAAAAGAGGACCGTGGGCACCAGGATCAGAAAGCCGCTGGTCAGGAGGATGGCCCTGGTCTGCATCCGGAAACGCCTGAACCGGAGTCCCTTGGCCCGGATATCCTGCCAGGTAAAGAATCCGATGCCGCCGATGACGATCAGGGAGGCGATGGTCAGGACCACGACGGGATTGTCCCGGTAGCCGGTCAGGGAGGAGAAGGGCCCCTGCTCGCCCATCAGGTCAAAGCCGGCGTTGCAGAAGGCGGAAACGGAATGGAAGACAGAAAAGGCCGCTCCCTTGACCAGGCCGTAGTCCCTGCCGAAGACCGTCATGAGCAGGACGGCCCCCAGGGACTCAAAGACCAGGATCATCATGAGGATATACCGCATGGTCCGGATGATGCCGCCCAGCTGGAATCCGGAAATGGAATCCTGGAGAAGAGACCGCTCCATCAGGCCGATCTTGCGGCCCGA
>CAMOUD010000196.1 GCA_946626215.1 uncultured Lachnospiraceae bacterium
AGACTCCCACGGCAGAACAGCAAGCTCGTAGATTCAATCTACGAGAAGCTGACGAGGTTCGGCACGGATCGAGGGACAGGATCAGGAGAGAAAGATGGATAAAAAGTATAGAGCCGTGGAAATCGAAGTCAGGTTCCCGCCGGAAACCGAGTATGATCGGGAGAGGACTGAAAGACGGTACGCGATCGTCGATACAGAGACCGGCGAGGTGCTGGACGATGCGCAGGGCTATGGGTATAAGACCGCGCAGAAAGCATATGCGGCTTATTCCTACAGGACCAGAGACAGGTCAAAGGACAGGGAAAGGGCAGAAAGAGAAAGGACCATAGCCGCATGGATGAAGGAAAACAAAGGCTTCGTCAGGGAAATGGACGCGGCCGCCTTCGAAATCCTTAAGGGGTCCTGCGAGCCCGGGATAAAGATGAACGCGGCGCTGGTAAAGGAAATGCTGGAAGAAAACGGCTATGCGGGTCTTCCCTTCACGGCCGGGCAGCTCCTGGCCTATTGGAGAAAGGGGCCTGTATACAGCAGGAAAAAGAAAAAGCGGAGGTGAGGAAGGAACCGCTGAGATCCGAACAAGGACCGGCTTTTATATAACACTGGTGACGGACTGCTTCCGGATCGCCCGTCCTGTGTTCTGAAAAAAGGATCAGACACGAAAAATGAAAGACTGCTGAAAATGCAGGGGGAAGAAGAGATGCCGGGGAGACAGTAAGGCTGTTCCGGAGCCTGTTCTCAGGAAGGCTGGTCAGAGATCTGTATACTGACAGGCTATAAAAAGCAGAGGAAGTGCCCTCCGTTCACGCAGGAACGCAGGACACTCTCTTTATCTTTTGGTATCAGGGATCCCGGCATGTTTCTGGGACAGGAAGCCTTTTTCCCGGGTCAGGCTTCAGGTCTGCCTCCGGCCGGCAGGAGGATCTGGAGAGTGAAGAGACCGTCGGCCGTGGAGAACTCCATGAAGCCTCCGTATTTTTCCGCCAGGTAGCGGATGCTCTTCATGCCGAAGCCGTGGTTCTCGGCATCCGCCTTGCGGGTCTGGGGCAGGTCTCCCGCGGGGATTTCAGCTCCTGCGTAGGGATTGATGACCTGGATGCCGATAAAGCCCTTCTTTTTTTCGATCCGCATGCTGATGGCCCGCATGGCGGGGTCCTCCAGGGTCTGGACGTACTCGATGGCGTTGTCGATGGCGTTCCCCAGGATGGCGTAGAGATCAGGAAGACGGATGAAGGAAAGGTCCGCCTCATCCACCGAGCAGCGGAAGAGGATGCCTTTTTCCCGGCAGAAGAGTCCCTTTTCCGCCAGGATGGTGTTGAGGGCCTCGTTGCCGGTGTAGACCAGGGTCTGGTAGAAGTCCACGCTTTCCCGGGCCTCCCGGATATACTCTGCCCGGTCTTCCTCCCCGGCCCTTTCCAGGGCCCGGAGCTGGTGCTTTAAGTCATGGCACTTGCGGTTGATGATGGCGATGTGTTCCCTGGACATCTCATAGCAGCGCTCACTGGACCGGAGCATGTTTTCCAGAGCGGTCTTTTCCCGGACCCGGACGATACCGTTCACGGTGCTGTAAAAGATGATCAGGAGAAAGACGCAGACCAGTTCTCCCGACATCCAGGCCATGGTATCAAAGATGGAGACCCTTCTTTCAAAGGCGCCCTGGTAGAAGAAGAGGCAGATCATGATTAGGGCAAAAAGGACCAGCAGGGTCCGCAGGGTCTGGGGTGAATCCGACAGGATCCGGCCGCCTGCTTCCCGCAGGGGGGCCTGAAAAAGGCGATAGAGAAGGAGGGCCAGCAGGGCCGTCAGCAGGAGGGCGCCGGCCGCGTAGAGGACAGGATGGGACCTGAGGGCAGGGAAGAGGATCCTGGCCGCGCAGCAGTGGTAGCTGCAGTAGAGGATGTTCTGGCCCAGACAGGCGGCGATGGTCAGACACAGGGCATCGCAGCGGCTGATGACAAAACAGGCTCTGGCAAAAAGAGAGGCGGATAAAAAGAGGGCACAGTACCAGAATACCGTCAGGAACTGGAACCGGGGATGGTCTTTTTCGAGAAAGATGGGAAAGTATAGGAGAGAGGAGAGGACATAGAGGAGGGCGGAGACCGGAGCCCTTTTCAGGAAGTCCTTCTTTCCGGGCGCGAAAGGGACCAGAAAGGCCAGGAGACAGGCCAGCATCTCCAGAGGAAGACGTAGCTCTTCAAATACATAGGCGGCTGTCATCAGATCCCTCCTATATAGCGGGTAAAGGCTGACAGGAACCGGGTCCTGCAGCGTCTGGATACGGGGATCCTTTCCCCCTCCACCAGGACGTCTCCTCCCTCCATGCCTTTGACATGGGCCAGGCCCACCAGGTAGCTTTCTCCTGCCCGGGCAAAGTGGTAGGGGGCCAGCATGGCCTCCGCCGAGGAGAGCTTGTCCCGGACCTTCACGCAGGCATCGGCCGTATGGTAATAGAGATAGTGCTGGCGGGATTCCACATAGAGGATCCGGGAGGCGTAAAGGGTCACGGGTCCCTCCCTGGTCATGAGAGGGACAGGGGCGTCGGCGTTCCGGAGGATATACCGTTCCGCCTTTTTCATCTTCAGGCAGAAATCCGGATAGGAGACGGGCTTGAGCATGTAGTCCATGGCCTCCACTGAGTAGGCCTCGATGGCGTACTGGGGCATGGCCGTGACGAACATGAGGGTCACATGAGGGTCCTTTTCCCGCAGGAGCCTGGCGGCGTCGATCCCCTTCATGCCCGGCATATCGATATCCAGGATGATGAAATCAAAGCTGTAATGATAGTCCTCCAGAAAAGAGGCTCCGTCGGAAAAGCAGGCGGTCTCACAGGACGTCCCCTTTCCGGCAAAGTACTTTCGGAGGCATTCCTCCAGCTCTTCCCTGTCTTTTACGCTGTCATCCACGATGGCGATCCGCATGGCAGTCTCCTCCTCCTACGGGCATATTTTAGCAAGCGATGAAAAAGAAGGCAATCCTGACCGATTGTGCCGGCACCGGCGCCGAACCTGCCAGACCTCTTTTTTCCGCTCTCTTCCCATGGTATGGTCTGAACGAAGACAAGGAAATGTTTGGAGGAGCCGGCGGGCCCCTCCGGGAGGAGTAAGTACCATGACTAAAGAAGAGAAAAAACTCAGGAAGTACCGGACTTACGAAGGAAAGAGGATCAGAAGGCCGAACAGATTCGGCTTCGCGGTCGTCTCCATCCTGCTCGTGATCAATCTGGCCGCGGCAGCCGTCATCTCCGGCTTCAGCAGCTATTTCGGCGTTGTCGACAACATTGCCTTCGCCAAAGAACCGGCAGGCAATGACCTGGCGGCGGTGACGGAGGAGGCCAGGGCCATCACCATGCAGGAGGCGGAGGAGGGCCTGGTCCTTCTGACCAATAAGAATGATGCCCTGCCTCTGGATGAAGGAACGGCCCTGAACGTTTTCGGCCGGGGCGGCTATTATTCCACCTTCGGCGGCACAGGGTCCGGCTCGGGCGGCAGCAACTATGTCTCCCTCTATGACGGCCTCCGGGAAGCCGGCTTTGCCCTCAATGAGGACCTGACGGCCTTCTATGAGGCCAATGCCAGACAGGCCCAGAGCATGGGCCTGGTGGGCACGGACTTCGGTCTCTATGAGAACGCGGCAGAGGAGCTGGGCGATGACCTGATCGGGAAGGCCAGGGCCTTTTCCGATACGGCCGTCTATGTGATCTCCCGCGTAGGCGGCGAGGGCGACGACCTGCCCATGGATACCTCCGCCTACTACGGCGGGGATGCCGACCACCACTACCTGGAGCTGAACGCGGCTGAGCGGTCCATGCTGACCATGCTGGAGGAGAACTTCGGCACCGTCATCGTGGTCCTCAACTCTACCAACGCCATGGAACTGGGCTTCCTGGAGGAGGAAGGCGTGGACGCCGCCATCTGGAGCGAGTGCTTCGGGAGCGTCGGTACCATTGCCCTTGGAAACATCCTGAAGGGCAGCGTCAACCCCTCCGGCAGGACCTCGGACACCTTTGCCTACGCGATGGAATCCAACCCCACCTACTACAGCTTCGGTGACTATGACTATACCAATGCCTTCTACAGCAACGAAGGTATGGCGGCCGGTACGGGCGACGCCATTGCCGGCGCGGATCCCTATC
>CAMOUD010000197.1 GCA_946626215.1 uncultured Lachnospiraceae bacterium
GCGGGAGGTCCGGATATAGACCGTGGCAACGCTCTTTCCCCAGAGGGTCCCCAGGCCGCCCCAGCTGATGGTCATGGAATTGAAGGACTCCTGATTCCCTGCCGTGACCAGGCCCCATTTGGTGTCGAACTGGCTGAAAATCTCTGTATTGAATTCCATTGTTTTTCATTCCTCCTTTTTGATAACGGTCCGGCCTCTCTTCCTTCCGGCCCGTCTGATTTTCTTATTCTACCACAGGCTCCCTTTCCTGTCCCCGTTTTTCAGAAAGGGCCGGACAGGCTCCGCGACAGCTGCCGGCGGCCCTGAAACGGGAGCCGGCAGTCTCCGGGATCCCTCTCCGGCAGCCATTTATCTGTCCGCGTTATGAAAAGTTTATATTCCGGACGGCTTCTTTGTGTTAATATATCTGATGGAAAAAAATGTGATCACCTGCAGCCCGGCTGCAGAAGCATGTCTGTCTGTCTGCTCGGACGGACGAGGAAAGGAAACCTGCATGGATAAAAAAGAACGCCGCGTCGGTACTGTCTCCAGGGGCATCCGCTGCCCTATCATCCGGGAGGGCGATGACCTGGCAAAGATCGTCACCGAGTCCGTCCTGGAAGCCGCTGAGGCTGAAGGCTTTGCCCTTCGTGACAGAGATGTCATTGCCGTGACCGAATCCATCGTTGCCAGAGCCCAGGGCAACTATGTGAGCATCGATACCATTGCCGAGGATGTAAAGAACAAGATCGGCAGCGATACGGTCGGCGTCATTTTCCCCATCCTGTCCAGGAACCGGTTCGCCATCTGCCTGCGGGGCATCGCCAAGGGCGTAAAGAAGATCATCCTCATGCTCTCCTATCCCTCTGACGAGGTGGGCAACGCCCTCCTGACCATGGACCAGATCGATGAGTCCGGCGTCAACCCCTACAGCGATGTCCTGTCTCTGGAGAAGTACAGAGAGATCTTCGGCTATCGGGTCCATGAATTCACCGGCGTCGACTACGTGGCCTACTACAAGCAGGTCATCGAGGAGTGCGGAGCCGAGGCCCAGATCATCTTTGCCAACAACCCCCGGGCCATCCTCTCCTATACAAAGCATGTCATCACCTGCGACATCCATACCAGGAAGCGCACCAAGCGGATCCTCAGGGAGAACGGAGCCGAGGTGGTCCTGGGCCTGGATGACATCATGACAGCCCCCATCGGGGATTCCGGCTACAATGAGAACTACGGCCTCCTGGGCTCCAACAAGTCCACCGAGGACAAGGTCAAGCTCTTCCCCAGGGCTTCCAAGCCCCTGGTCCTGGATATCCAGAAGCGGATCCTGGACGCGGCGGGCGTCCATGTGGAAGTCATGGTCTACGGCGACGGCGCCTTCAAGGATCCCCAGGGCAAGATCTGGGAGCTGGCCGACCCGGTCGTTTCCCCCTTCCATACCGACGGCCTGATCGGCACCCCCAACGAGCTCAAGCTCAAGTACCTGGCCGACAACGACTTCAGCGACCTGTCCGGCGAAGCCCTTAAGGAAGCCATTTCCGAGTCCATCCGCAAAAAGGACGCCGACCTCAAGGGCAGCATGGCCTCCCAGGGCACGACGCCCCGCCAGCTCACCGACCTGATCGGATCCCTCTGCGACCTGACCAGCGGCTCCGGAGACAAGGGCACCCCTGTGGTCCTGGTCCAGGGCTATTTCGACAACTACACCAACGCGTAAGGACCAGACAGATCAATGACTGGCCCAGGATAAGAAAGATCCGGAGATCTGCGGCGCAGATCCCCGGATCTTCTTATTTTCGCATATATATACGGTCCATACGGCTGTCCGCGGATCCATGGACCCGGACAGTCTCTCTGGATGTTCCTGGTTCCCTCACCGGACCAGGAGGATCCCGCAGGACTTGCTCAGGCCGGTCCAGTAGGGATTGGAACCGGCGGAGGGCGACTGGATCAGGTAAGGAAGAATGTCGTCCATGGTCACCAGCTTGAGCCTCTGCCTGCTGCCGGCCCAGGACCGGTTGGAGGAATCCGCCGCGATGATCTTCCCGGTATCGGTCATGCCCACCAGACAGATGGTATGCATGAACTTGTCCCACTTGCCGTCAGGCCCCTTGCCCATCCAGCACAGGACAGGCCTGCCCTGACGGAGGTTGGTCTCGATGGCCACGGCGGCCGTCTTCTCCGTAAAGGTCTTCATGTAGGAGGAGTCGACCCCGCAGGCGGCCAGGAGGGTCTGGACACCAAAGGCGCTGAGGGGATTGCCCTCCATCATGTATCCGAAGGCCTGCTTCTCCAGGGTCATATGGGCCTGGAGGGGGGTCACGGAGGCATACCTGGAAGCTCCCATCAGGTTCAGGGCCACCGAGGCGGCGGAGATGGCGCAGCCGTTGTTGCGGAGGGTCGCGTTGTCAAAATAGGTCTGCTTATAGATCGTCAGGGTCTTTTTGCCGTTCCTGGTGTTGACCGTCATGGTCTCCTTGGCGGCGGTATTGGTCCGGATCCAGGCTTCCGGGGTCAGGACCTCATAGGAGGGCCTTTTGATCAGGGACGATACCTCGGGGGCCTGCATCAGGGCGCCGGCACGGGGGATCCCGCCCGTCGTCTTGAAATAGTATTTCTTTCCGCTTATGGTGACCGCTCCCTTGGCAGCCGCGTAAATCTTGGCTCCCTTTACCCCCGGGATGGTCTTTTTATAAAAGTAGAACTTTTCGCCGGAGATGGTCTGCCAGCCTGTCAGGGCCTGGCCATAGGTCTTGGAGTTCTTTCTGGTATCGCAGTAGTAGCTGTCATTTCCCTCATCCCGCCAGCCGGTCGCCAGGGAATACTTGGGATAGGTCTTGCCCGACTTCGTCTCTTTCGAGGTCCGGAAATAGTAGCGGCCGCCCTTGATGGTATTCCAGCCCTTGATGGCCTGCCCCAGCTTGTACTTGCTGGTCTTTTTGGGGGAAAAGTAGTAGTGCTGGCCATTATAGTAGAGCCAGCCTGTCAGCATGGCTCCCCGTTCTCTGTTCTTTCCGGCCTTGGGACGGAAGTAATAGGTCCCGCCGCCTATGTCCTGGACCCCGGTCTTCGGCTTTCCGCCGGTCCCGAAATAGTACCAGTAGGAGCCGACCTTCTTCAGGCCCTTTGCCTTCTTGCCGGATTTGTCCACGTAGTAGCGGCTGGTCCCCTTGCCGTGCCAGCCGGTCTTCTCCCGGGCCTGGACGGTGACAGCGGACAGTCCCGGCGAAAGATCCGGAGAGGCAGGAAGGGCTCCCGCGGTAAAAAGTATGAGCACCAGGCAAAGGATCCATCGTCGTATTGTCAGCTTCATGCGTCCATCCCCCTGGGGCATGATTTTTCAGAGTCTGCCCCTATTTAGTATACCCAGTACGGAGGCAAAATCAAACACCTTTTTTAATAAGTGTTTCACATTTTTGTAACGCTTTTGTAATACTTTTTCCTCGGCGCAAGACATCCGGGGGCCCTTCGGATCTCATCTTCCCCGGTCTCTTTTCTATTTTTCCAAATTCGTTTCCAAATTTGCTGAAATTCTTCTGGAAAAAGGATCCGAATAGGTATATACTGTAGGTCGTGCGGGGATGTAGCTTAGCTGGGAAAGCGTTGGCTTCGCAAGTCAAAGACCGCGGGTTCGAATCCCGTCATCTCCACTTTCGTTCTTAAGCTGCCGCGCCTGAGGAAGGGCGCGGCGGTTTTTTTGTGCCCGGAATCTTCCCCGGGCCTTTCATCCTGTCCCGTTCCTGACCGGCCCATATGTCAGTCTCTGTCAAAAAGGCAGAAACTAGACTTTCATACGAAATTATTTAAATCGCTTTTATCATAATCCGGTTATACAATAGGTCTGATTTGCATACACTGCCCTTTCAGGAGGAATCAAGTGAGAATCAAAAAAGACCGGACCAATCAGATCCTGGAGCTGCTGACCACGCACAGAAGGATGGAGGTCGCCAGACTCTCCGACCTGCTCCAGGTCTCCCAGGTCACCATCCGCAAGG
>CAMOUD010000198.1 GCA_946626215.1 uncultured Lachnospiraceae bacterium
CTGGATCGGCCTGCCCGACAACCACTATCCCACCGAGGAAGAGGACTGGGAAGGCTCCATGTGCCTGCCCAGAGAGCTGCGCCTGAAGAACGGCAAGCTGGTCCAGAGCCCCGTGGAAGGCTTTGAACAGCTCCGGGAGAAGGAGATCCCCGCGGAAGGCTTCCTTCCCTACGTGTCCGAGATGGAGGTCACCTTCTCCGGAAAGGACGCGGACCTGGCCCTCTTCACCAAGGAGGACGGCACCGGCGGCATGACCCTGCACTATGACGCGGCCAGGAAGGTCGTGACCGTGGACAGGACCGGCATGAACAAGCGCTTCAACCAGAACGTCTTTGAAGTCCTGGAGATGCCTCTGGACAGAGACCTGGAGAAGCTTTCCATCTACATCGACAGGAGCTCCGTGGAGATCTTTGCCAATGACGGCGAGCAGACCTTCACCACCCACCTCTATCCCGAAGCGGATGAGACGGGCTACAAGGCAGAGGGTGCGGACAGTGTCCGGATCTGGACCCTGAGCGCCTCCAACTCCAACGAATTCGTGATCTGATCCGGCAGCGGCTCCGGCCGCCGGGAAAAAAGGACAGGACCTCCAGCGGCAGCGCCGGAAGGTCCTGTCTTTTTTGCCTTGCCCCGGGGACAGGCTTCCGCTAGAATAGCAGGGGACAGCCAAAGAACGAGGAGAAACAGAGATGGTTTTTGATTTCAACGCGATGCCCGAGACGGACCAGGGACCCGTCTGCACCTGGGAGGTCCTGCGTACAGGAGGGAGCGAGGCTTCGGCCGAAAGCCCCATCCTGGTCCTGGACAACCGGGCCCGGGAGTGGGCCCATCACTCGGACGGCTCCTTTGTCAACCCGGTCCGCCGGACCGCCTTCACCTTCCTGACCGGGGAAGGAGAGGAAACGGCGGATATCCTGAAGATCGACGCCCGCTTTACCAGCCTGATCCGCTGGCTGGGAGAGAACCACATCAGCGTCCGTCTTTCCGGCAGGAATTCGGCGGAGGGATACTGTGTCTACCGGATCCGGGAGACCGTTTCGGGGTCGGCGGAAAAGCTGTCCGCCCAGGACGGCTTCCTCCAGTTCATGATCGAAAGGCTCCTTTCCAGCGACATGCCCGGAGAGGAGACCGATGAGGATGAGCGGGAGGAGACCGGCGACCAGATGAAGCTGACCAGCCTCCAGTCCATCACGGATTTCCTGAACTGCGCCGGCAGGACCCTGCCCGACAACATCAGGCTCTGGGCCCGCCGGAACCTGGCGGTGGCCAATTCCTCCGAGGTGACCCCGGAGGAGAGGAGGCACGCCCAGAGGGCCCTGTCCATCATGATGAACATCCGGTGGAAGACCAACTATTTCGAGTCCATCGATCCCGTCCGGGCCAGAGAGATCCTGGACAGCGAGCTCTTCGGCCTGGAGAGGGTCAAGCAGCGGATCATGGAGACGGTCATCCAGATCAACCGGACCCATACCCTGCCCGCCTACGGCCTCCTTCTGGCAGGCCCCGCCGGCACCGGCAAGTCCCAGATCGCCTACGCCGTCGCCCGGATCCTCCGCCTGCCCTGGACCACCCTGGACATGTCCTCCATCAACGATCCCGAGCAGCTGACCGGCAGCTCCCGGGTCTACGCCAACGCCAAGCCCGGCATCATCATGGAAGCCCTGTCCATGGCCCAGGAATCCAACCTGGTGGTCATCATCAACGAGCTGGACAAGGCGGCCGCCGGCAAGGGGAACGGGAATCCGGCCGACGTCCTCCTGACCCTGCTGGACAACCTGGGCTTTACCGACAACTATATCGAGTGCAACATTCCCACCGGCGGCATCTATCCCATTGCCACCGCCAACGACATGGACCAGATCAGCGCCCCCCTCCTGTCCAGGTTCGCCCTGATCCGGATCCCGGACTATACCCGGGAGGAAAAAAAGATCATCTTCCGGCGCTTCTCCTTCCCCAAGGTCCTCCAGAGGATCGGGCTCAGGGAGGAAGAGTGCGCGGTGACGGAGGAGGCCCTGGACGCCGTCCTGGACAAATGCGCCGGCACCACCGGCGTCAGGGACATTGAGCAGGCCGCCGAGCATCTGGCCGCCCACGCCCTCTACCGGATCGAGGCCGGGGGAGAGGCCCGGGTCGTCTATGACGCCGCCATGGTGCGGGACCTTCTGGACTGAGAAAGCGAGGATCGCGAATGAAAAAAAGCAGAAAACCCGATTACAGAAAGCCCCTGATCCTGCTGGGGATCTTCCTTGTCTATACCATCCTGGTGGCCTCGGTGGACGTACAGCCCATCGGGCCCGAAGGGTCCTCCGTGGGTTTTGCCGCCGTGAACGGCTTCTTCCATAAGGCCCTGGGCTTCAACGCCATCTTTTATACCCTCTCCAAGCTGATCGGATACGGCGCCATCCTCCTGGGCCTTGCCAACGCGGCCTGGGGGATCCGGAACCTGATCGCGGGCAGGAGCCTCAAAAAGGCGGGGAACGATATCCTGGCAGCCGGCTGCGTCTATGTCCTCATGGCAGCGGCCTACGCCCTCTTTGAGGTCGTGATCATCAACTACCGGCCCGTCATCCTGGACGAGGGCCTGGAGGCCTCCTACCCCTCCTCCCATACCTTCCTGGCCGTGACCATCCTGACGGCGGCCGCCTTCCAGCTCCGCTTCCGGATCCGGGACAGGCAGAGGAGGGCCCTGATCGCGCGGATCCTCTATGTCCTGGCCGGCCTTATGGTCCTTTGCCGGTTCCTATCCGGCGTCCACTGGTTCACGGACATCCTGGGCGGCCTGCTCCTGGGCCTTGCCCTTGCAAGCCTCTATCTTCCCATCAAGTACCGTCTGGACCTGCTGCTGCCCCCTGAAAGAAGGAAAAGGGCAAAGACGCGGCAGGCCGCCGCGGAAGACGGGCAGCAGGAGGAAGCATAAAGCGCGGAAGAAGAGGAACAGGCAGCAGGCCCTGCTGACAGGCGTCCTTCCCTGCGGGGAGGGACGCCCTTTTCATGCCCGGCGGCACAGAAAAAAGGAACGTCCCTTTCCGGAGAGAGGGGCGTTCCTTTAAAGAGTTTATGATTCAGCCGGGCAGAAGGTCCGGTCAGGGATCCTGTGTCCGCGGGGACAGGATCATTCCCAGAAGTCTCCCTTGCCGGAGGCTTCGCCCAGGACCTTCCTGAGCTCCATCATGGCGGTATAGTTGGGCAGGGCGAAGACGGGCAGGCCCTGGTCCCGGATCAGGGGCAGGATGTCCTCGTAGCTGTCGATCATGGTCAGGAGGGACTCGTCCGCGCCGGCCCTTCTCAGGCGGTCCGCCAGGTCTTCCCTGCGGTCGCCGCAGACATAGAGGCGCTTCAGGCCGGGATCGCCGCAGAGCTTTTCATAGTCCGTATCCTCGATCCAGGAGATGTCATGGCCGTCCCCGGTCCTGTCATTGAGGCAGAGGATGGCGGCGTAGTCTCCCTCCAGGTGCTTCAGGTAGGAGAAGGCCTGGTTGCAGCCCGCCGGGTTCTTGACCAGGATCATCTGGACCGGAAGGCCATCCAGGTCAAAGGACTCCAGCCGGCCGAAGGCGGTCTTTGCCGTGGCCAGGCTGTCCATGGCCTGGTCCATGGAAAAGCCCAGGACCGACACGGCGGCGACGGCCGCGGAGGCGTTGTAGACGTTGTAGGCGGCGGGGATCCGGACCAGGACCTTTCTCTCGCCGTCCTTTGTCCGCATGCGGACATGGCTGCCGGCGGGGGTGACCTGGTCGATGCCGGTCACGGCCACATCGGGATCTTGTCTCTTCCAGCCGCATTTCGGGCACCGGAAGCCGCCCAGGTGGGCGTAGATATGGTAGTCATAGGCAAAGGGGCTCCCGCAGCGGGGGCAGACGCCGGCGTCCCTTTCGTCGATATCGCCCAGGACGCCCACGGCCTCTTCCATGCCGAACCAGACGACAGGATTGGGGGTCCCCAGGGACAGGGA
>CAMOUD010000199.1 GCA_946626215.1 uncultured Lachnospiraceae bacterium
TGATCTGGCAGGTCTTCATGGAGGCCAGGGCCGTCTCATGGCTGTCCGGGGTCACGCCGGCGCAGCAGGCGGCCTCCACCGCCAGAGGGACCTCGGGCAGGAAGGCCTTGAGGAGAAGGGCGTTGGAAATGACGCAGATGTCCGTGCAGAGACCGATCAGGGTGATCTGGCCGATCTCCTCCTTCTCCGCCGCCAGTCTCTCGCCCAGGGCCCGGCTCCCGAAGGTGGGCTTGTCAATGATCTCCTCCGCCAGGTCCGAAAGCTCCGGAATGATCTGCCAGCCGGGGGTCCCCTTCACGCAGTGGACCACGGGCAGGTTATGGCCCTCCTGAGTCTCCAGATAATTCTCCGGATGGGTATCCCGGGTAAAGATGACCCTCTCCCCCAGGGCCAGGGCCTTTTCGATCCTGGCCCGGACGGCCGGCACGATGGCCTCGGCCTCAGCGGTCCCCAGGGCCCCGTCCACAAAGTCTGTCTGCATATCTACCACGATCAGATAATTCTTCATTTCCTTTACTCCTCATATTCAGGCTGATCCCGCCTGTTCCTTCCGTTTTTTCCGATTTCCTTGCCGGATCCCTGATGGATCCTGCCGGGCTCCCTGTCCTTTCGTATACCCTGTATTGTACACCAGGCGGGCCCTCCGGCGCACCTGCCGGGCCTGGTTCTTTCGGGCAAAACCCATCATAGGGCTTAGAATGATGAAAAAAGGAGGTGTGCCCATGTCCAGCTTTCAGAATCTTCGGATCGTCGACAACTTCTACCAGACATCCCTCTTCTTTCCCATGCCGGTGGTCATCATCTCGACCCTGACAGAGGACGGAAAGACCACCTGCGGGCCCTGCTCCCTGATCCAGCCCTTCTACGCGGCCGGAAAGGACTATTACGCCATGCTCCTGTCCGCCCGCAGCTCCTCCAATACCGCCCAGGACCTGATCCGACGCAAAAGGCGCGTGGTCAATTTCCTGCCCGACAGGCCCTCCTATTTTAAGGAGACCGTCCGCCTGGGCTGGCCAGGGGACGCTCCTGAGGAAAAGATGAAGGATTTTAAATTCCGCTTCGAAAAGGGAAGGTCCGCCGAGGAGGATCCGGAGGGCACCTATCCTATGGTCATACGGGAAGCGGTCCAGGCCCTGGAGCGCACCTGGATGGATACCCTGGACGGGGCCGAAAGCGACCAGCCCCTGGCCGAGGGCCAGGACCACTACGAGCTGGAGAAGTACCATGACTTCAACGGCATCACCTCTCCCTACGGGGCCCACTTTGTCCTGCGGATCGACCACATCCTCATGAAAAAGCCCTGCCACGACGCCATCGTGAACGGGGTCAGGAGCCGGGACTTCCCCCGCCTGCCGGTGGACTGCGGCTAACGGGATTCCCGGAACTTCTGGTACCACCGGGCCGGCCGCTGCGCCGCGGACAGGCTCCGGACAGATGTGGTCTTCACCGATGAGGCCCTGGCCATGCTGGTCAGGGTCCCCCGGGTCTTTCTCCCCAACGTCCTCAGGGGCTGCGTCTCCTGGGCCGAGGAGAACGGGGCAAAGGTCATCACCCCCGCCGAGATGCAGGTCATCAACGACAAGCGGTCTTCCGAAAAGAAGACCGGAAAGGGCAGGAAGAAAGGCAGGAAGCTCCCGCTCCCTGCCCTGAAGAATCCCTTCCGGAGAAAGAACTGAACCGGATGATCATGCTGCCCCGGGACCTCTTTTTCAGATCTTCATGGCCGCCTCATAGGCCCCCCAGATGACGGTCCGGAGGTTCCCCACCTTCCTGCAGTCGCCCACCAGATACGTCTCCTTCCTGCCCTGGAGGGCCAGGGGAGCCGGCAGATAGCCGATGGAGGAGATCACGCTGTCGCAGGGGATCTCCTCCCGGGTCCCGTCCTTCTTCTTCACCAGAATCCCGTCTTCCGTGACCGCCTCCAGGGCGGTCTCCAGATAGACCGGGACCTTCTTCCAGGCAAAGTAGTCCCTGAGGTAGGAGGAGTTGGCCAGGCAGACCCCCTTCTGGCAGATCAGGTCCGGCAGCATCTCCACGATCAGGGGGCTCTTCCCCTGGAGGCAGAGCTCATAAGCGATCTCGCACCCGGTCAGGCCCCCGCCGATCACGGCCGTCCTCTCGCCCACGGGCTCGCCCCGCAGGTACTCGCAGGCCTCGATCATCCTCTCATGGCCGGGGACGGACCGGGGGATCCGGGGCACGGCCCCGGTGGCAATGATGACCGGCCCGGGCTCCAGCTCCAGGATGGACCGGACCTCCGTCCCCAGACGGACCTCGACGTCCAGTTCCTCCATCTGCCGCCTGTACCAGGCCAGGAGGTCCCGGAGCTTTCCCTTATAGCTCTCGGCCGAGGCGGGAATGAAGGTCCCGCCCAGGACCGGCTCCTTCTCATAGATCACCGGCTCATGGCCCCGGAGCTTTAAGACCCGGGCCGCCTCCATGCCTCCGATGCCCCCGCCCACGATGTGGACCCTCCTGGGCTTTTTCGTCTTCCGGATATAGTGCCGGTCATACTGCATGGTCTCGGCGTTGACCGCGCACCGGGCCATGTGGAGGCCGTCGTAGAGGTCCTGGTCGTTGGGGACCCCCTTATAGTGGGCCAAGTTGAAGCAGCCGTTGTGGCAGAGGATGCAGGGCCGGATGTCCTCCTCCCTGTCCTCCGTGAGCTTTGTGACCCAGGCCGGATCCGCCAGGAACTGCCGGGCAAAGCCGGCCCCGTCGATCCTGCCCTCCTCCACGGCCCGGGCCGCCTCCGCCGGGTCCATGCGGCCGGCGCAGACCACGGGGATGTCCACGAACCGGCGGATATGGGAGACGTCATCCAGGTTGCAGTTCTCGGGCATGTAGATGGGCGGATGGGCCCAGTACCAGGCGTCATAGGTGCCGTTGTCGCAGTTCAGCATGTCATAGCCGGCCTCCTGGAGATACCGGGCGGCCCGTTCGGACTCCTCCATGGTCCGGCCGGCCTCCGTGTATTCCTCTCCCGGCAGGGCCCCTTCCCGGAAGTCCTTGGTCCTGGAGACCACCGAATAGCGCAGGGAGACCGGGAAGTCCTCTCCGCAGGCCTTCTTGATGGCCCGTACGATCTGGGCGGCGAACCGGTAGCGGTTCTCAAAGGACCCGCCGTACTCGTCGGTCCTCTTGTTGACATAGGGCAGGGTGAACTGGTCCAGGAGATAGCCCTCATGGACGGCGTGGACCTCCACCCCGTCCACGCCGGCTTCCTTCAGGAGAAGGGAGCTTCCTGCAAAGGCGTCGATATACTCCCGGATCTCCTCCGGGGTCAGGGCCCTGGAGGGGACCTTGTCGGACCAGCGGTTGGGCGCCGGGGAAGCGGAGGCCGTGATCCTGTCCAGGTCCAGGACCGGCTTTGCCGCCGCCCGGAGGAGAGGGTTCTCATAGATCTTCTCCATGGCGGAGGTAATGGTAAAGCTGCGGCCGAAGCCTGCCGTCAGCTGGACAAAGAGCCTGGCCCCGGTCCTGTGGAACTCAGGCATCCAGGCCGCCAGGTCTTTGAACATCCTTTTGTTCTTATGGAGCCACTGGCCGTACATGGGATTCCAGACCGGCTGGCAGCCGGGCAGGATCAGGCCGGCCCCTCCCCTGGCCGCTTCCATGATAAAGCGGGCCCCGGCCCGGTCGAAATGGTGCCTTTCCATCCAGCCGAAAAGGTCCGTGCCGCCCATGGAGGTCATCACGATCCGGTTCTTTATTTCACAGGTCCCGATCTTCCAAGGCGTAAATAAGGGTCCGTATTCCTTCTTCATCTCTTTTTCCCTCGTTTTTTCTGTCTCCGGGCCTTTGGGCGCTCGTCCCCTGCCGCCTGCCTCCGGCCCGCCTTCCTGAAAACGCATACCGGTATATCCCTGAAAAAAGTATACCATACAGGGCCCTTTCCATGGGCTCCTGC
>CAMOUD010000200.1 GCA_946626215.1 uncultured Lachnospiraceae bacterium
CATAGCCGTAGTTTTCCAGCATGACCTTGACGATATTCTTGCCGATGTCGTGGATATCGCCCTTGACCGTTGCCAGGATGATCCTGCCCTTGATCTTTCTTCCGGTCCCTGCCATCTGTTCCTTTACGACCTCAAAGGCCGCCTTGGCGGCTTCCGCGCTCATAAGGAGCTGGGGCAGGAAGAGGGTCCCTTTTTCAAAGCCCTGTCCGACCCGGTCCAGGGCCGGGATCAGCTCCTCGTTGATGAGGGTCATGGGGTCTTTGGTCAAAAGGCCCTCCCTGGTCAGGGCGGCGGCCCGCTCGGTCATGCCCCTTTCGATGCTCTCGCCAAGGCGCATGGGGCCTGCTGCCGCTGCCTTTTGTCCTTCTGCCGCTCCCTGGGGCCGGGCTGACACGGCATCCGGCGCCGGGGCGGTCCCGGCGTAGGCGGCTATGTATCCCATACAGTTCTCATCCAGATCCTGGAGGGCCAGGAAGGCCCTGTAGGACTGCATCATCGCCTCATTGCCCGGATTGATGATGGCGCAGGAAAGACCGGCCGTCATGGCCATGGTCAGGAAATGGGCGTTGACGATCTCCCGTCTGGGCAGGCCGAAGGAAATATTGGAGACGCCCAGGATGGTATGGCCTCCCAGCTCGTCCCTGACTCTGCGCAGAGTCTCCAGGGTCACCCTGGCAGACCGGCTGTCGGAGGAAATGGTCATGGCCAGACCGTCGATCACGATGTCTTCTGCGGGAATGCCGTATTCCTCGGCCGCCGCGTAGATCTTCCGGGCGACCTTCAGACGGCCCTCCGCCGTATCCGGGATCCCCCCTTCGTCCAGGGCCAGTCCCACCAGGACGCCGCCGTATTTGGCGACCAGGGGCATGACCGCTTCGATGCTCTCCCTTTTGCCGTTTACAGAATTGACCATGGGCTTGCCGTTGTACAGGCGCATGCCTCTTTCCAGGGCGGCCGGATCCGAGGTGTCGATCTGCAGGGGAAGGGCCGTCACGCTCTGCAGCCTTTTGACCACTGTCTCCATGATCTCCGGCTCGTCGATCTCGGGCAGGCCCACGTTGACGTCCAGGATATGGGCCCCGGCATCCTCCTGCCGGAGGCCTTCGGAAAGGATATATTCGATGTCCCTGCTGCGCAGGGCTTCCTTGAATTTCTTCTTGCCTGTGGGATTGATCCGCTCGCCGATCACCACCGGTTTCGGGCCGATTTCGACGGCCTGGGAGAAGGAGGTGACCACCGTCCGCTTTTTGGGATAAGGCGGTCTGAAGGGCAGTTTTGAGACCTTCTCGATGGTCCTGCGGATATGGTCCGGCGTGGTACCGCAGCAGCCGCCTGCCACATGGATCCCCAGGGAAGCGATCTGCTCCATCCAGGACGAGAATTCCTCCGGTCCCACATCATAGAGAGTCTTCCCGTTTTCGGTCCTGGGAAGGCCCGCATTGGGATTGACGATGATGGGAACGGAGGCCACCTCTGTAAGGCGCCTCACGATGGGAAGCATCTGTTCCGGTCCCAGGCCGCAGTTGACGCCCAGGCCGTCGACCCGGAGGCCTTCCAGCATGGCCACGGTGGAGTCCACCGTGCCGCCGGTCAGAAGCTTGCCCCGGCTGTCATAGATGGTGGTGACCAGGACCGGCAGGCTGCAGTTCTCCTTGGCCGCCAGGACCGCGGCCTTGGCCTCGTAGCCGTCGCTCATGGTCTCGATCAGGACCAGATCGGCCCCCTCATCCGCTCCATAGCGGACGACCTCGCCAAAAAGAGCCACGGCCTTTTCAAAGGCCAGATCTCCCATGGGCTCCAGCAGCTTGCCGGTGGGACCGATATCCAGGGCGATAAAGGCGTCCTCTCTGTGGGTCCTTTTCCTGGCTTCTTTGGCCAGGCGGACCGCTGCCCGGACGATCTCCTCCAGATTGTCCGGATATTTCAGGGCGTTGGCGCCGAAGGTATTGGTATTGAAAATGTCGGCGCCGGCCTCCAGATAGGCGCAGTGGAGATCCAGAATATCGCCGGGGCGCTTTATGTTCCAGGTCTCCGGAAGCTCTCCCCCCGCCAGTCCTCTGGCCTGCAGAATGGTCCCCATTCCGCCGTCGCAAAAAAGCCACTCCTTACCGAGTCTGTCCCGTAAATTCATCTTTGATTCCTCCAATCAGCTGCGGGCAAAGCTGCAGCTTCCGGCCTGACTGCAGCCTTCGCACCCCTCCCGGGGGCAGGCTGTCTTTTCCTGTCCCAGCCCTATGAAGGCTGTGACTGATTTGGTCGGCGTCATCAGCAGGGAGTCTGTCAGACCGACGCCGATCTCCTTTTTCATCTGCAGGGCGCTCATAAAATTCCTCTGCAGGCTCAGGGGGAGGTCTCCGTAGCCCGGCGAAAACCTGGGCCTGCAAAAGAGCCCTGCGGCCTGGGCCTCCCTGCGGATCTCTTCATTGATCTCAT
Source organism: uncultured Lachnospiraceae bacterium (assembly GCA_946626215.1). Taxonomy (GTDB): domain Bacteria; phylum Bacillota; class Clostridia; order Lachnospirales; family Lachnospiraceae; genus CAG-791. The sequence continues at coordinate 2,434 of CAMOUD010000200.1, forward strand.
CGCACCAGGTCTCGATCATGGCCGCACCGGCCGCCTGGTAAATGACCATCCGGCCTGCGTTCAGGATCTGGGCCCGCCGGACCAGGAGATCGGGGCCCGGCCCCAGGGTCGCCGCCATCAGACAGACCAGGCTGCAGCCCCTGAGATTTCTGGAAAGGCTCCTGCTGGCTGTTTCCATCAGGATGCCGGAAGACGGATCTTCCGGCAGGGCCTTCACGGTCAGCAGACCGTCTTCCTTCTGCTCCAGGGCGCATCTGCGCCAGACCGCCCTGGGCTCCGCTGCCCTGCACAGATCCTCCAGGCAGAGGGCGATCTCTTCTTCCATGGCAGGATCCGGTTTCACTTTGTGGTAGCCAAGATAGCGGGCAACCTCCCTGGGATCCGTATCCCGGATCACATCCTTCCCCTCTCTCATTTGAGGATCTCGGAAAGGTTGTCCCGGATCGCCGCTGCGATATCCGGCTTGTTCATGGAATATACATGGATATGGGTCACCCCGTTGGCGATCAGGTCAATGATCTGTCCCGTGGCATAAATCACGCCGGCCTGCTTCATCTTCTCCGGATCGTCTCCGAACCGGTCCACCATCTGGCGGAAGCGCTGGGGTATGGTGGCGCCGGAAAGGGCCACGGATCTTCTCACCTGATTCTCATTGGTAATGGGCATGATGCCGGCGCAGACCGGTACCTCGATGCCGGCGGCCCGGATCTTATAGAGGAAGTTGTACATCATGTTGTTGTCGAAAAACATCTGGGTGGTGAGGAAATCGCAGCCGGCGTCCACCTTCTTTTTCAGGTTTTTGATATCGTCGGACTGCCTTGTGCACTCCACGTGGCCTTCCACGTAGCATGCCCCGCCGATGCACAGATCCGGGGCCTGTTCCCGGATGTCGGCGATCATGTCCGAGGCATAGGTATAGTCATGGCAGACTCTGCCGTCCTTTGGAACATCTCCCCTGAGGGCCATGATATTCTCCACCCCTATGGACTGATAAAGACGGACCATCTCCGCCACTTTGGCCTTGTCCGAAGCCACACAGGTCAGATGGGCCAGGACGGAAACGTCATATATGTTCTGAAGATCGGCGGCGATCTGGGCCGTATTCTTGCTGGTGCTGCCGGCCGCTCCGTAGGTCACGCTCATGAAGGCAGGATGCAGGTCTGCGATCTTGTGAGTCGCTCTGGCAACAGAAGCAAAGCCCGCGTCTGTCTTGGGCGGAAATACTTCAAAGGACAGGGTCACTTCTTTGGAATTCAGGATGTCGATTATCTTCATAATTCTCAGCTCCTTCGTTATGCGAAAAAAGGCAGCACGTATGGTCAGGGCCTGGGGTGCCGCTGCCCCGGTCGAAATTTTCTATCAGTATATACCAGATCCCTTCATCATTCCATAGGAATTTCCACAATTTCATAGTATTCCTATAGGATTTTTAATATACTTCCTATAAAAAAGGGAGCCTGGTGACAGGTTCCC
>CAMOUD010000201.1 GCA_946626215.1 uncultured Lachnospiraceae bacterium
TCCCAGTACATCCTGGGCGTTTACCCCACCCTGCAGGGCCTGTCCATCAATCCCTGCGTCCCGGCGGATTTCGGTGACTTCACCATCGAGAGGACCTACCGGGGCACCTCCTACAAGATCCGGGTGGAAAATCCCTCCCATGTGGAGAAGGGCGTGAAGGCCCTGCTCGTGGACGGAGTCCCCCATCCCGGGACCCTGATCCCCTTCGTGCCCGGCAAAGACCATGCTGACGTGACCGTGATCATGGGCTGACAGGCCCGATCACTTCCATAGGACCGGAAAAGGTCCCTGCCCGCCTTCCTCCTGCGGACAGGGACCTTTTCCCTTTGCTCTATTCTTTTGCCCTTCTCTTTCTTGACCCTCCGGGCCGGCAGAGCGTATCATGAACGGGTAGCCAGCGGGCCGTCCCCGCAAGGCCCGGCAGTCCGGGCCCGTCCTTCTGAAAGGAATCCTATGAATCAGAATCAAAACAGCCAGGCGCTCAGGCTCACCACCGGCGCCATGTTCCTGGCCATCTTTGCCATCCTGCTCCTGGTCAACCGGCAGACCGGCGGTTTTTTTGAGGAGTTCTTCATCTATCTCCTTCCCATCCCCATGGTGGCCTACGCCTCCATCTACAACTGGAAGAGCGCCCTGACCGTCTTCGCGGGCATGTGCGCCTTCTCCTTCTTCTTCGGGACCTTTACCTCCGCCTTCTATGCCATCACGGCCGCCCTGGTGGGCCTGGTCCTGGGGACCTGTCTCTACTATAAGGTGGACCTGTCCGTGACCATGTTCGTGGTCATGGCCATGTCAGCGGTCTTCAACGTCCTGAGCACGGTGACCCTGGCCTCCCTCTTCGGCTATGACATCGACATGGAGCTGAAGGAGATGCAGAACATGATGAACAGCGTCTTTGAAAAGGCCGGGAACCAGCAGGCCGCCCAGTCGGCGTCCCAGCTGCTGACGCCCCAGTTCCTCCTCCAGCTGATGATCCTCTCCATGGTCATCATGGGCCTGATCCAGGGCTTTGTCGTCTACAGGCTGAGCCTGGTCCTTCTCAGAAGGCTCCGCTTCCAGATCCCCGCTGCCAGGTCCCTCTATGAGATCTATCCCCCCAGATGGTCCGGCCTCATGGCCCTTGGCTTTACCCTGATGGGGAGCGGCCTCATGTACAGGACCGATATTTCGGAAACAGTCAAGAGCGCCGGCCAGATCCTCTGGGTCTGCGGCTACATGTACCTGGTCTTCTTCGGGATGGTGGCCGTCTCCCTCATCCTCCGGGTCCACCTGAGGCTGAAGGCCCTCTCCATCCTCATTTCCATCTTCCTCTACCTGATCATGTCCCAGGTCCTCATGTTCCTGGGCATGGCCTATATCAGCCTCGATTTCCACAAAAAGATCATGGAGGCCGCGGCGGACAGGGCCGCCGGGCCTCCAAAGGTCTGATTCAGATATTGATTTACCCGTCAAAAAGTGATCTGGCGGGTCGTTCCGCGCTCCGTTCAGCCTTCCTTCACGAAATGGACCTGGACGGCAGGATAGTCTCCATACATGGCAGGCAGGGAATAGCCGCCCTGCATCAGTGCCCGGCCGCTCACAAGGCGGCCGGTCTTTTTGTCCCTGTAAAGGGCGTGGGGGTCCAGGCCCTTCAGACGGACATAGGGGAAGGCCGGATTGGACCGGACATGGGTCAGGACCAGGCTGAGAAGGGCCTCGCTCTTATCCTCCGAGACCGTCAGCCAGGCGGCCTGATCTCCCTCACGGCCGATCTCGCCGAGCCTGTAGTAAGTCCCGTTCATGACCAGGTCCTGGAGGGACCTGTAACGGGCGATCTGGTCCCGGACGGCGTTCTTTTCTTCATCGGTCAGCTGGCCGGGATCGAGCTCATAGCCGAAGGCGCCCGCCATGGCCGTCACGGCCCTGGTCTCCAGGGGCATGGACCGGCCGGTCTGGTGGTTGGGGGAGGCGGACACATGGCTGCCCATGGCGGAAGCCGGATAGCCGTAGCTGGTCCCTCTCTGGATCTGGATCCTTTCCAGGGCGTCGGTGTTGTCCGAGCACCAGATCTGGGGGCAGTAATAGAGCATGCCCGCGTCAAAGCGGCCGCCCCCGCCGGCGCAGCCCTCGATCATCAGGTCGGGGAACCGGGCAGTGAGCCTCTCCAGGAGGGAATAGGTGCCCAGCATGAAGCGGTGGCCGGCCTCCTTCTGCCTTTCCCTGGGCAGGCTCCTGGAATAGACATTGGCCAGGGCCCGGTTGAAATCCCACTTGACATAGGAGACGGAGCCCTCCTCAATGACCTTTTCCATGGCGGCAAATAGATAGTCCTGCACGTCCTTCCTGGACATGTCCAGGACCAGCTGCTTTCTGGACATGTTGGGGAGACGGCCGGGCTCGCAGAGGATCCAGTCGGGATGCTCGCCTGCCAGGACAGACTCCTCATTGATCATTTCCGGCTCGAACCAGATGCCGAAGGACAGGCCCAGGGCCCGGATCCTTTCGGACAGGTCCTTCAGGCTCATGCCCAGCTTGCCCTCGTTTACGGTCCAGTCTCCCAGGGCCCGGTCATCATTGTCGCGGTCCCCGAACCAGCCGTCGTCCATGACCAGCATGTCCATGCCGAGGTCCGCTGCCTTTTCCGCGATCTCCAGGAGCTGGGCGCCGTTGAAATCAAAGTAGGCGGCTTCCCAGGAGTTGATCAGGATGGGCCGCTTCCTGTCCCGGAACCTGGGCGGGCAGAGGTTCTTCCGGATCAGCCGGTGGAAGATCTGGCTCAGGCCGTTCAGGCCCTCCCGGCTGCAGGCCAGGATGACCTCGGGGGTATAGAAGCACTCCCCGCTTTCCAGGTGCCAGCCGAAGGTCTCCTGGTCCAGGCCGCAGACCGCCCGGGTCTGGCCCGCCTGGTCCACCTCGAACTCCTGGCTGTGATTGCCGGAATAGACCAGCATCATGCCGTAGCAGAGCCCCGCGTCCTCCGAAGCCGTAGGCTCGCAGAGGATGGAGAAGGGATTATGGTGGTGGGAGGACATGCCCCGGACCGAGCCGACCCGGACAACGGAATGGGGCAGGGGCATCCGCTCCGGCATCCTTTCCATGGTATGGCGGCCGTGGAAGTGGATCAGGTCCCAGTCCCCGTAGGGAAGGTCCAGGGTCATGGAGGCCGCCTTTTCGATATCGGCGGCGTCCCGGCCGTCGTTGATGACCTGGACAGACCGGGTGATGACATCCCTGGAAGGGAGGACGCCGTAGAAAAGCCTGACCCGGATGCCGCTGGCCGCGTCAAAAAGATCAATGGTCAGGGTCCTGGCCTGGTCCTCATCCCGGACAGAGGGAAGGCCGGGCAGGAGATATTTGCCCTTTACGATCTTATGGGACTCATAGCGCAGGTCCAGGCCCTGGGCCCCGTTTCCCTGGCGGACCAGAAGGGCGCCCAGACGATAGTCGCCCGCCCCGCAGACAGAGTATTCCTGGGGAAGGGAATCATTGGAATAGCGCTTGTCGTGCTGCATCTCATAGGGATTGCCGGAAAAGCCCCTGTCGGCGTACTGGAGAAGGTAGGACATGTCCTCGCCCTTTTCCACCCTGGGGCCGTAATACAGGTGCAGAAGGAGGCCGATGGGATCGATCTGCATCTGGTAGGTCGTATGGTCGGTTTCGAGAGTAAAGATCCTGGTATTTCTGTGAAAAACAATGCTCATTGCAGGCGCCCTCCTGGGCATGGCCGAAAGCGAAAAAATGTTGTCAGGGAAGGCCTCCCGGCCTCCCTCAAAGCGTCTGCATTATAGCACCCTCCCGCCGGCATATACTACAGCCATTTTTACGCCGGATAGGGCTTTTTGTTCTGCCTTTCCCATCATAAAATCGAGGTAGGGAAGGCCATCACTGACCTCCCCCCTCACAGATTCCGTGCATG
>CAMOUD010000202.1 GCA_946626215.1 uncultured Lachnospiraceae bacterium
AGACTTTCTTCCGGTCTTTCCGGAACCCATCCCGCTTCTGCTCCTGCTTCTCCCTCTCCTGCCCCGTTTCCGGCAGGTCCCGGGGATACAGGCACCGGGACAGCGGCAGCAGCGCCGGAATCTTCCGCTTCCCTCAGGTCCTCTTCCGTCAGCAGGCTGTCCCTGGTGACCAGGGCGTCCCGCCGGATCTGGTCCAGACCGGACAGGTCAATGGTGATCTTCGGCCTTTTGGCTTCGATCTCTGCCAGCCTGTCTTCTTCTATGACTTTGTCAATATAGGGGATGGCCCAGGCATTCTCCGGCTTTTCCTTCAGGTAGCGGCCGGTCTTCAGATACCGGCGGAGCCGGCATTCTGTCTCATGGATCAGGCCCTGGAAAAGGGCCCTGTCAAAGAGGAGCTTCTCATAGACCGTGACATGCCAGGTCCCGCCCCGGACGGAATAGGTCCGGGCCCCGTCCAGGACATAGTCCCTGTCCCCGGGCTTTGTCTCCTCATACCAGATCGCGTTGGAAAGCGGATGCCAGAGGCTGGTCAGAGGCTTCCCGAAACAGAGGGCAAAGAGGTCCTTGTCCTCTCTTTGATACCCGGAGGCCTCCCGCCAGACATCCGCGAAGAGCTTCCTGCCCTTATCGGGCCCGGCGGCAGACAGGATCAGGCTGGTCTCCAGCTTTTTTCCCCCGAAATATCCCAGGGCCGAAAAGACCTCCTCGTCGGTATGGTCCCCGGGAGCGCGCAGGATCCCGATGGCCCTGTCCCGTTCCAGGATCTCCGGATCCAGGACCTCCCGGACCAGGTCCGGGTCCAGGCCATGGAGGACGCCGTAGTCCAGCGTCCAGCGCCGGAGGTTGGCCTTCATCCGCTTGTCCCCATAGCCCGCGTCCGCGAAGCCGGCCTCGAACTCCCGGAGCTTCCGGAAGCCATCCTCCGGCGAGGAGGTCCCCACTCCGTTCAGGAGCTCATAGATATAAATATAGGCGGCGGACGGCCCTATGGGATCGATCCTCCCCTTTCTGAGCCGGGTCCTCCAGGTAAAATAGCCCCTCAGCTGCCGGGTGGTCAGGTCCTGGTAGGTGGGATAATAAAGGATGTATTCCCCCTTCCAGGGCAGATCGTCCTCGTAGTCCTCCATGAACCTGGCCTGGCGGATAAAGTTCCTGGCCCTGGAGGAGGGCGTATCCGGGCCATATTCGTAGAGACGCTTCATCTCCCTGAGCCGCTCCGGATGCCTGTCCCTGCGGGGCCGGTCATTTGTGCCCGCGAAGGGAAGGGCCGTATCCTGATAAAGTCCTTTGCCCCGGGACGGGCCCGGCTCCAGCACAATGGAAGCGCCATGGGGCGTTTCAGACCTGTAGGCCAGGTCAAAGAGGGAAAAGACCACACCCTCTTCGGTCCTGTCATCAAAAAAGATCCCCAGCCACTTGCCGCCCTGCATGCGGACCGGCCGGGCCAGATAGGGCCTGTTCAGCCGCATGAGCTGGTCCCTGCCGCATTTGAGGTCGCAGCACTGGATCTCCTCCCCTCTTTCGCCGTCCCAGCCCCGCATCAGGAGGGCCAGCCATTTCCCGGTCCCGGGATGGCAAAGGACGGAAAAACCGGGAAAGTCCGCCCACTTATGCTGTTCTTCGATTCCGTATCTGTCTCTGGCGTAGGCAGAGAGCGCAGACAGCTCCATGGACCTTCCTCCCTTCTCACAGTCGTATATCGATTATAGCACATCCTGAAAGGGAACCACGTCTGTCTCCTCCGGACCTTCCATTTCCCTGAAGGAATGCAGAATCCCAATGAAGAATTCCTTCTCAACTATACGCAGGACTATGGTCTTTCCCCGCCCTGACGTTGTAAGATAGACCGGGGAAAGGAAACGCCCATCGGCTCCGTTCCCTGTTCCCGCGCTTCACCAGGAAAGAACGAATCAGCCTAAGGAGGAATCTTCTCATGAAAAGGACCCTGTCCCTCATCATCGCCATCCTGCTTTCCATGTCCATGCTCACGGCCTGCGGAAAGTCCGAATTCAGCGCCATCAACGACTCAGACAAGCATATGACCATCACGGCTCAGAACGCCGCCAGGGATGACTTCTTCGGGATCGGTACCCTTAAGGTCGAGGAAGGGGAGGAGATCCACATCGCCGCGGACCTTTCCAAAGGCTCTGTCAGAGTGGAGATCGTCCCTGTTCCCGAAGACCAGTCCATAGAGGAAGTGGTGGATATCCACGCGGAAGCCGTCCTCACGGCCAATCTCTCTTCCACAGATGAGGCAAACGGCACCCTGGAACCCGGCTCTTACATGCTCCGGGCCGCCTGCCTGGAAAAGGCCGACGGTACCATAGAAATCGAGATCCTTCCTGGCTCATGAGCCTGCGGATCCACAGGCTGACCGCCTTCTTCCGGACCATGCTGGTCCTGCCCGCCTCCAGACTCTGCTTTGTTCTGCTTTTTATAGTACTTCTTCCATACCACCCGAATGTATTGCCCAGGAGAAAACTGTCATGCTGGATTTTCTTAAAAACAGATTCCAAAAGAAAAAAGGGCCGGCGTCTTCCGGGGAAGAGCCGGTGCCGCTTCATGCCGATCCCCTGCCGGATATCCCGGGACTTGTCATAGATCCTGTCTTTGGCGGATACTGGGACAGCACGGCCGATGTAAGCCGGACCGATGTCTATAAGCACTGGTTCCTGCTGGAAGAAGGCGCGGATCCCGCTGCTTCCGTCAGGGCCCTGTCCGCCTGGGCAGCGGCTCATAAAGGAGGCGCCTGTATCCGGTTCCGGTCAGAAGCGGATCTTCCCGATCCCGATACCCTGAAAGCCCTTCTGGAAGAATGCCGGCCCGCCGGCATCCACCTGATCAGAGCTATCTCTGAGCCTGCCGGAGATGAAGGCCCTTTCCTGGATTACGCAGACGGATGTCTCTACAGGATCCATGAGGTCCATGGATGGGGCCAGGCGGACGACGCTGCCTCCGTAACAGAATACTGGCTCTTAAAAATCCCGACGGAAGAAGAGGCCGCGGAAAGCCGGCGGCAGAAGGAACTTGCCGAAAGAAGGCGGCAGCTTAAATCCTATTGGAATACCATGGTCCGGAAAGGCTACCGGGAACCTGCTGACGCGGATGGGGATTTCCTCGCTGCCAGGGCCCGGCTGGCCGAACTGGAAAAGAAGGATCCTGAAAAAGAACCGACCTATAACCTCCAGTGTCTTGCCCGGAACAGGATCCGGGACCAGAAGAGTGTAGTCGCCCATCTGGAAAAGGTCCGCGCCTACATGGCAGGCCTGCAGGGCCTCCCCTGTACCCCAGGGTCCAATCAGGACAAGTACCTCTGGCTCAAGGACTTCCCGGTCCTGACCGCCTCCTTCCGGATTTCAGAATGTCCTGCCCTGCCGGACTCCTTCCGGGAGTCCTTCGGGAATGGGAATGTCATCCATACACCGGACGCCGGCTTCCGGGACCTGGTCAGTAAAAAAACCGGGACGATCACTGTCCATGTCCTATATGGATTTACCGGCGACTCCTATGAGGACGGCTATGAACGCTCCTACTACAGGCTGAAGGGAAGCAGTGTATTTGACGCTTTCCTGAAAACGATCCCGGAGGAGGACGGCCCCTGGACCACGAACAGGGTCCTGGATCTGGCATCGGTCAAGGATTGTCCGGAAAAGATCAGAGGCCTCTACTGCACCATGGAAGATACCGGCAGAGGGACCGGACGCATGGATGAGCTCACCTATGACGGGATCGGCTTTATCCTGAGAGAAAAAGACGACAGTCTCCAGCTGACCCTGATCGGCAATGACCCCGAGGAATTCGTGGCAGCCGCAAGGGAACTTGGGCTATTAGACTGATTCCGGCTTTCC
>CAMOUD010000203.1 GCA_946626215.1 uncultured Lachnospiraceae bacterium
CCGACACCCGGCTTAGAAGGCCGGTGCTCTATCCAGCTGAGCTACGGACACATATTATGCAGCAGCTACTGCTGCGAGAGCGGGTGATGGGAATCGAACCCACCTATCCAGCTTGGAAGGCTGGCGCACTAGCCGATGTACTACACCCGCATACCTGCGTCGGAACGGTCAGTTCGCTCAACGCAAGTGATATTATAAGATAGCCGGAAGCCGATGTCAAGAAAGAAGTTGCCGGTAACAGAGAAGATTTGGGCCTTTTTTACTGCAGGTAGAAGATCCGGCAGTCAGGCGCCTTTCCGGGGACCAGGTCCATGACACAGTAGCTGGGCCGGCGGCCCGCCTGGCGGGGATACCCGATGCTGCCCGGGTTGATGACGGTAATGCCCGGCGGGTAAACGGTCACAGAGGGCCTGTGGGTATGGCCGTAGACGGCGATATCCGCATGGCGCTTTACAGCCTCTTCCAGGACGCGTTTTTCGCCCGAATGAACGCTTTTCCGGTGGCCGTGGGTCAGATAGAAGCGATGGCCTTCAAGCTCGAATTCAAGGTCGTAGGGGGCCTCTGTATAGAAGTCATTGTTGCCTGCCACGAAATAAAAGGGGACCCCGCAGACCTCCTCATAGAGGTCCTCGGACCCTTCCGCGTCGCCCGCGTGGATCACGGCGTCAAAGGGCCAGGCCTCCTGCATGACCTCTGCCGTCCGCATATCGTTGCTGTGGGTATCGCTGATGATCAGGATCTTCATAAGACGCCCTGTTCCCTGAGGAGCCGGGCCAGCGCTCTGAGGGCCTGGCCTCTGTGGCTGATGGCGTTCTTCTCGGCAGGAGAGATCTGGGCGCTGGTCTTGCCGTACTGGGGCAGGTAGAAGAAGGGATCATAGCCGAAGCCGTTCTCTCCGACGATCTCATGGCCGATCCTGCCCTCCATGTGGCGGAGAACGGCAAAGTCCCGGCCGTCGGGCAGGACAGCGGCTGCCGCGCAGGAGAACCGGGCCGTCCTTTTTTCTTCGGGCACATCCTTCAGGAGGTCCATGATGTGGGTCATCTTGATCCTGTAGTCGGTATCCCGGCCCATGTAGCGGGCGGAGAGGATGCCGGGGGCCCCGTCCAGGGCGTCGACCACCAGGCCGGAGTCATCGGACATGACCAGACGGTAAACGCCTCCGGGGAGGCGGCCGTCGGCTTCCATCTCCCGGACTGTCCGGGCGATGCTTCTTGCCTTGATCAGGGCGTTCTCTTCAAAGGTCGTTCCGTTCTCCTCCGGGTCGGCGTCAATGCCGGCCTCCTTCTGGGTCAGGATCTCGATGGAGGGATCATTCAGGATCTCCCGGATCTCCCGGACCTTGTTCCTGTTGCCGGTTGCAAAGATAATCTGTTTCTTCATGTATATGCTGTGTTCCTTTCTGAAGCGGAAAGAACAGGCGGCTGCCTGTCTTCCGCGCGCGCTTATTCCTGGACCCGCTTCCTGGCAGGCGGCCTGGGGCCGGGGAACTGGTAGAAGTAGGTCTTAAGCATGCCGTTGTAGATCTTGCGGTTCCTGGCTGCCTTCAGGCCCAGGGCCTGCTCGCATTTGTCATAGGAGGTGATCACATACATGGACCAGGAATCCAGAAGCCGGAACCGGTCACCCAGAGTCCTGTAGAGATCAATGATCCCTTCCATATCCGGTTCCTCTCCGGCGCCCTCCTTCATTCTGGCCGTCGTCAGACCGGACCGGTTGTCACCGTCTCCGATCAGCCGCTCCCCGTAGGGAGGATTGGTGATCAGGAAGCCGTATTTTTTGGGATGGGAGAGGGCGGAGACAGGCCTTGCCTGGAAATGGATCAGCTTGTCCACGCCTGCCAGGCGGGCGTTCTCCCGGGCGGCCGCTATGGCGGCCGGGTCAATGTCATAGCCCTGGAGGTCGGTATCCACGGACAGGTCGATCATGTCCCGGGCTTCCTCCCGGGCGTCGGCCCAGACAGCGGAGGGGATCAGGTTGGTCCATTCCTCGGCGGTAAAATGGCGCTTCAGGCCGGGGGCGATGTGGGCGCTGATCATGGCGGCTTCGATCAGGAAGGTCCCGCTTCCGCAGAAGGGATCCAGAAGGATCCGGCCCGGCCGCCAGGGGGTCAGCATGATGAGGCCCGCGGCCAGGTTCTCCGCGATGGGGGCCTTGACGGAGCTGCGCCGGTAGCCCCTCTTGTGGAGGGATTCGCCGGAGGTGTCAATGGCGCAGGTCACTTCGTCCTTCTTGATGAAGACCCTGACCGGATAACGGGAGCCCGTTTCCGGGAAGTGGTCCGTCAGGTAGGACTGCTTCATCCTCTCGACCATGGCCCTTTTCATGACGGACTGGATCGAGGAGGGGGCAAAGAGCTTGCTCTTGACCGAGGCGGCCTTGGTCACCCAGAATTTGGCCTCCCGGGGAAGGTATTCCTCCCAGGGCAGGGCCAGGGTCCCCTGGAAGAGGTCTTCCCAGGTCTCGGCATGGAAGGAGCCTACCTTGAGAAGGATCCGTTCCGCGGTGCGCAGACAGATGTTGCTGCGGGCAATGGCCTCGGCGTCGCCGACGAAGGTCACGCGGCCGTCCTCCACCTCAGTAATGTCATAGCCTATATCATAGATTTCATTCTTTACAACGCTCTCCATGCCGAAGTGACAGGGGGCGATCAGTTCAAACTGGCTGGGCATGGTTTCCTTTCTGCCGGCCCTGGGGCCGGTTTTCCGGTCCGGAACAGTGCTGCTGCAAGTGGATACTACCCCACGTATCTACATTTTAGAACAGATTTCAAGTTTTTAAAAGCCATACTTCCTTCGGAGACCGGAAAAAGACAGGGCTGCCGGCGGCAGCCCTGTCCTGGGAATTCCGTATGAAGGCTCCCCCGGGGGAGTCTTAAAGGCGGGGACGCGTCCCTGATCAGACGATGCCCTGTGCCTCCATGGCATCAACGACCTTAAGGAAGCCGGCGATGTTGGCGCCTGCGACATAGTTGCCTTCCATGCCGTACTTTCTGGAAGCGTCGTCAATGTTGTGGTAGATGTTGACCATGATGGACTTGAGCTTGGCGTCGACCTCTTCGGCGCTCCAGGAGAGACGCTCGGAGTTCTGGCTCATTTCCAGAGCGGAGGTGGCTACGCCGCCCGCGTTGGAAGCCTTGCCGGGAACGAAGAGGATCCCGTTCTCCTGCAGGTACTTGGTAGCTTCCAGGGTGGTGGGCATGTTGGCGCCTTCGCAGACCGCGTATACGCCGTTCTGGACCAGGCATCTTGCGTCGTCCAGGTTCAGCTCGTTCTGGGTAGCGCAGGGAAGAGCCACGTCGACCTTGACGGTCCATACGCCCTTGCCTTCGTGATATTCGCAGTTAGGACGGGCGGCCTTGTATTCGGTCAGTCTGGCCCTGCGGACTTCCTTGACGTCCTTGAGAAGCTCAACATCGATGCCTGCGGGATCATAGATCCAGCCGGTGGAATCGGAGCAGGTCACGACCTTGGCGCCGAGCTGCTGGGCCTTTTCGATGGCATAGATGGCTACGTTGCCGGCACCGGAGACGGCGACGGTCTTGCCTTCCAGGCTTTCGCCGTGGCACTTGAGGAGCTCATCGGTCAGATATACAAGGCCGTAGCCGGTCGCCTGGGTCCTTACCAGGGAACCGCCGTAGGAGAGGCCCTTGCCGGTCAGAACGCCTTCATAGAGGCCTGTGATCCTCTTGTACTGGCCATAGAGATAACCGATCTCGCGTGCGCCTACGCCGATATCACCGGCAGGTACGTCTGCGTCAGCGCCGATATATTTGTAGAGCTCAGTCATGAAGCTCTGGCAGAATGCCATGACTTCTCTGTCGGATTT
>CAMOUD010000204.1 GCA_946626215.1 uncultured Lachnospiraceae bacterium
TCACGCCTTCAGGAATCCTCACATCGCCGCCGGGGCCCCGGTAGTGTATCAGGACACCGTTCTCAATCTCAAAATCTGTTTCCTTTCTCATGGTCTGTCTCTCCAGATCTGTCTGCGGCAAATCAGCAGGTATCCCTCCTGAAGCCTGAAACGGCCCGGGGTCCATGTTCTCTTCACCGGAGAAGGGACTTACAGGGAAAGGGCTCCCGGCACGTCTGTTCCGAAATTCTCACGATGGTACTGGAGAAGGGCCGCCGTCACTTCCACATCGTCCGTTTTGGAAAAATGGTCCATTAGAGTTCTGACGGCCTCCTCATCCAGCAGGTCCCTTTGAAGCAGGAGGAGAAGGAGGTCCCTGTCCTCTTCCACGTTCCTGAAGAAGGCTCTGAAATGATGTCCGATAAAATCCAGATATACCTCTCTCCACTGTTCGATCTCGGAAATACCATGCTCCCGGGCATAAAAGAACCCTCTGCAGAGCCGCGCCCTGTATTCCTTGGGAAAGTCTGTAGGAGGGCCGCCCAGATATACCAGGTTCTTGACATTTTCAAAGGGGTTTTCTTTATAATAGCCGGCTTCCGAATAAGGCGCGGGGCAGATGACCGTTTTCAGATTCCAGATCGAACGAATCGCGCCCTGCCCGATGCTCGCGACACTGACGGGAATGAGTATCCTGTCCAGCCCCCGGGCAGAATTGAAGGCCCCCCCTTCAATATGCGTCACGCTTTCCGGGATCCTGATTTCTGTGTCGGCGCCGAAATATCCATATAAGGTTCCCCTGATGATCACAAACCCCTTCCTGTCTGCCAGTCCTCTGCATCCGCAGAAGGCATCCCTGCCGATGCTGGTCACACTGTCCGGGAGGATCACGCTCTTCAGGCTCTCACACCAGGAAAAAGCTCTCTCCCCGATGCTGGTCACACCCGATGGAATCCTCACTTTTCTCAGGTTCATGCAATTTTCGAAGGCGCCTTCTCCAATGCTCGCAACTCCTTTGGGGATCCTTACGCCTCTCAGTCTGTGGCAGCCGCGAAAGGCAAACGTTCCGATGCCTGTCACATGATCCGGAAGCTTCACATACCCGCCGGGACCAGAATAATCATATAAGACGCCCCTGATGACCACAAAGCCGTCCTGATCCGCAAGTCCTGAACATCCAAGAAAGGCGCATTCCCCGATATGGATCACGCTGCCTGGGATCCGCGCGTCCGTCAGATTCCTGCAGCCGGAAAAGGCGCCGCTGCCGATGCTCGTCACCCCTTCCGGGATGTTCACGCCCGTAAGCCTGTCACATCCGAAAAATCCTCTGTCCCCGATGCTCGTCACGCCTTCCGGAATCTTCACATCCCCGCCAGGACCCAGGTACTTTTTCAGATCGCCGTTCTCAATCTCATAATCCCCTATGCTTCCCATTCTCGATCCGCCTCCTTTTCCGTATGACAGACCGGCAGCCAGGCTCTCTGTCATCCATACATTATAGCTTAGCACAGATACCGCAGGGAATCCCTGACTATGGGGTATAATCCCTCACATGGCTATGCGCAGAGCAAATTAAGGACCCCGCATACCCGTATTCTGATCCGTCCTGTTATCGCGGTCTCCTTTCATCGGTCCTTCCTCTTTTCTGACATCCATTTGCGGAACGTATCATTCTTTTCGCGGCTCAAAATCAGATCTTCCGTGAAAGTGAAAAGACCGGCACATGAACGCTTATGTCCATGTGCCGGTCTGTCTGTTCGATAGGTTCAGTTCCTTCCGGATCAGAGGTCCGCGATGTCCTCCTGGTCCAGGAGCTTCAGGCCCGCGCTCCGAAGGGCGGCGGAGGCTGTCTTGTAATCATCCACGCGGAAGATCATATAGGCCTGCTTGACTTCCTTGCCGCCAAGGAAGGCGTACATATACTCGATATTGATGTGCATGGCCGTGAAGACTTTGAGGATCTTATTGAGTCCGCCCGCTTCATCCGGGATAGCAACGGCGACGACCTTGGTCAGGCTGGATACAAAGCCCGCGTCCTTGAGGACCTGAGTGGCCTCATAGACATCCTCGACGATCAGTCTGACAATGCCGAACTCGCTGGTCTCTGCCAGAGACAAGGCCCGCATATCGATGTTGTTCTCAGCCAGGACCTCTGTCAGCTGGTTAAGCTGGCCGGGCTTGTTTTCAAGAAACACAGAAATCTGTCTGACGCTCATGGGTTCTCCTTTCTATTCCAAATCTGGAATGATGACTGGAATCAGATCTTCCGCTTGTCAATGACGCGGACGGCCTTGCCTTCACTTCTGGTGATGGACTTGGGCGCCACCAGGGTCACGTTGGCCTTGATGCCCAGCATGGACTTGAGACCGTCGACCAGAGCTCTCTGGCGTCTGGTGATCTCGCCCAGGTTATCGGTGAACATCTCAGGGGTCATCTCTACGCGGACATCCAGCGTATCGGAGTTGTTGACGCGGTCGACCACGATCTGGTAGTTGGCCTGATAGCCGTTGTTGAGCAGCACGGTCTCGATCTGGGACGGGAATACGTTGACGCCCCGGATGATGAGCATGTCGTCGGTGCGTCCCTTAGGCTTGCACATCTTGACATGGGTACGGCCGCAGGAGCACTTTTCTCTGGTCAGGGTGCAGATGTCTCTGGTCCTGTAGCGGAGCAGGGGGAAGGCTTCCTTATCCAGGGAGGTGAAGACCAGCTCGCCCTGGGTTCCCTCGGGCAGGACCTCTCCGGTCTTGGGATCGATGATCTCGGCGATGAAGTGGTCCTCGTTGATGTGCATGCCGTTCTGGGCGGAGCACTCGAAGGCGACGCCGGGACCGGAAAGCTCGGTCAGACCGTAAATATCATAGGCCTTGATGCCGAGAGTCTTCTCAATATCATGCCGCATCTCCTCGCTCCATGCCTCCGCGCCGAAGATGCCGGCCTTGAGGGGGATCTCCTCGGGAGAAAGGCCCATTTCCCTCATGGACTCGCCCAGGTAGGCGGCGTAGGAAGGCGTGCAGCAGAGGATGGTGGCGTTCAGATCCTGGATGAACATGATCTGGCGCTCGGTATTGCCGGAGGAGGTGGGGATGGTCAGGCAGCCTGCCTTGTGGCTGCCGCCGTGGAGACCGAGACCGCCGGTGAAAAGGCCGTAACCATAGGATACCTGGACGACATCCTCATCGCCGCCGCCGGCAGCCGTGATGGCTCTGGCGCAGCAGTCCTCCCAGAGGTCGATGTCATGCTGGGTGTAGAAGGCCATGACCCGCTTTCCTGTCGTACCGGAGGTGGAATGAATGCGGACACAATCCTTGAGCGGTACGCCGACCAGGCCGTAGGGATAGGATTCCCTCAGGTCTTTCTTGGACAGGAAGGGAAGCTTGTAAAGGTCCTCAGCGGACTGGATATCATCCGGAGTAAGGCCCTTTGCCTCCATCTTTTTGCGGTAGTAGGGGACATTGTCCCATACGTGCCTGACCTGCTTGACCAGACGCTCATCCTGGAGCTTTTTGATCTCTTCCCTGGACGCGCATTCGATTTCAGGCTGATAATAGCGTTCCATAACTTTTACCTTCTTTCTCTTATATTCAGCTCAGCACAGGATCTGAAACTGCCCATCATGCACTGCGGACTGTCAAAATATTTGAATTTGCTGCTGCGTATGATGTCTGATCCCGGGGTGTAAAACTCTTTAAGCGTTCTTGCCGAGTGAAAACGCCTTCCTGTTCATTTCCAGGAACCTGGAAGGAACAATGGCGTCCATGGCCTTCATCCATGCTTCTTCAGAAATATCAAAGTAATGGGAAAGACGGCCCATCAGGACGATGTTGACGGCCTTGGAGGATCCTGC
>CAMOUD010000205.1 GCA_946626215.1 uncultured Lachnospiraceae bacterium
TCCAGGACATAGCAGCCATTCTCCTGATCGTCATAGGAGGCCAGATCTTCTTCCTTTACCGTAAAGGAAAGGGTCTGGGAAGCGCCGGGCTCCAGGAGATCGGTCTTGTCGAAAGCCACCAGGTTGGCACTGGCCTTCTCGATCCCGCCGTTGATATAAGGAGGATTGCAGTAGACCTGGACGATCTCCTTGCCGGCCCTGTCGCCGGTGTTGGTCACGGTCACGTCGAAAGTCATGGTGCCGTTTCCGGTGTCGGAGACATTCTCAATCTTCTGCTCAAAGCTGGTATAGGAGAGACCATAGCCGAAGGGATACTGGACCGTTTTGTCATAGTCAAGGATGCCTTCCGCAGCTGCCGTCTCGAAGAACCGGTAGCCCATGTAGATGCTCTCGTTGATATTGATGAAAGTAGGTGTGGTGCCGCCCATGTAGGGATCGCTGGCGTCCACGGCGAACTCTGCCATGTTGTCATAGGAGAAAGCGCCGAAGTTGTTCCACCAGGGAGCCGTCTTCAGATCATAGAGGAACGTGTCGGCGGTCTTGCCGGAAGGAACGACCTCGCCGCTCAGGATCTCGCCCAGGGCGTCAAAACCGGTCTGGCCGGGGCCCGCGCACCACAGGACGCCCTTGATCTGAGGATACTCCTGCACAAAGCCCAGCTGGAAGGTGGTCACACCGTCGTAGACCAGGATGACGTTCTCAAAGTTCGCGCACACCATGTCCAGAACATCTTTCTCCGTTCTGGAGAGCTCCAGATAGGACTGGCCGGCTTCAAAGTCCGCGTAGTTCTCGGAATTATTGGTGTAGGAGACCGTGGTCATATCGGCGGGAACATCGCTTCCCTCGCCGCCCCAGCGGGCGATGACCATGACGGCCGTATCCGAGAATGCCTTCGCATTGTCGATCAGTTCCTGGCTGTAGGTGTCCGCGGGAGGCTCCGGCAGGGACCAGTCGCTGCCATACGCGGCTCTGGCACCGCCAAAGGCAGTGTAAAAATCGGTCAGCTCGCTGTTGACCTCAAACCCCGCGTTGCCAAGACCTTCCAGAAGCGAGGTCTTCGGATAGAGATCATTGAGGGCGCCTGCACCGGAACCGCCGTAGATGGGGTTCGTGCCCGCCCAGCCGAACACGTTGATCTTGCTGCCGCTCTCCAGAGGCAGCAGAGAATCGTTCTCGAGAAGGACGATACCCTCTCTCGCGATCTCTCTGGTGTGCTCGTTAGTGTTTTCCGTGATCTCCTCAGGAATGGTCCCGCTGCCGCCTGTGGCCAGGGACAGAAGGGTGGACATGGGGCCTGTGCAGATCAGGTTGACCGCCGCCAGGGCACCCAGAAGGATCGCCAGCAGGGCATTTCCCCTGACCAGTTTTCTGACTTTGGCCGGGGCCTTCCCGCAGGCGATCATGGCGATCACAGCCAGCACTGCGACCGCCGCGAAACCGATCAGGTACTGCTTACAGCTGTTGAGTACGCTGACGACATCGCTCATGTTGAGTTCTATCATACTTACCTCCCTCTTCAGATGTTGAAGAAACCTTTGCTGCCGGTCCGCCTTCTGTCCCGGCGGACCACCTGTTTGCGAGGTCACTATATATCCGTGGGAGATAGAACGTCTACGCTTCTGACGCAGTCGGTCATTTCCGCGCCGTACTCGGTCACAGGAAGCGCCACGGCAGAGGCCCGATTTGTTATAATGACTTTATCGAAATCATTGTCCCTGAAAAAGGAGGCGACTCTTCCATGATTCAAATAGCATTTGTGGAGGATGATCCGGCTACAGCAGCTCTTCTGTCTGACTGTCTGGACCGATACAGCCGGGAACACAACCTGGATCTTCGGCCGACCCGATTTGCTTCAGGGGAGGCCTTTCTGGAAGCCTACTCCCCGCGATTTGCCCTGGTGCTGATGGACATCCGCCTGGGAAGCGGCATGAGCGGCATGGAGGCGGCCCAGCGCCTGCGCAGGCAGGACGAAGTCGTCCCCCTCATCTTCATCACCAGTCTGGCCCAGTACGCCGTCAAGAGCTATGAGGTAAATGCTCTGGACTTTCTTTTAAAACCTTTCTCCTATGGCCAGTTCTCCATCCGGATGGACAAAGCCATGCGGATCCTGGCCCGGAAGGAGGATGTCCGCCTCAGTGTTGCCACGGAGCGGGGGATCCGGGTCCTCTCTTCCCGGGAGATCACTTTTCTGGAAGTCTCCGACCATGACCTCCTGATCCATACGGAGGAGGACGTCCTTACCACCCGGGGCAGCCTGTCCGGTAAGGAAAAGGAGCTGGCCGGCCGCAGTTTTGTCCGGACCAATGTCTGCTATCTGGTCAACCTCCGTTACGTTTCGGAGATCGACGGATCCATGCTGGTCCTGTCCACCGGAGAGAAGCTGGCCATCAGCCGTTCCCGCCGTAAGGAAGTCTTCTCCGCTCTGGCCAGATATCTGGGAGGTACTGTCTGATGTTCGCGAGGATCCACTTTATCAATCTGCTGGTCATGGGGGAGGTCCTCCTGGGAGAACACCTCTATGCCCGCTTTCTGACCCACAGGGACGATTACCGGCTGAGACTCCCGGGCAGCTGCCTGGTCTGCCTGCTCGGCGCTTTTCTGTTTCCTGTCCCCGAAGCCGTATCTGCGGCAGGCACCGCTTCCGGAACTATGATTCCCTTCGGCATCCTTATGTATCTGACTATTCTGGTCCTGTCCGCGGCAGGCCTGTGGTTCTGCTACCAGGAAGATCTCTGCAGCATCCTCTTCTGCGTCCTGACAGGCTATACGGTCCATCAGCTGGCTTCCGGCCTGAATGACCTGGCAGGCCTGTCATACAGACTGGTCTCTCGCATGCCGGAGACCCCCTTCCCTCTGCTGGTCCTCTTCTATCTCCTGACGCTGGCGGCCATGATGGCGGGCTGCTATGCCTTGCTGTCAGGCAGGATCAGACAGTTCGGCCAGATCCGGATCGACAACAAAAAGATGCTGGGGCTCTCCGGTCTGGTCCTTATCGTGGATGTGGTCCTCGGGCTCGTCAATATGCATCTCAGCGCAGACGGGAGCCGCCTGGATTATCAGGCCCTGGTCTGCTTCTACAACGCCACCTCCTGCGTCTTCATCCTCTGGCTCCTCTTCGGCCTTCTGGCCAACCGGAGGCTCGAGCTGGAGCTCTCCTTCCTGGAGCAGATGCTGGCAGAAGAGAAAAAGCAGTACCAGATGTCCCGGGAGACCATCGATATCATCAACGTCAAGTGCCACGACCTGAAGCACCAGATCCGCCGGCTCCGGAAGGGGAACGAGTCCGTGGACCGGCAGGCTCTGAAAGAGATCGAGAATGCCGTGGGGATCTACGATTCCGCCGTCCGGACAGGAAACGATGCTCTGGACGTCATCCTGACAGAGAAGAGCCTCCTGTGTGAAAAGGAAAACATCCTCCTCACCTGCATCGCGGAGGGAGACAAGATCCGTTTCATCTCACCGGGCGATATCTACGCCCTCTTCGGCAACGCTTTGGACAACGCCATGGAAGCGGTCCGAAAAGTACCGGATAAGGACCGCCGCAGCATCAGCGTCCATGTCCGGTCCGTGGGCCATCTCCTCTCCATCCATGTGGAGAACTGCTTCGCAGGCAGCCTGACCTTCGTCAACGAACTCCCCCGTACCAGCAAGGAGGATCCCGACTATCACGGCTTCGGCATGCGTTCCATGCAGATGATCGCCGAAAAATACGGCGGCCACCTGACCGCCGACGCCGAGGACGGCATCTTCCGCCTGGACATCCTGATCCCGATCCC
>CAMOUD010000206.1 GCA_946626215.1 uncultured Lachnospiraceae bacterium
CGGTCTGGTCTACGGAGAGGTCAGGACTGTCCGGATCGGACTGGCCGAGCGGCTGAGAAAGCTGCCCCTCGGCTATTTCGGCAAGCGGGATCTGGCGGACCTGACGGAGACCATCATGGGCGACGTGAACCGCCTGGAGCATGTCTGGTCCCATTGTCTGGGCTATCTGTACGGCTCCTATATTTCAACGGCGATCATAGCGGCCTGTATGCTGATCTATAACTTTCGTATGGCTATTGCCTGCCTGTGGGGCGTTCCGGTTGCCTTTGCGCTCCTGTTCGGCAGCAGAAGACTAACCAGACACAATTCGGAGATCACTAAGGCGGCCGGGGTCCGGGTGTCAGACGGCATCCAGGAGACACTGGAGAACATCCGGGAGATCCGGGCCACGAGTCAGGAGGACAGATTCCTGAAAGAACTGAACGACAAGATCGACTATCATGAAAAGACCATGCTCCGGGGTGAACTGCACACCGGCATCTTCGTCAACGCCGCCAGCGTGATCATGCGGCTGGGGGTGGCAACGACCATCCTCACCGGAACAAGTCTGATCCTGTCAGGACAGATCGACTTTATGGTCCTGTTCATGTTCCTGCTGGCGATCACACGCGTCTATGCGCCCTTCGACCAGGCGCTGGCCCTGATCGCGGAAATGTTCATGTCCCAGGTCTCCGCGAGCCGGCTGATGGAGATCCACGACGCGAAGACAGCGGAAGGCGCGGCTGCCTTTGCCCCGGAAGGGCACGACATCGTATTTGAGAACGTCGGTTTCGCCTATGACGGTGAGCAGGTCCTCCGCGGAGTGAGCTTTACCGCGAAAGAAGGTCAGGTCACGGCCCTGGTCGGTCCGTCCGGCTCCGGGAAAAGCACCTGCGCGAGACTGGCTGCCCGCCTCTGGGACATTTCCCAAGGAAGCATCAGGGTCGGCGGCATCGACATCAGCTCGGTCGATCCCGAAGTCCTGCTCACAGACTATTCCATGGTATTCCAGGACGTGGTCCTCTTCGACGATACGGTCATGGAGAACATCCGTCTCGGCAGGCACGGAGCGACGGACGAGGAGGTCCTGGCCGCCGCGGCTGCCGCCAACTGCGATGAGTTCGTGGAAAAACTGCCCCAGGGCTATGGGACGCCCATCGGCGAGAACGGAGCAAAGCTCTCCGGCGGTGAGCGGCAGCGGATTTCCATCGCCCGGGCCCTGCTGAAGGACGCGCCCATCGTTCTTCTGGATGAGGCGACCGCCTCTCTCGACGTGGAGAACGAGACAAAGGTCCAGGGGGCGCTCTCGCGCCTTCTGGCAGGAAAGACCGTCCTGGTCATCGCCCACCGCATGCGCACCGTGGAGGCTGCGGATAAGATCGTAGTCCTTGCGGACGGCAGGGTCGCCGAAGAGGGCAGTCCTGATGAACTGCTCAAGAAGGAAAACGGTATCTTCAGACACATGACCCGGCTCCAGAGCGCCAGCGCCGGCTGGAGCATCTGATACGGCAGAACACACAGAAACGATCAAAGAGGGCAGATGAAATATACCCATATCTTTCCCATCAGGGCCTTCGGGGCCGCCTGACGCGTCGAACCAGCAGAGCGGAAATGTCAGAGAGGCCGTTTATGGAATAAAACCGTGCCGCTAAGGATCTTTGGGCCTGCATGCTGCGTAGTTCAAGTGCGCTGAACAGAAAAAAATCCAGCCGGACCAGATCCGGGCGCTGCCTGCCTTCTCCTGCTGGAAATAAAAAAACCTGATTCCTGGTGCAATAAAGGTGTTCAAGCCATTAAGGACCAAGAAGCAGGCTTCTGTGCATTATTCTGGCACCGTTCCGGTTGAAAGCAACAGGAGAAACAAGATCAATTTCGATGACGGCGGTCTGTCTTTAGCTCCGGGGGAAAGTCCCCGGGGGCCTGACTGCCGGGTATTGCCTGTAATCGTGCATCTTTTGGGCGCGGGGAGCTTCAGCCTGAATCAATCAGCCAGCCTGCCGAACGACAGACTGGCTGATTCCATCTGGCATCTTTCGAGCGATGCCGGCATATGCTTTCTTCCTTGACCGGATGGTCTTACGGTTCTTTGGTTAACACGAAGCTGTCCCAGTTCTGGTCCAGCATTTCCAGCTTCTGACCATCAAAGGATACGACCGCGTAGAAATCTGTCTTATACGTTTCAAAAATGAACTGGACGCGTTCAAAGAAATTCACCTTATCTTCATTCGCGCTCCTGTGCGAACACTCCTTCCCGGCATATGTATTGCCGTCCGTGTCTGTCATCCTAAAGGCAAGGTCTTCCTCCTCCATCGAAAATTCCCAGATATTTCCGAAGCTGTCTTTCCACCTGCCGACAAGAGCCGGGTAGATCTGACTGCTGAACAGGGGATACTGCTTTTTATAAACGAGCCATGTGTCGACATCCGATTCCTTGACAGGGCTTTCCCGGAAAGTCCCGGTCAGGTGAACAAAATAATACTGGTCCGGATAGCAGTCGCTATAAGTCAGCCCGGTCGGATTCTCATCCGGATCGATGGAATCAGAATCCATATCCAAGCCGCTGTAGGCAAAGGTGGAAGTGATACTGATCCCGTGGCTGTCGGAGATACTGCCGTCAAAGGTATCCTTAAACGAGGTCTCGACAGTCAGGTCATAGCTGCCGCTGTCTTCCAGCAGCAGGTCCGGCGTCAGCGCGCTCCTGGATGGACCCGAAAGGCTGTCTTCCAGAGAGAAGTACGGCGTACCATCTCCGAGAATATAAAGAGCATCTGTATGAACGTCAGTCGCCGCGCCGCGGTCTTCATAGGCGATCTTTTTCCACACTCCGAAGGTCATTGCGGATCCATCCCGGAGCGAAGGATCCTGGTCCGAAGCGCCTTCCGGAGCAGTCTCTGAAGGGACGGTATCTGCCTCCTGTGCCGCATCGACAGCGGCAGTCGTTCCCTGACCGGTCTCTCTTCCTTTTCCTGATAACACAATACCTATAATGACGGCAAGGACAGCGGCCGCCGCGATCACGCCGATCATGACCGGCCTGGGGGATTTCCCCGGAGGCGTCATCGGAGGGGAGATGTTCCCGGCCGGCGAGGGCTTTTCCTCAGAATCCGGTCTTTTCCCGGGATCCTTCTTTGAGGGGACCGGTTTCCCGAGCGAAGAACAGATGGTCTGGGCCAGCTCTGTCATTTTCTTATTCGTATCGCTGACGGCGTCCGTGAACTGATACTCTGAAAGGTAGTAGCGGAAGGTTCCCTGCAGAGCGGTATTATCGATCCGGAATGGATATATACTGTCACAGGAGGATACGGCAAGAGCGATTTCCTTAGGGACCTGCCTGGATTCTACGGAGCTGGAGCTGATAATAACAACAAAGACTTTGGATTTCTGGATCGCCTTGTCGATCTCCTCCGCCCACTGCGCGCCCTGCGGAATGTCACGCGGCGCGATCCAGCAGGCAAGGCCGTAGGATTCAAGGACTTCAAGCAGCGCGAAGGCGGTGTCTGTGTCCTTCGTACTGTAGCTTATAAATACTTCTACTGCTTTTTCATTCATGATGCTCTCCGGAACAGGATCGTGCTGTCACCTCAGCAGGCGCGCACACATTTCACCAGATGCATTCCCATCCTGTCAATGGGAAAGGCTTCTAATTGTATATAATAGCATTTTCCCGCGTCGGTTTCATGCTTTATTCAAGATCAATAGCAAGGATTCTCGGTAATTCAATTACCGAGAGGAATTGCCGCCTTTTGCAAACATTTGTTTGCATTTGTTGCGGTTTTATGCTATACTATGCGTA
>CAMOUD010000207.1 GCA_946626215.1 uncultured Lachnospiraceae bacterium
GCATCTCATCCGCGATCTCCTCGGCGGACCTGGGATGGGCCGACTTCAGATAGCCAATCATCCGGCTCAGGGTCTTTTCCGTCCCCAGAGAGTCCGCGATGACCATGCCGAATTCCGCCGGATATCCCATCGCCTCAATGGTCCTGACCAGCTCGCCCTTCAGTCTGATCCTTTCGTCCATTTCTTTATTCATGCCTTCATTGTATCCGCAATCTGAAGGACACCTTCCGACTCCTCAGTCAGATTCCCCTCCTCTGTCAGAAGGGCTGTATTCAGGATTGTCATGATTGTTTTTGCGGTAGTCACTGTTGTTGATACAGTCTTTTTGCTTTCATGGCTGTAGGTCCTGAAATCTGTCCCTTCCCGGGCCACGGCGTCCTCCAGGCCAAAGACCATGGGGAAGAACTTGGCGTCCAGCCAGGCCAGAAGGCTGTATACCATGCAGGTCCTGCGTCTGATCGCCTGGCACTGGAAGGAGGCAGCATCCAGCTGTTCGGCCAGCTCTCTGGCCTTTGCCTGATTGCACAGGGCCTTCTCCAGGTTCTTGCTTGCCTGAGCGCTGACGATCAGCCCCGTGACAAGAAGGGCCGGTCCCGCGACCAGTCCCCCCAGGACCATGGTCCCGCCTGCCATGCCGAGGCCTCCCGAAGCCAGGGATCCTCCTCCGAAGAAGGCCAGGGTCGCGTTGGTGGCCGCGGCTCCGCTCAGGGAAGAAATAGCTGTCCCTGTGGACGCGGCGGCAAAGCTGGTCGCCGCGCTGTAGGCTCCGAAGGCCGTCATGGCGCCGCCGGCTGTTCCGGCAGCCGCTCCGCCGGCCAGAGATGCCGCAAAGCTCGTCATCTCTTCCATGTCGTCAAAGGTCTTCTGGTCGATATGGAGCTTCCCGATCTCCGACAGTTCCTCCACCTCTCTGAGGTCAACGTTCCTGATTTTCCGGAATGTCTCCAGAAAAGATGTGACACTGGTGTTCAGGATACAGACTTTCTCCTTGCCCAGTTCTTCCAGAGCCTTTCCGCAGGCAGCCCTCTCCCTGTTCAGTCTGTCTCTGGCTGCTTCTGCCAGAGAGTCTGCTTCACTGTTGATCTTCTTTGCGTTTGCGGTATCTACTCCTGCTTTTACGGTCTTGCCCAGGCCTGTTGCGCCCGTTAAGGCAGCTGCGCCGATGAATAATAAAGGTAAAGGCATATCCGGCACCTCCTACAGTGTGATCAGATCTCTGACGCTGTCAAAGATCACCGCTTTTCTATTCTCAATTTCCCTGGCCAGACTTTCCTTGACCAGATGGGGCCTGTTTGTGGTCCTGATCCATTCCTCCTCTTTCTCAAGAGCGAGCAGGGTCCGGATACTGGTCTCCATTTCCAGGAACAGTTCCTTGTCGATATCCAGCTGACGGGTCACGTACTTGATCAGGCGTCTCTCCGGCTCCGAATACTGGCCGTCGCTGCAGGCGACAGACAGAAGGTCCCAGATCAGCAGCCTGGGCGTAATAAAGGAATTCTGATCCGGAACAGACCCCTGAATCGCCTTTCCCACACCTTCCTGGATCACGTCATAGTAATCCTCGGGATCGATCACCTTGTCCATCTGCTTCCTGCAGGCACCTACGATCGTTTTCTGATGGTCTTCAAAGGACTCATCCAGGTCACTCCCGATGGAAAGGAACTTCTCTTCTTCTTTCTGATAGATGTTTCCGTCTACCGCCATCAGGTAATAGATGATCATCATGGCGGACCGGGGAGAAATCGTCCCATCCGCCACTTCCGGTTTTCTGTCCTTCATCAGGAACTCTCTTACCTGGTCTGTAATATCAGAAGCTTTTGCTCCGTCCACCGCGTTTTTTATAGCCCCTGCCGCTCCGGCCGCTTTTTCCATGACGGCCTCTGCCGCCTTTCCCTCTCTGACGGATTCTGCCAGATCTCCTGCTGTTTTCTGGGCGGCAGCCCCAAGCTCACTGCCCAGTTTTTTCAGATTGATTTTCATCGATATCCTCCATTATGCCTTTTCACAGCTTCGCAGCCTCCGGAACCTGTTCGGCTGACAATCACAGTATAAATGTTTCATCAGAATCCATAAAGTCGTCAAACTCTTCCTGGCTCCTCCACTGGACCTCTCCTCCGAATTGTTCCGTGATCCTGACATTTCCCTTTATGACGAGGTCGGAATCCCCCTGAACCAGGCCCTGTTCGATTTCATCCATGCCCGTGAGGATCGTTTCAAGGTCCTCCGTCATGAAGGAACAGAACTGTCTTTCCATATCCTCCCTGTATGCGGCAACAGCCTCAATGAACGCCTCCGATCTTTCCTCCATCAGGATCCTTCTTTCCCTGAGGATCTCCGCTTCTCTTTCCTCATCGGATATCTCCACTGCCAGAGCGGCCACTGTTCTTGCGGCCCCGACATAATTGAACCGGCAGGTGAAGCGCATGAGAAAGATTACATAGTTTGCGCAGGATTCCAGGGCCGCCCTTCCGGCAGCGTCCAGCGTATCCGCCGCGGTAAAGGTCATGGAAGCCACCGCGATCATTCTGTCCAGAGTCCTGCTCCTGGTGGGAACAGCCTTTCTCCAGTCGATCTTCCGGATGTCTCCCAGTTCCTGTGCCTGCATGGCAAGCCTTCTGACCATGTAGAAGGTCCGTACGATCAGCTCATTGACCAGGACCGGGATGGACTGCTTCAGCAGATGCTCAGGAGTGAATATCTGTTCCAGGATCCCGGAATCCGGTCCTGCCTGGCCCTTTGTCCCTCCGATCCTGACGGCCTCCTCAGGAGCTGCATCCAGATATCTTCCCATAGACGCGGCAAGCTTCTTCAGTTCTTCTCCCAGATCGATCCTGACGGTCTTTTGCCGACGGGGGAGGCTCCTTTCCGCATTCCGGACATTTTTCTCATAATGATCCAGTCCCAGCGACAGCGCTTTGAGCAGCCCCGCATTTGAGCCAAGCTGGTTGATCAGGTCCTTTACGGCACGGGGAAGCTCCGAATCCTCCTCCAGATGCTCCGGATGCTCCGCCATATCGATCAGCCAGCGGAGCATGCCGCAGCAGACAAGAGATACGATGACCTTTGAAAGATACCCATTGCTGCATCTGGACAGGTTGATATTGATCTGGCCGTTCTCAAAGGTGAACAATTCCAGTTTCTTCACCTGCACCATGACAGCTGATACGATGCCAAGTAATCCCGGGTAATGCTGTAAATTATCAAAATCCAGCATG
Source organism: uncultured Lachnospiraceae bacterium (assembly GCA_946626215.1). GTDB lineage: Bacteria > Bacillota > Clostridia > Lachnospirales > Lachnospiraceae > CAG-791. The sequence continues at coordinate 3,216 of CAMOUD010000207.1, forward strand.
CTGGCGAAGGAGCCGGCGGTCTCTGCCGCTCTTCTCCTGAAAGAAGGGGCAAGCTTCTGCGTGATAAAGCGAGCGGCATACTCGTTCCTGTTCTCCTCCGGCAGCCTGGCTCCCATTTGTTTTGCCGCACTGCACAGGATAGTCCCTAACTGTTCCCGGGGAATCCGGACTCCATCCGGTCCCGCGCTTATGTGGCTGAACAGGATACTGTCCAGGGCGCCGCAGAGAAGGCCGCTTCCCGCTGCCAGGGCATAATCGACCCTGTCCGCCTGACTGACAGACTCCTCCAGCTGCCTGTCGATCTCCTGGATTCTGCTGTTCAGGGACTCGATCGTTTGATTGGGGGGCAGCCTGAACTCTGTACTGAAAACGGACATGGATGCCCCTTTTCCCCAGGCCCCGGTCTCTTTTCTATCCATCTGTCTTTCCTTCCTGAGCCTTCCTTACTCCGTAAATCCCTTCCTCTTCTTCGCCGCCTCCAGCAGGTCACCCGCCTCTTCAAAGGCTTCGGGCAGGTAGTCCTTTTCCCATTCCCGGCCTGCCT
>CAMOUD010000208.1 GCA_946626215.1 uncultured Lachnospiraceae bacterium
ACCGCTCTTCCCGCCGGGCCCTCCGGCAGGCTGGTCCATGTCCAGACAGAGGCCATGGAGGGTCCCCGCCGCTTTCTGATCCCCGGCCAGGAGAAGGCCTCCGCCGGGGAGGCGGAGGCCCGGATCCGGTCCGCCCTTCGTCTGTCCGGCATCAGCGCGCCGCCGGAAGGGGCCCGGGTCCTTCTGGCCCCCCTGCCCCTCCTGCCCTGTCCTGTCCCGGACCTGGCTGTTGCCGCCGGCCTCCTGGTCTCCATGGGCGTCCTGCCTCAGGAGGCCTTCCGGGGCTGCCTTCTGGCCGGGAGCCTTCTGCCGGACGGGACCATCCGGCCCGCAGAGGGGATCCCCGCCCTGGTCCGGGAGGCCAAAGACCGGGGCCTCAGGGCCTGCCTCCTTCCCCTTTCCTGCCTGCCCCGGGACGGGAAGGCCTGCCGGCCTGTCTGCCTGGGCTTTGAAAGCCTGAAGGACCTGATGGCCTACGCGGTCTCTGTATCCGCCCGGGACCCGGAAGGAGGCTTCCTGTGAGCCGGGGCCGGGCCGGGATCCCCAGCCCTTCCGCCTGCCTTCTCATGAGCACAGAGGGCTTCGGGCCGGCCTCCTACCTGCGTCTGGCCGGGCGTCTCCTGGCCCCCGGTGAGGGTCCCTCTCCCTCCTCCTGGTCCCTTATGGACCGGATCAGAGGGAGCGGCCTGTCCGAAAGGCTCCTTTCCATGCCCGGGAAGGACCTGGCGGATCTCTGCCGGGAGGCCCTGGGAAAGGACCAGGGCAGAAGGACCTTTATCCTGATCCGGAAGGCCTCTTCCCGGGATCCTTTTTTCCTGGCCCGGCACATGGCGGACAGGGGGATCTCCTTTGTCTGCGCCGAGGACGCGGAATGGCCGGAAAGGCTGCGCAGGATCCCGGACCCTCCCGTCTGCCTTTTCTACCGGGGGGCTCTTCCCCGGCCGGACCGGCCCTGCCTGGCCGTCATCGGGTCCCGGAGGGCCGACGGCTACGGGCTGGTCCAGGCCCGGCGCTTTGCCGGGGACCTGGCGGGATCCGGGGTCCAGATCCTGTCCGGACTGGCCAGAGGGATCGACGGGGCCGCCGGAAGGGCCGCCCTTGAGGCAGGCGGCGCCTCCTTTGCCGTCCTGGGCTCCGGCCCGGATATCTGCTATCCGGAGGAGAGCCGGGACCTCTACGAGGCCCTGCTCGAAAGAGGCGGGATCCTGTCGGAATACAGGCCGGGCACCAGGCCCAGGCCTTACCTTTTCCCTGCCCGGAACCGGATCATTTCCGGCCTCTCCGACGCGGTCCTGGTGGTCCGGGCCTCCCTGGATTCGGGGACCATGATCACCACAGGCCACGCCCTGGACCAGGGAAGGGATGTCTTTGCCGTGCCCGGCCCGGTCTCGGACGCCTTGAGCAGCGGCTGTCATGAACTGATCCGCCAGGGGGCCGGCATCGCCTCCTCGCCCCGGGTCCTGGCCGAGTACTTCTTCGGTCTGACGGACCGGTCCCTTCTCCTTCCTGAAAAGAAAGGCGGGAGCCCGGTATCCCTGACTCCCGCCGAAGCGGCCGTGCTCCAGGTCCTTTCCCCGGACCTTCCCATGGGCCCGGACCAGGTCCGGGACGCCGCCTCTGTCCTTCTGGGCAGGGCCCTGTCCTTTTCCGAGACCTCCTCCGCCCTGATGATGCTGGTCCTGAAGGGCCTGGCGGAGGGTCCCTCCCCGGGCCTCTACACGAAGTCGCTCATGACATAGTTGGCCAGGTCCAGGCCCCTCTCCGAGAGCCGGATCCTGTCTCCCTCCCGGACCAGCAGGCCCTCCGAAAGGTGCCGGGAGATCTCCGGCCCGAAGACCTCCATGAGGGACCTGTGAAAGCGCTCTTCAAAATCCCGTTCTGAAACGCCCCGGCAGAGCCTGAGGCCCAGGAACATGAACTCCGACATCCTGTCCTCCCGGGTCAGGCTGGTCCTTTCCTCCTCGCAGGAGAAGGGAAGGGGATCCTTTTCCAGGGCCGCAAGATAGGCCCTCAGGGACCGGACGTTGCTGAACCTGTCTCCTCCCGCCAGGGAGGCGGCCCCGGTCCCCAGGCCCAGATAGGCGTGACCGGTCCAGTAGCCCGTGTTGTGGCGGCAGGCAAAGCCGGGCCTGGCGTAGTTGGAGATCTCATAGCGTCCATAGCCCGCCTCCTTAAGGCGGCGGCCCAGATAATGGTACATGCGCCTGTCCTCCTCCTCATCCGGAAGGTCAGGCAGGTCCATGGAGGCAAAGGGGGTCCCCTCCTCGATGATCAGGCTGTAGGCGGAGATGTGCTCGGGCCCCCAGGCGATCACCTCCTCCAGGGTCCTCTCCAGGCTCTTCAGGGTCTGGCCGGGTATGGCCGTCATCAGATCCACGTTGATGTTGGCAAAGCCGGCCTCCCGGGCCTCCCGGAAGGCCTGCCTGGCCCGGTCCGCCGTATGGATCCTGCCCAGGAGCCTCAGCTCCCTGTCGTCCAGGGACTGGACCCCGAAGGAGACCCTGCCTACCCCGGCTTCCCTGCAGGCGGCCAGGGAGGCCCCGGTAACGGTCTCCGGATTCATCTCCATGGAGATCTCCGCGTCCTCCGCAAGGACAAAGGTCTCCCGGACCGCGTCCAGGATCTCTCCAATGAAAGAAGGCGGCAGGACCGATGGCGTCCCGCCGCCTAAAAAGACGGTATCGGCCCTGAACCGGTCCCGGGAGAAGCCGTGCAGGACATCGGCCGCCCGGATCTCCCGGATCAGGGCATCTTTGTAATCTCTTTGTTCCCTTTCCCCCGCCGGCCCCGAAAGGAAATCGCAGTAGCTGCATTTCCGGACGCAGAAGGGGATGTGGATGTAGAGAGAAAGGTCTTCCATATCTGCTTTTTTCAGTTCCCCGAATCGAGCTTGAGCACGTTCATGAAGGCTTCCTTGGGGATCTCCACGTTGCCGACGATCTGCATGCGCTTCTTGCCTTCCTTCTGCTTTTCCAGGAGCTTCTTCTTTCTGGAAATATCGCCGCCGTAGCACTTGGCCAGGACATCCTTGCGGAGCTGGCGGACCGTCTCTCTGGCGATGATCCGGCCGCCCACGGCCGCCTGGATGGGAATGTCGAAGAGCTGCCTGGGGATCTCCTCCTTGAGCCTCTCGCACATCCGCCTTCCCCTGTCGTAGGCGTTGGAGGTATGGACGATGAAGGAAAGGGCGTCCACCGGCTCCTTGTTGACCAGGATGTCCATCCGGATCAGGGTCGATGTCTCATAGCCCTTGAGCTCATAGTCAAAGGAGGCGTAGCCCCTGGACCTGGACTTGAGGGCGTCAAAGAAGTCATAGATGATCTCATTGAGGGGCAGCTCATAGTGGAGGACCGCCCGGGTCTGCTCAATGTACTCCGTACTGATATACCGGCCCCGCCGTTCCTGGCAGAGCTGCATGATGGCCCCGATGAACTCGGTGGTGACCATGATCTCGGCCTGGACGATGGGCTCCTCCATGTGCTCGATCTCCGTCACATCCGGCAGGTTGGAGGGATTGGTCAGCTCCACCAGGGTCCCGTCGGTCTTATAGACCTTGTAGACGACGCCGGGGGCCGTGGAGATCAGGTCCAGGTCATACTCCCGTTCCAGCCTCTGCAGGATGACCTCCATGTGGAGGAGGCCCAGGAAGCCGCAGCGGAAGCCGAAGCCCAGGGCCAGAGAGGTCTCCGGCTCGAAGAAGAGGGAGGCGTCGTTGAGCTGGAGCTTTT
>CAMOUD010000209.1 GCA_946626215.1 uncultured Lachnospiraceae bacterium
CTGGGCCTTGACGACCCGGGCGGCTCTGCGGCGCTATGCGCCGTCAGCCCGCGCCGCAATAAGGAGGGACTGCCGCATTGCTGATCCCTGTCAGCGAATGCGGCAGCCCCGCAGGCGATGCGTATGGATCGTTAATATCTGGAATAGCCGGCGCCCATGGCCTGGAGCCTGCCGATCCTGTCGGAAGGATCCGGATGGGAGCTTTCCAGCATCTGCAGGTAGGAGGACCGGGGCGTGCCCATGGTCAGATGGTCCAGAGCCTCCGCCAGCTCATAGCCGTAGCCGATCCGGCAGGCAAAGGCGTCCGCCTCATATTCATTGGCCCTGCTGGATCCTCTCAGGAAGAGGGTCAGGAGCTTGGTCCAGCAGAAGACGAACAGAAAGCTGAGGCCCGCGAAGATCACATAGAGGAAGCTGTTCCTTCTCCCGGTGACGGCGGTCGTCACCGTGCTGATCCCGAGGATGGCCTTGAGGAGCTCCAGGGAGAACACAATGGAGGTCATGAAGATATTGCCGCTGCCGATCAGGGTCTGGATCAGGGTATGCTGGAGGGCCAGATGGCCCATTTCATGGGCCACGATGCCCTGGATCTGGCTGTCGGGAAGAGAGAGCAGGCCCTCTGTGACGCCGATGGTATAGGTACCGATGGCATAGGCGTTGGGCTCCGGGTCGTAGATCACCCTGACGTTGATCCGGTCAGGCATGAGAGGGCTCTCCCTCTTGGCCTTTTCAAAGACCTCGGCCGCCAGAGGCATGATCCTGGAGCGCATGTCCGTCCTGGTGATCCTTTTCGCTCCGCACATAAGGCAGAGGGCGCCCTGCCCGATGGGAGTCAGGGAAAGAAGGATGGAGAAGACATAGATGAGGACCAGGTACAGGTATCCTCTGGGATCTCCTTCATATACACCGCCGAAAATTTCCATCAGGACCAGGAAATTGATGATGAAAAAGACGAAGGTGCCGATATTGGAAACCCTGAACAGGTTCCGCATGGTATAGGCCAGTCTCCTCATGATGCTCCTCCTTTCCGGGCAGGGACACAGGTCCCTACCAGTGCAGCTGTCTGCGTCTCCGGATATTTCTGAAGGCAGAGTAGAAGATCATCTCCCTGTCCCTGAGGGCTTGAAAGACGCGGGCCTCATAGACCGGCTTTTCCACCCTCTGGACTGTCGTTCCTTCAAACCTGCCCCGGGGCCTTCCGACCACGCTCTCCGTTTCCAGGGCTCTTCCCAGGAAGATCCCCCTCCTTCGGGAATAGCTCCTGGAGACCTCCGGCATGAGGGAGGTACCGAAGAAGTCGGACCAGAAGTTCCCCTCATTGGTACGGAAGACTCCGACGGAAGCAAAGGACTGGAGGACGGCCTCGCCATGGCTCCGGACCAGGCGGCTCACGCTCTGCTCATAGAGACAGACCGGAAGGACCGTGTCCTCTGTCTCGCATCCCAGGGCCAGGAGGGATTCCAGCTGGACCGTGGATACGCTTCCGCTTCCATGTATAAATATATGATAAGCCCTGCCTTCCGAGGCCAGCCCCCCGCAAATCCTGCTGAGCACGGGAAGAAAACCGGTCAGGATCCGGTCATAGATCCTGGCCCTTTCGGGCGTTTCCATTTCACAGGAGAGGACCAGAAGGATGGGGCCCCGGAAGACATCACGGGGATCCGCGGTCCCGGAAAGGACCCGGATCAGGCCCGTTCCCTCCAGGGCCCTGGCCCTGTCGCTGACAAGGCCCCACAGACGGTAAAGGTCTCTGGAATCCAGGAAAGAACACTCCTCCGCGATCTCCATGGGATCCAGGTCCATGCTCCTTCCGATGCCGTCCCGGACCTCCTCGATCCGGAGGGAAAGGACCCTCTGCAGGGTCACCGGCCTGTCCGGAAAGGCCTCTCCCAGGTAGTGGACGCAGTTCCGGAAATACCGGCAGATCATGTCGGTGTCAGAGGACGAATCCGAAGGATCGGCCAGAAATCCGTAGACCAGATCCGCCTTTTCCTGGTCGGAGGCGCCGAGCTTCAGGAGATCGAAGGGATAGCAGATGCTGGATCGTCCGTTGATCCTGTAGGCACGGAAGCCTTTTCCCACCGCCTCCCTGCAGACCGCTTCAGCCCGGACGGAGGAGAGCTTTCTGTTGATCAGAAAAACGGGCACCCTCTCCTCCAGCATTTCCTTATAAAGCTGGACAAAGCATTCCTCCGCTCCCATGGCAGAGTAGCCGGACAGGTACAGGTTCCCTGTCCTGCAGCCGGGCATTCCGTAATCATTGAATAATTCTCTTATGACCATAGCGCTCCTCCTGTCCCGGGAAGAGGAACCCTCCTCTTCCCTCCTCTTTTCAGGACCAGTGTATCAGAGGTACCTGAATTTGTATCTGACGGGGGCAGGATCGTAATCGGAGACCATCACGATGGCTTCTCCGATGCCCAGCCCCAGCAGGTCGTAGTCCTCCACGACCCGGCCGGTGACGAAATCATCCCGTTCCCCGCTCCTGTAGTCCCTTCCGCCGTAGCTGATCCTGGACCTCGCTGTCCCGAAATGGTCCTGGATGAACTCAATGGTGGACCTGTCCGTAGTCCGGAAGGCGGCCAGGGTCCCGAAGGCAGACAGGATGCTGTAGGCGTTCTCCCTGCCGTAGGCATGAATGATCTGCTGGCAGTTCTGCATGGCCACGATGAACTTGGCTCCCAGGCTCCTGCCGAAGTTGACGCCGTCCGAGATGTGGTAGAGGCCGGGCAGGAGGCTGAACTCATCGATGACAAAGTACACATTGCCGTCAGACTTTTCCCTGCAGAGGGTCTCCTTGAGGGCCAGGTCGAACAGGGCCTTGTAGATCGGGGTCAGGACCGAGCCGATCCCCAGATCGTATTCCACGAAAAGGATCCTGCCGCCCTTGCCGCGGACAAATTCACGGATGGAGAAGTCTCCTGCTTCCCGGAAGCTTCCGATCAGGAGCTCGTTGACCACGGTCCTGAGCTCGGAATACACGCCCTGGGTCTGGTCGGAGACGTCTCCGGATCCGCCGCTGATATAATCCAGCAGGCCCCGGAGGTCCGGCATCGAGTCAAAGCTGGTGACCACATCTTCCAGGGAAGCGTCCCGGAGGTAGAGGTAGAGCTCCTCGTTGGTCCGGTCCGCCTTTTCACAGGTCCGGAGGATATACATCATGATGCCGCAGAGAATGTCCTTGGCCGCGGTGGGAAAGAAAGGCGCGTTGGACCTTTTGATCTTTTCCGCGAAGAAGCTGTTGACCAGCTCAATGATATTGAGGGCCGTCCTGTCCGGACCGTCGATCTCCACCTCCCGGAACATGTTCCAGGTCACGGTGGAGTCTCCCGTACAGCTGATCACCCGGTCGATGCCGGGCCTGCAGAACTTGTCCCTGAAGTCTCCCTTGGCGTCAAAGACGATCATGACATCGTTCCTGTCCATGGATCCGATCACGGAACTGACCAGACCGTTCATGCCCGTGGTCTTGCCGGAGCCGATGGCCCCGGTGAACAGGACATGCTTGGACAGCACCTCCTTTGTCAGGGGAATATCATAGCTCTCCCCCCGCATCCTTGCAGGGGCAGAAGCCGCTTTCGCGGGGATCTGCATGCGGGACCTGATGGACAGGCCCTGGATCCTTTTCTCATCCATAGTTCTTTCCTCCCCTCTCAGTGGCCGCCGTGGCCGCCTCCGGCGCCTCCA
>CAMOUD010000210.1 GCA_946626215.1 uncultured Lachnospiraceae bacterium
GTCCTCAGGGCCATCTTCCGGGCCCTCCGGGGAAAGAGGAAAGCGAAGGCGGCCCGCAGAGGGAAAACGCCGGCAGTCCCTGCCGCTCCCGCGGAGGAAGAGTCCTCCGTGATCTCCCCGGAGGGAAGCTCCGGAGAAGACCATGCCTGAAGCAGGTCTGTGAGCCGCAGCAGGCGGCTGAAAGACCGTGAATAAGAGAGCAGGGAAGCGGATCCCGCGCAGATCCTGCGCGGGACCCGCCTTTCGGCTCTGTCCTTCCCTTCTGCTTCTTTCATGGACTTTCGGAAAAAAAAGGATTATTATCTTAAAAAACGGAAGAAATGTCGAAGGATTTGACAGGTCACAGCAGCGGAGGAATCAATGGAGAACAGAGATTATACCATACAGGCAAACAGCATGATGCTGGACGCAGGCCCGGGGGACGGATTCAAGCATTCGCGGGCGGAAGGCAATCAGATTCTGATGCAGATCAGGGATATCCAGAAGAAGAAGGATCAGCTCAGGCGGAACGGGGAACCCGCGGCCAGCATCAGGATGACGCGCAAGGAGAAGGCCATTAAGGACTGCAAGGATGAGCTCCGCCGGATCCTGAAGGAAAACGGTGCGGACCCTGGAGCATGCGACAGGGCGGATACCCCTGCGGATCTGTCCGCGCTGGTGGACGCGCATATGCCTCCGGCAGCGGTCATCAGGAGGGACCTGTATACCTATCTGTTCAACAATTACAGTGTCTTTAAGTCGCCGGGTGAAATAATCGGGCGGCTGGTCGATGCGCTGGGAGACCAGACCCTGTTCAGGGAGGGAGACTCTGTCCGGCTTCGGATCGTCAAGCAGTTCCTCGAATATGCTCCCTACCAGACCACAACTGTTGTTTCCACGGTCCTGAAGCGGAACGGGAAGGGAAACATCCGGGTCTCGGAGAAAAAGAGGCAGACGGCCCTGGCCCTGATCGATGAGTCCATTTTTGACAGCATGGGAAACGATTCCAAATGGGATCTTCTGCATCTGGCGGACGACCTGGCGAACGGCAAGTTCCGGACCAATGGAAAGACCAGGCGCCATCTCTATCTCTTTGCTTTTGCCTTCGGCATCCATGTCCTCAGTCCTCAGGAGTGGGCGCGGATGAAGGGCCCCGGGGATGTGCTGCGCTACCAGGATCTGGAGCGGAACCTTCTCTGCGACTATTGCAATGCCTGCCTTGTCCAGAAGATGGCAAAGGAGTACAGTGCCGATCCCGGCAAATCCGGCTATGACATGTGGCCCTCCGGCACCGGCATCAATTACAAGAACTGGCTGGAAGCGCTTTTCCTCTATTACCTTCACCGGAACCATCAGCTGATCGAAGCGGGAAGACCCGCGGCGGAGAGAAGGGACCTTTTCGGGGAAATGCTCAAGATGGAAGAAAAATGCCAGCCCAGATGGAAAAAAAGGCCCGACTCCAAAAGCAAGGGATCTTCCAGAGAAGTCACATTCCTGGCCCAGGATCCGGATAAAAGACCGGTCCCCGGCGTCAGGGTCCTGGCAGAAGAGCTTAAGGTAGAGAAATCAAAGTATATAGCGACAGGCAGGAACTGGACGGTATCTGCCGATGGAAAGGGCGGGGCCCTCACCCTGAATCCCGCCAAGTACAGGATAACGGCGGCCAATCTTCCGAAAGACTTCCTGGCGGAGGAGCCCTTCATTCTGACTGTGATCGGAGACGGGAAGCTGGGCGTGGATTTTGAGGTCCCGGACGACCTGGAAGACCCTGCCGTTCCTGTTCCGGTCTTCCTGGTCCGCCAGGCGGATGTGGACGTCAATAAGGGATTTTCCGTAGGCTTCCAGGTCCTGGACCTTGCCGGAGCCGTGCTGGACCAGGCCGCGTTCCCGGTCTGTGAGACAGGAAAGGGGAAAGAAAAGGAGGAAGCAAAGCCTGTTCTTACAGTCCACGCCGTGGTGGGCCGGAAGGAGCCTGTCTTTGAATTCCTGAAGCCAGGAACCTATCAGGTCAGGGCAGAAAAACTGCCCGCTGACCTGGCCCTGGAGGGAGCCGTGATACTCAGGGTCACCGGGACCGGCCGCGTTTTTGTCAATAACGCCCTCTGTGAGGACGGCGTCGTGACTCTGCATACCCGCCCCCTTATGACCCGGGTCTACAGAGACCGGTATCAGGAACTGATCTCCCTTTCCGGCAAGGACGACCTGGAGGCCTATCTCAGGGCCAATTATTCCATGTCCGAATACCCGAAATCGGCCGGTTATATTACGGTCCGGGAGGATCTGGCGACGGCGGAAGGAATCTGCGAGGAAACCCTGGAGCAGATCAAAGAGAAGGCCAAAGACGATCTCCGGGCTGACGGGGACGATCCGGAGGATCTGGACCTGGCCTACAGGATCAGCCTGGAAGGGATGCAGGAAGGGACCCGGGAAGTCATCGTCAGAAACATGAAGGAGAGGCTGAAAGGTCTGGGCGTCTCCGGGCTTAAGGCGGCAGCAGCTGCCTTTGACAGGGAAATCAGCATGGCGCTGAATAAGAAAGACTCTGATCTGAGAAGGGAACGCGAGGCCGAGGACCGGGGGGAAAAACGGGACTTTGGCGCGAATCTGTCCAGGATCCTCAATGAATATACTGAGAGCAGGAGGAAGGCCCTGGTCAGGTTCTTGGACTGGGCCGTCAGTCAGACAAAGGGAACAAACCTGGAAGAGGAATGCGGAAGGATCGCGGCTGAGTACTGCGAGAAGCTGGACGCGCTGGACCGGTTCGATAACATCGCCAACGATATGGCGGAGTCCCTGAAGCTGGATTCAGATGGGAAGAACGATTCCAAGTACGGCGGCAGAGGCCGGACGCGTCTGATTCGGCTCCTCTGGCATGCTTTCAGGATTAATGGACAGGTGTATCCCGGGGAAAGTTTCCCCCAGGTCTTCTTCTACTTTAAGGAATACTGTGAAGCGAAGCTGGAGGCCTGCCGCTGTGTGCCTCTGGAAATGAAGAACCTCTTTGACGCCTTTGCGGTCCTGATGCTCTTTTCTGTCGTCAGTGTGCAGCAGTACACGGAAAGCAGAATTTAGGACTGATACAGATATCTGCCCCCTTGCGCCCGGCACAAGGGGGCTTTTGTATATTGATGGAAAGGAAAGAGAGGTGCCGCCTGTACCGGCGGCTGTTGTATATACAGGAGGTTTTACGGAGAGCCTATGAAGGAGCGCGTGTTTTTTGAAGCAGGGACCAGGCTGAGCCTGGTCACCGGGGCAGGGGAAAAAGCCAGGGAATGGACCATTCTGGGCCTGGTCGGGGCCGGCAGCACCACCATATGCTATACGGCGGAATCCGGCGGCGTGCGCGGCAGGCTGAAGGTCTTTGATCCGGCTGATGGCTTTGGGTTCCCTGAGCAGGCCATGAAGGAATATCAGAAGGCCTATGAGAGACTCAGAAGGCTGAAGGCGGAGAATGAGGACGCGGCCCTTCTGAACAACTATATGCCCCCTTCCCAGCTCCTCTTCCGGTTCGATGAAGAGGGGAAGATGAGGGGTCTCTTTGTGTGGACCCCGGAGGATAAGGCTGGAAGCAGGTTCGACACCTATATCCAGGCTGTCCGGGAGGATCCGGAGACCATGCCGGAGCATAAGCTTTTCAACATCCTGGGGGTCCTTTCGACCCTGGCGGATTTTCTGCGCGTGCTCCAGGACCTGGGCTATACCCATC
>CAMOUD010000211.1 GCA_946626215.1 uncultured Lachnospiraceae bacterium
GGGTCCCCTTTTCCATCCGGCAGGACAACTGTCTGCACTGCGGGAACTGCCTCCGGGTCTGCCCGGCAGGCGCTGTTGCAAGAGGATAAAGATCATCTGACTGACCTGAACATTTCCTCCCGTACGACTGCCTGCGGGAACCGGAAGGTGCCTGTCATAATACTGACGGGCTTTTGCGGACGAAGAGGACCCTGGAGTATACTGATGGAGGTAGGAGAAAGGGCTGAGCCGCAGGGCCTGCGCCTTCTAAGATCAGGTACAGGGGCTGACGGGCCCCGGGGAACGGAAGCCATGGAAGATATGAGAAGAACCGATGCGGAAAGAGTAAGAATGGACAGACCTGAAGAAGCCTTATACAGATATTTTCAGAGGATCTTCCCGGACACGAAGGAGTATGATTCCTACTATCGCCCTGTCCTGTCCTGCCTGGCAGGCGCACAGGAACCGGTCCCCCTGGATTTTCTCCGGCAGTTCTGTTCCCTGACGACTGTCCGGTTCCAGGCCATCCTCCGAAAACTGGAAGGACTTGTTGCGGAGAGTGAAAACAGCTTCGGACAGGCAGCGCTCACCATTGCCTCTCCTGCTCTGGCAGCATGGCTGCAGAGCGCGAAGGCGGGACCTTACTGGGTAAAGCCTGAAATGTCAGGAAAGAAAATCGCGGAATACCTGGTCTCCGTCCTGAAGGCGGACCCCTCTGAACTGTCTGAGTTCGAGGCCTATTACCTGCCTTATTATGTAAAGACCTATGCGCCCCGTCTGGCTCCGCTGGGCCTGAATGTCCTGCTTTCTTCTTATCACTACCTCTGGCGGCTTCTGAACGCCGGAGACGCTGCCCTGAAGGGAAAAAAAACAGAACTGGCCGGCTCCTATTACAGGATGGCCCTGACCTACGCGGCCGCATGGGTAAACAGAGTCAATACGCATTACTCCAGAAGGGTCTGTATTGCCGCCCTCCACAGGATGGGAGGAATCTATGAGAGCAGGGACGGATGGGATACGGCTATTGCCCTCTATGAGAAAAGCCTGGAGCTTTCCCGGGAGAGCCTGAAGGGCCATGTGTCCGTTGACAACCTCCAGGCTGTCAGGATCAGCGCGAAAAAGGCAGGGGATGCCTCCAGGAAATCCAACCGGAATGAGCAGGCCCTTGCCTTTTACGAGGAAGCCATCGAAGCCTCCTACAGGCTGGCCTCTGTCAGCGATCAGTATGATAAAAAGCTTGGGGATCTCTGCTTTACCACCGGCATGTTCGTCCTCACTGTCATGAAGGATAAGAAAAAGGCCAGGCCCTTCCTGAAAAGGGCGGCCGAGGTCTATGGAAGACAGGAGGCCCTGGGAGGCCTGAAGGCCGCTGTGGAAAAGATCCTGCAGAATCTTCCCGAATAAGAGACTGCAAAAAGAAGAGGAAAAGAAACAGAAGAAGGGAGGCGTTCCATATGGATATTGATAATAGGAGAGGTCCGCGGCCCGCAGGAGAAGAAGGCGGCCTGCCTGCCTCCGGAGGGGTCCAGGCCTCTGAGAGACCGCTTACCGGGGAAGAAAGGATCCTGGAAGCGGCCGGACGGATCCTGGAAACCTATAAGGAAGCCTTTGAGGAGCTGGCGAAATGATCAGAATGACAAAAGAGCTGGTGATCCGTCTTCACCAGCTGATGGCAGAGGAAACAGGCGGGGGCCGGCTGCTCCGGTCCGAAGCCCTTCTGGAGTCCGCCGTTGAGGGCACCTATGCCACCTTCGGAGGAGAGGAGCTCTATCCGACCGTGGAAGAGAAGGCGGCCAGACTGGGCTATGCCCTGATCTCCAACCATGCCTTTGAGGACGGCAACAAGAGGATCGGGGTCCTGGTCCTGCTTTCCTATCTGGAAGCTTCAGGGATCCGGATCCGGGCCGACCAGCAGGCGGTCATCGATCTGGGGCTTGGAACAGCCTCCGGACAGATGGACCAGGAGGATGTCCTTGCCTGGATCCGGGACCATACCGCGTGAGTCAGGGACCTGTTCCATGCGGCTGAGGCCTTTTGTCTGCCAGATTACCGGTACAGACGGGGCAGGCATACGAGAAAGGGAGAAACACCTGATTATGGAAAACGCTTTGTATGAACTGGCAAGAAAACGCCGGTCTGTCCGCCGGTATGGAAAGGGGCATATCTCAGACGAGGTGATCCGGGAGATCCTGAAGACAGCTCTGACAGCTCCGACTTCCTTCGGTCATAAGCCGGTGGAATTTTATGTTGTCCGGGACCAGGACCTGATCCGGCGGATCGGGGCCTGCAAGCAGATGGGAGGATCCCAGATCAACGGCGCGGACGCGGTCATTGTTGTCACCGTTCGGACAGAAGACCGGCGGGCCGCTGAATTTTGGATCGAGGATGGGGCCATTGCCTCTTCCTACATCCTCCTGGCGGCGGAGCAGTATGATCTGGGAGCCTGCTGGGTCCATATCCGGAACCGCATGGGACAGAAAAAGACCTCCGATGAAGAGATCCGGGAACTCCTGGGAATCCCTGCCGGCCGGACGGTCCTGAACCTGGTGGCCCTCGGAGAGAAGGGAGAAGCAAAGCGTCCCTATAAGGAGGAGGACCTCCATTTTGAAAATGTCCACTTTGTGGAATAGGATATGCCGGCGGTAAGAAACAGACATATGAACAGACAGCATGAAAGCAGGCGGTCCCCGGGTGCCGCCTGCTTTCATTACTCGGATTTATTACAGGTATATTTATATTACAGGGGGATATATCATGGATGCCCCCTGGCACCTGTCTTGTCGACCGGCTGGCGCGGGCTCAGATGGCCTTTCTGGCCATGGACTGTCGGAGGGAGTATATAGTCCGGATGGCGTCTTCATACCGCTCCTCCGGGACTCCGATCAGGAGGTTGAGCTTGCCGGCCCCCTGGTTGATGGTGGAGATCTCGATGCCTTCTTCTGTCAGCCTCTGGAGGACCCGGACGTTGGCGTCGCTGACCTCGGTGGCCTTTTCCCCGGTCACGGCGATCAGGGACAGGTTCTCCCGAAGACCGATGAAGTCGGGATTGAGGGTGGAACGGATCTCTTCCAGTAGTTCTTCCCTGCAGGATTCCAGGATATCGCTCCGGATGACCAGGGTGATGGAATCGATGCCGGTCAGGCAGTATTCAAAGGGGAGGGACCGTTCCTTCAGGATATCCAGCATAAGGGCGCTGAAGCCCGATCCGTCGGAGACCATGACCTTCTCGATCTGGACCACGGACATGCCCTTGCGGCCTGATACTCCCGTCACAGGGTTCTTGAGGACCCCGGCGGGGAAGTGGCGCATGATCATGGTGCCGGCGTCCTGGGGCCGGTTGGTGTTGCGGATGTTGATGGGGATCTCCATCTCGGAGGCGGACAGGACCGCGTCGGAGTGAAGGACGGAGGCACCCATGTAGGAAAGGGTACGAAGCTCCCGGTAGCTCATGTGGGAGACGGTGGCGGGATTGTCCACGATCCTGGGATCAGCGGCATAAAGGCCGGAGACATCGGTCCAGTTCTCATAGAGGTCGGCCTGGACCGCGCAGGCTGCCAGGCTCCCGGTGATGTCCGACCCGCCCCGCTCAAAGGTATGGATCTTTCCGTTCATGTCCGCCCCGTAGAAGCCGGCGATAACAGCGTGCTTCAGGGGCAGGAGAGAGGCCCGGATGGTCCGGGTGGTCATGGGCATATTGAGGGTGCC
>CAMOUD010000212.1 GCA_946626215.1 uncultured Lachnospiraceae bacterium
GCATCTGGGGCACTTCCAGTCTTCAGGAAGATCCTCAAAGGCGGCCCCGTCATGGTCGGCCGGATCGTAGACATAGCCGCAGACCGAGCAGACATACCTGCCGGTCCCCTGCTGACCGGTAAAGTCAACCTCCGCGAAGATGGTCTCAGCGGGATGGTCCAGGTCCATGACCCTCTTTACTTCCAGGTTCTCATAGCCCTGGGGAGTATGGGTCCCGCAGTAGACGGTGGGATGGTCCTTGATAAAGGCCCGGACCCTGTCCTGGGTCTCCCGGGCAGCCTTCAGGTCGTCATAGACTACGGAGAGCTTGTCCTCATAGATGGCTTCATCCACGTAGGTGATGTCTCCATGGATCATGTAGAAGAGGCCTTCATTCTCAATGATGATCAGGCTGTTTCCGTTGGTATGGCCCTTGGCCCGGACCATCCAGATGCCGTCCCGGATCTTCTGGCTTTCGGGGAAGTTGTAACAGGGACCGTCCGTGAAGCTGACGGGTACAAGGTTTGAAAGACCCTGGAGCTCGGGTGCGTCCGTTTCATCCTCGTTCACGTAGATCTTTGCCCCGGGGAAGGACCTGAGCTCACCGGAATGGTCTCCGTGCTTATGGGTCAGCAGGATGGCGCTCACCTGCTCAGGGGCGTAGCCCAGGGCCTGGAAAGCCTCCATGTAGGAACAGATATCCTTTCCGGTATAAAGAGGGGAATCCTCGCCCGGCACCTCCTCCGGCGTGCCCGCCGGAAGCCCGGTATCCACCAGGATCACCTCGTCTCCCAGGTCGATCAGGTAGTTCTGCAGGCTGCCCCGGTAGCGGATGTTCTTATCGAATTTGTCCGGCCCTTCCTCGCCTCCGAAACAAAAAGGCTGGGTATAAAAGCCGCCGGTCCTGAATTTGACTGCCTTGATTTCCGTTTTTTCCTTCCCTCCATTCGGTTTTGTCTGATCGGTGCGTCTGCCGGAGCCTCAGGGCCCGGTCTCCTATGGATCCATTGTACCATGAAAAGGACAGATTCTCTCCCGCGGACCGGGCCCTCAGGCCCGATAGGCGAAAGAGAATCTGTCCTTTTTCTCTCATGCTGATGCATCTATGCTCCCGTGTCTCACAGAAGGGGGATCACCGGACGATCCCCTTTTGAGCGGGATCCGTCAGCAGATGAACCGGATGGCCGTCCCGTAGGCCAGGACCTCCGCCGCTCCCTGCATAAGAGAGGAGGACCCGTAGCGCATGCCGATTACGGCGTCCGCTCCCAGAGCCTCGGCTTCATCCACCATCCGCTTGGTGGCGATGGCCCTGGCTTCGATCAGCATTTCCGTATAACCCACGATCTCTCCGCCCACCAGGGTCTTCATGCCGGCCATGAAATCCCGGCCGATGTTCTTGCTGTGGACCACAGTGCCCTTGACCAGGCCCAGGACCTCATATTCCTTGCCCGGATAGTCATTAATAGTGACGAGCTTCATCCCATTCTCCTCCTTTGATCTCTCTGATCCTTTCGATACAGGCAAAAATGACGCCCACGCAGACGGCCAGAAGGACCAGGCCGACAAAAATGACCACGCCCTTCGGGGCCGGGTCTAAGGTGTTCAGATACAGGATCAGCAGCATGAAGCCGGCCGCGAACAGGATCGTCACGGCCGCGGCGATTACCGGGACCAGGATCGACTGCTGCCTGTCCTTCTTTTCGATGTCCATGAACTGGGCACCTCCTTTCTCCAGCGTCTCGATTTCTCCGAGGAAAAAAGCCGTATCGATGGAATCATAGGCAGGGGACTCTTCCAGGACCCGTCTGCAGACGGCTTCCGTCTGCTGGAGGGACTGCCTCTCCTCTCTCAGGCCGTGGAGCCTCCTGTAGAGACAGTCCTCCAGGGAAAGGTCTCCTGCCTGCATCTGCCGGATGGCCTCGATGGGGATCCCCAGCTTGCGGAAGAGACGGATCTTTTCCAGGACGGCCACGTCCTCCATGGAGTATTCCCGGTAGCCGTTGGCAGGGTTCCTGCCGGGTGAGAGGAGCTTCTGGTCTTCGTAGAAGCGGATGTTCTTTTTGGGAATGCCTGTCAGCTCTTCCACCTGGTTGATCTTCATGGCTTTTACCTCGCTGTCATGCTCTTTCTACACCTTCCAGTCTCTGGAAGGTCAAGGGGAATTCCCAAAAAATATAAAAAAAAAACCGAATCCTGGGAAGCTGGAGACCAGAATCCCTCCTCCTGCCGGGCAGGGGGAGGAAACTGAAGCAAGAAGGCTGTATCCCGGCTGAAAGAAAGGTCCAGCCGGGGAAAAGGAGTCATGCCTCTTCTGCGGCCAGGGCAGCGCCCGCTTCAAAGGCGGCCAGGCATTCACCCGGAAAGACCGTCTCATGACGGACCTTTTTGGCTTCCGGGTCAAAGAGGCTCCAGGGCCAGTCGGTCTTTCCGTAGTCTTTGAGCTGGAGGGTGTCCCCGCTGACAAAGATCCTGGCAGGGCCAACGAATCCGCTCAGGACTTGCCGGTAGTTCTCCAGGAGGTCCAGATAGGCCGTATCCGGCGCGTTGCTGGTCATGATCAGGAGGACCGGTATGGGCCGGTCATTGCAGGAGGGAGTCTCCCGGTTATAGGTCAGGTTCTGGAAGATCAGCCTCTCATAAAAGGCCCGGAAGGAGGCTGTCAGGTCGCCCAGGTAGTTAGGTGATCCGATGATCAGGCCGTCGGCCTCCCAGACGGCGTCCAGGACAGGAGCCAGTCCGTCGCGCACGATGCAGCGGCCCTTGTTCCTTTCCCTCTTGCAGCCGAAGCAGGAAATGCATCCCGTATATTTGGGCAGCTCAAAGAGATTGAACCGCTCTGTGGAAGCCCCCGCGGACTCGGCTCCTCTGGCGGCCTCCTTCAGCAGGGTATCCGTGTTCCAGCCCTTTCTGGGCCCCGCGTTGACGATGACGATCTTCTTGCTCATGGTCTTACCTCCCCGGATGGATGCTGCTTGTCTCCTGTTTCCGCCTGTCCTCCTTCGGGCTCAGTCCCGCAGGCACCAGGCAAAGGCCCTGGCCGTACGGCCGGCCGGGTCCCTGAAATGGTTCCCTTCGTTCCACTCCAGGATCCTCTCCTTACCCTCCAGGAGGTCATAGAGGTCCCGGATACAGGTATCCACCTGCCGCATGAGGGGGTTCCTGGTCTTGGATTCTTTCTTTCCCAGGCTCAGGTAGACCCTGTCAGTCCGAAGGGGATGTTCCCTGACATAGGAGATCCACTCCGGGAACCAGACGGAAGGCGAGGCGGCCGCGCAGGCCGCGAACCGGTCTGCCCTTGTGGCTGCCCAGAGGGCAAAGAGCCCGGCCAGGGAATAACCCCCTATGACGACCGGGACCTGGTCCGGATCGGTCCCGCAGTCCCTCTTTGCCGCGGGCAGAAGGTCCTGAAGGACATAGGACAGGGTCTCTTCCGCCCCGTTCCCGAAGCCCTCGGACCCGAAGACCGGGGGCGCTTCCCAGGGAGACAGGTCATGGTTCCAGCTGTCCGTCCGGAAGGCGGCCAGCAGGATCCTTCTGCCGGGAGAAAGGGCCCGGATGGCCTCATACTCCTCCTCCAGAAAGGCCAGATCATGGTCGTCCACGGCCTGGACCAGGAGGACCTGGGCATTATGATCACCGTAAAAATA
>CAMOUD010000213.1 GCA_946626215.1 uncultured Lachnospiraceae bacterium
TTACTGGCCAGGTCTACAATTCGGACGGGGTCATGTTCGAATTCACCCAGTCCCGCCACAGGCCGGACTATTTCAGCTTCCACGATACGGCGGTCCGGAGAAGGCAGCCGGAGGAATGAGAGAATAAGGGAAGCATGAGGACAGAATAAGAGGACCGGAGAAGGAGCAGACGCTGCTCTTTCTCCGGTCCTTTTCAGGGAGCGCCGGAAGGCGCGTATTCTCTTTTCAGGCGGTCAGAAGGACCGGGTAGCCTCGATGATGACCTGGCTGCCGCGGAAGCTGACCTTAACGTCATCGGCGATATTGGCGATGATGGACCGCTCCAGTTCCTCGATGGCCTGGTCCGAGTCCGGATTGGAGCTCTGGTCCACGACCGTATCGATGTATTCCTTGAGGCTCCAGACGGAGCCTTCCATGCCGGAGCCGTTGGTCATGAGCCGGACGGCCACCCGCCGCATCCGGTCGATCAGGCCGGCGGAGGCGTTTTCCTGGGCGGAAATGCGGAGAAGCCTTTCCTTCTGGCCCTGGTCAATGGCGTTGTCCAGCTCCACCCGGACCAGGCAGTCCCGGTTGCGGCCGCCGTAGACCACGGTCATCATGGACCGGTCGGTGATGGTCCGGACCAGCTCCATCATTTCCTCGGTCAGGAGCCGCATCTGGAGGCTTTCCTTCCTGGAGCAGCCCATCCGCCAGCTGAAGTGCTCTACGCTGTCCAGGATCTCATCGGCGTTGCTGCCGTCGTAGGAGACCTGATAGGACTCCTTGCGGAAGATGCTGTCGCTGCTGGCGCTGCGGTTCTTTTTGATGAAGTCCTCGAAGGCGGGCGCCCCGGTGATTTCGTCAAAGGCCGCTTTTCTTTCCGCGGCATCGATGGAGTGGATATCGATCTGGGTGTAGGGGACCGCCACATGGTTGGCTTCCATGCCCAGGAGGATGGACCGGAGAGTATCCCGCCGGACCTGCCTGCGGTAGAAAGGATTGGAGCGGATCTCCAGGAAATAGTTAATGGAGGAGGGGGCCAGCTCGGTGACGCCTACATAGAGGCAGTTGTCCACGAATTCATTCTTCCGGATCCTGGCCACGATGTCCCGGACCACCTTTTCGGCCTCGTAGACGGACAGGTCATAGGGCATGGGAATCACTTCCCGGTAATTCCAGGAGACGACCTGGATCTCCTCGATGTTGCGGTTGGCGATGGAAAGGATGTTGTCATCGGCCAGGAGACGGATCCGGGTGGTCTTGATGCCCAGGGTCAGGACCTCGCCCTCCTGCCCCTTGTAGTTGACGATGTCTCCCACATGGAAAAAGGAGTCGCTGAGGATATCGATGCCCCGGATGATGTCCTTGATCCAGTCCTGGAGGGCAAGACCGACGATGACGGAGACCAGGCCGAGGCCGGCGACCAGGGAGGAGACATTGACGCCGGCGATCTGCAGGACGCAGACAAAGGCGGCGATGATGATGGCATAGCGGGAGACGCTGATGCCCAGCTTCCGATAGGTCAGGTTCCGGTTGTCCGATTCGGTGCGCTCGCCGGAATGGCCGGCGAACCGGTTCAGGATACGGCGCAGGATCCGATAAAGGATCCAGAAGCCTACAATGACGCCGGCCATTTCCACGATTCGGATATGCCAGTCATTTTGGATCAGGTTCTGTACCAGGGTCATGCTTTCTTCCTCCGGGCAGGAACATACGGTGCATTTTCATTGTAGTAAAGGAAATGGCCGGACGCAACAGACAAAGCGGTTCCGGCATGCGGAAAATTTCTCCCCCTGGGAGGCCGGGGGCCCCTCTGTGGTACTCTGAGATCACAAAGAAAGGAAGAGACGTCCGGAAGGAAAGAGGACGTCACGGCAGGTCCGCAGCCGGGCTGCGGAGGAAGGAGGGGATCATGATGATCAAGATCAGAGTTTTCCTGGGAATGGCAGCCGCCATCGCCACGGTCTTTGCCCGCGGCATGGTCATGGAGCTCCAGACCGGATCCGCTCCCGAAACTGCCCAGGCCGTCATCCAGGAGGAAGAGGCCGGCGGGCAGGAGGACCTGACCGAATGGATCTGATGCCGGAGGGAAGGCATCCGGAGATACGGACATACTATAAGAGGGCCCGTGGTGGACCCTCTTATTTTTTTGCTTTTTATTATTTTGTTTTTTATTTCAGGCCCTGCCAGAGGATGAAGAGGATCAGGACGGGGACCACGAACTGGAAGAAGGGCTTGAAGATCCGGGAGACCTTCAGGCCCCGGCCCTTGTTGGCCTCCTCCATGTAGCTCTCATAGCCCCATCCGTAGCGGGTGACGCAGAAGAGGAGGAAGACCAGGGCGCCTGCAGGCAGCAGGAGGTTGGAAACGATGAAGTCCTCGGAATCCAGGATGTCCCGGCCTCCGATCAGATGGACGCCGGAGAGGAGGTTGTAGCCCAGGGCGCAGGGAAGGCTTCCGAGGAAGACGAAGATCAGGTTGCGGATGACCGCCTCTCCCCTGGTCCAGCCGAAGCTGTCCATGCAGCAGGCCAGGATGTTCTCAAAGACCGCCGTAACGGTGGAGAAGCTGGCGAAGGTCATGAAGAGGAAGAAAAGGGTGCCCCAGATCCGGCCCCCGGCCATATGGATGAAGACGTTGGGCAGGGTGATGAAGATCAGGGAGGGGCCCGCGTCGGGCTCGATGCCGTAGGAGAAGCAGGCGGGGAAGATGATCAGGCCGCTCATGAGGGCCACGAAGGTATCCAGGACCCCGATCCTGACAGACTCGCCCAGGAGGCTGTGTTCGTCCGACATGTAGGAGCCGAAGATCTCCATGGAGCCGATGCCCAGGGACAGGGTAAAGAAGGACTGGTTCATGGCAGCCGCGATGACGTTGCCCAGGCCGGCCGCCCGGGCCCTTTCCAGGGAGGGCAGGAGATAGAAGGAAACGCCCTTGGCCGCGCCGGGCAGGAGGAGGGAATGGACGGCCAGGATCACGATCAGGCCCAGGAGGCAGAGCATCATGGCCTTGGAGACCCGCTCCAGGCCGGACTGGACGTCAAAGGAGACGGCCAGAAAGCCCAGGACCACGGTCAGGCCCATCCAGAGGACCATCTGGGAGGGACTGGCGAGCATGCCGCCGAACACGCCCGCGACCTCCTCGCTTGTGGCCAGGCCTTCAAAGGACCCGGTCAGGAACTTCCAGAAGTAGCCCAGCATCCAGCCGGACACGGTGGTATAGTACATCATCAGCAGGTAGTTGCCGAGCATGCAGGCCCAGCCGTGGACATGCCACCTGCTGCCGGGCTTCTCCAGGGACCGGAAGGCCCTGGCAGCGCTCTTTCTGCTGCCCCGGCCCACAGCCAGCTCCATGCTCATGATCGGGACGCCCATGATGACCAGGAAGAGGAGATAGAAGAGGACGAAGATGCCGCCTCCGTTGACTCCTGTCACATAGGGGAATTTCCAGACATTGCCGATGCCGATGGCACAGCCCGCGCTGACCAGGATAAAGCCCAGCCGGGACCCAAAGGTATCACGTGTTTCGTTCATAGGTTCAATGCTCCTTCCTTGTTTCTGTCCGGGAGGGCCGGCTGCGGCCGGTCTTTTTTCCAAAACGGACATCATTATAACACACGCCGTGCCGGCCTGCATATG
>CAMOUD010000214.1 GCA_946626215.1 uncultured Lachnospiraceae bacterium
ATGACCTGGAAGCTGTTCACTTTTCTTCTGATCCTGTGCGCCAGGCTCATAAACGCCTCCTGAAGGAATACCGGCCGGGGCCGGCCGGCGGCTTCTGTTTCTGACCCAAAGTATGACAGAGAGGCCATAAAGAAGGTGTTAAGGAGAAAGCCCTCCCTGTTAAGAAGGAATTAATAAGACCGGAACGGTATTAAGAAAGCATAAAGAGGCCCCGGGTCATTCCCCGGAGCCTCCTGCTTCAGAAATCGTTCTTATATACTTGTTCTTATTTCTTTTCTCTTTATGAAGATCACTTCATCATGCCGGCCAGGATTCCCAGAAGGGCAGATCCGTCCATGCCGGTCTTGGCAGCGGTTCCTCCGCCCGCGACCTTGCCCAGAAGGCCGATCACATCGCCGGCGTCCAGTCCGTCCGAAAGATCGATGCCTGCCTTTTTCTTTTTCTTGTTATCATTCGCCGCCTTGCCTACGCCGTTGAGCAGGACAGGGGCGATCAGGGCCAGAAGTCCCAGGACCTGGGCCGTGCTGACGCCGCTCTTTCTGGCGATCTCTTCCGCGGCCTCTTCCTTTTTGTTTCCGAAGATATGGCCGATGATCTTGCCGCCGTCTTCCCTGTCCGCTTCCTTTAACTGGTCCTGGACAGAAGCCTGGCTCTGATGCTGGGTCAGGGCTCCCAGGAGCGAAGAGGCGCCGGCCTCTGTGGACGCGTTCTGGGTCATGGCCCCTAACAGGAGCGGCAGGGCTGCGTTGATCACGCTCTTGGTCTGGGCACCGGTCAGGTCTGTCTGTCCGGCCAGGCTTCCCAGAGCCGCTTCCGATGTCATGGCGCCGGTCATCATGCTGAGTAAATCCATAGTTCCCCCTTTCTCTGCCTCCGGCAGAAATCCTGGAGTCCGGAGGCCCGCGGCCTCCCTTCCCCGCTTTGTGAATCCTTATTTATATACGATGACAGCTGTCAGCTCCACCACCTCATCCGTATGGTTGGCGATGCCGTGGCCCGTTCCCTCCGGACAGATGGTGATGTCTCCGGCCGTGACCGTACGGACCGTCCCGTTGTCGTTGTACTCGGCCGTTCCCTTCATGATATAGAAGAGCTCCGAATCTCCTTCATGTACATGGTAGCCGATGCTGCAGCCGGGATTGAGGGTGATCTTGGCAAAGAGCCTTCCCTTTCCGCAGAGCTCATCCGGTCCCGTGATGAAGTTGGTGATCACAACGGTCCCGTCGCCGCCCCTCATATGCTCGCGGTATTCGATCCCGCAGTCCGCGCCTTTTCTGATCATATCTGCCTCCTTTTCCTGTCAGGTCCATAAGGTTTTTCTTATTTTACCACTTTTCCCCGTCCGTCCGCACCTTCCGGATCCCTTTTCCCCTGCATTTCCGCAAAAAAAATGGTACCATGAAGGAGACAAGCGTCACCTGACCAAAACTATCAAAACTATCCAGCTGAAGGAGGAATTCCTATGTCTACGTTTTACATGCCCGCCCGGGTATTTGAAGAAGAAGGCGCCGTCCTGAATCACGCCGGCGATCTGGCCGCCATGGGCAGAAAGGCCCTGCTTGTCACCGGCCGCAGGTCCGCCAGGGCCAACGGCTCCTATGACGATGTGGTAAAGGCCCTGGAGTCGAAGGGGGTCTCCCATGTGCTTTTTGATGAGATCGAGGAGAATCCTTCCACCCATACCATCATGAAGGCCCGGGACTTCGGCGTCAGCGAGGGCGTCGACTTTGTCATCGGCATCGGCGGAGGCTCTCCCATGGACGCGGCCAAGGCCATTTCCCTCATGATCTGCCATAAGGGGGAGGGCGTCGACTACCTGTACCGGGCAGGGGCCGATGACAGCGTCCTGCCCATCGTCTGCGTTCCCACCACCTGCGGGACCGGGTCCGAGGTCACCCCGGTCTCTGTCCTTACCATCCCGGAGAAGCAGACCAAGAAGTCCATTCCCTTCAAGATCTTTGCCGACCTGGCCCTGATCGACGGCCGCTACCTGGCCTCCTGCAGCCCCCGGGTCCTCCATAATACGGCCTTTGACGCCCTGACCCACCTGATTGAGTCCTATCTGAACAGCAAGGCCTCGGACTACAGCCGCATGTGCGTGGACGCCGGCCTCAGGGTCTGGTCCAGGAGCCTGCCCGTGATCCGGGGAGAGCGTACCGCCGGCCCGGAGGACTATGCCAACATGATGCGGGCCTCCATGATGGCCGGCATGGCCATCGCCCATACCGCCACCACCCTGCCCCACGGTCTCTCCTATTCCGTGACCACAAAGCTCCATGTCCCCCACGGCAAGGCCACTGCCTACTTTACGGCAGGCTACCTGTCCGAGGCCCCGGAAAAGGCCCGCAGCTATCTGCTCCAGACCGCCGGCTTTACGGACCTTGCCGACTTCCGGACCGTCTATCACAGGGCCTGCGGAGAGATCGAGGCCGAAGAAGGGCTCCTGAAAGAAGTCCTGCAGGGAGCCGTGGAGGAGCTTTCCTCCAATCCCGTCAAGCTGGGCCTGGCCCCCTTCCCGGTGGACCGGGAAAAGCTGGAGAAGATCGCCTTCTATGAGCTGACACATGCCTGACCGGTCCTCCCGGGACATTCAGGAAAAGAAATCCTGAGGAATAAGATGCCTGGCCAAAAAAGAGCCCTGCTGCCGTTCCACGAAGAAACGGCGGCAGGGCTCTATTTCTGATGCTGTTTTTGGCGTTTTACCGCTTTTTGTCTCCTGATCAGAGCTCGTCGATGGTCCCGTCGCTTTTGATCAGCTCAAAGCTGCAGTCCAGGGCGTAGGACGCGACCGCGCCCGCGATCACGGCCCAGGGTGCCGCGAACATGCCGACAACGCCGATGCCCAGGCCCACGTTGACGGGAATGCTGATGACTTCCTTGCCGTTCCTCTTGATCCGGATCTGGGTCACATTTCCCTTGCGGATGGCTTCCTTGATCCTGGCAATCAGCTCTTCCTGTCTGCGCTTTAAATCCTCGGCTCCACTGCCGGTCTCTTCCCCGGCGGATCTTTCCTCTGCTTCCTCGAATTCTGCTGCTGCCTCTTCCGCGGCGCCCTCCTGGATCAGGATGATGGCCTCAACGGGGTCTCCGTCCGTCCGGATCAGGGCTTCCTTGGCTTCCTTATAGGAGCAGCCTGTACGTTCAATGACCTGGTCAACAGCTTCCAATGTGATTGCCATAGCATACCTCCTGTATGTATCTCAGCAATATGTCCGGCCGGCCATGGCCGCCGGATCCCGGCAGATCATCCGGGCCGTCTCCGGTCCCGGCAAGTTCAATATAGCACGAAGGTCCGTTTTCGTGAATATGGTTAACAAAGTCTGCCTGTCACCGGCAGATCCCTGCCGCGAAGGCCTCCGCATCCTTGCAGTCCTGGGCGTTCGGCCTGCCCTCATGGAGCATGGAGAATTTCCCTCTGCAGTAGAAATTCTCCGCAGCCACGGAGATCCCCCGGGCCTCCAGGAGCTTCTTCATCTGGGGATAGGCCCTCTGGGCCAGGGCGGAGGTGGAAAAGATCACGGCCCTGCCGATCTTTTTGCCGTCCAAGCCTTTGATGAATTCCTTCACCTGCTTGTCCACGCCCCCGTAATAGACGGAAGCCCCGA
>CAMOUD010000215.1 GCA_946626215.1 uncultured Lachnospiraceae bacterium
GGAAGCGGCAGGGAAAGCCTGGCCGAGGACTGGAAGCAGATCTCCGAGAAGGCCCAGATGGATATGGAGACCTTCCAGAAGGGAAAGGGAGACCGGGCGGGCTCTCTGATGCAGAACCTTCAGGAGGTGAACCGGGAGAAGTACGATTACAGGTCCTTCCTCCGGAAGTTCGCCGTCATGGGCGAAGCCATGCAGATCAATGACGACGAGTTCGACTATATCTTCTACACCTACGGTCTCCAGACCTACAGGGACATGCCCCTGATCGAGCCGCTGGAATACAAGGAAGTCAAAAGGATCCGGGAGTTCGTCATTGCCATCGATACCTCCGGCTCGGTCTCCGGACCCCTTGTCCAGAAATTTATCCAGAAGACCTACAACATACTCATGGAGTCGGAGAGCTTTTTCTCCCGGGTCAATATCCACATCATCCAGTGCGACGCCCAGATCCAGGAGCATGTGAAGATCACCAGCAGAGAGGAGTTCGAGCAGTATCTGAAGACCATGACGCTGCGCGGCTTCGGCGGCACAGACTTCAGGCCGGTCTTTTCCTTTGTGGATGAACTGATCGCCCAGAAGGAATTTACCAACCTGAGAGGCCTGATCTACTTTACTGACGGCTATGGAACATTCCCCGCCAGGCAGCCGGATTATCATACGGCTTTTGTCTTTGTTGAGGACGGCTTTGCCATTCCCAGCGTTCCGGTCTGGGCGATCAAGCTGGTGCTCAGGTCAGATGAAATAGGGGAAATGTGAGGGAAAGGAGCTTAACATGAACATCAAACAAGCGAAGGAACAGATCAAGAACGCCATTACCGCGTATTTCACCAGGGACGAGAGCGGCGAATATCTTGTGCCCACCGAAAGACAGCGCCCTGTTTTCCTGATCGGCCCTCCCGGAATCGGCAAGACGGCCATCATGGAGCAGATCGCGGCGGAAATGGGCGTAGGTCTCTTATCCTATTCCATGACCCATCACACCCGTCAGAGCGCCCTGGGCCTTCCGGTGATCCGGCATAAGAAATACAAGGGCCTGGAATGCGAGATCTCGGAATACACCATGAGCGAGATCATCGCCTCCGTCTATGACCTGATGGAGGAGACCGGCGTCCAGGAGGGCATCCTTTTCCTGGATGAGATCAACTGCGTATCGGAGACCCTGGCCCCCATCATGCTCCAGTTCCTCCAGTACAAGGTCTTCGGCCGCCACAAGGTGCCGGACGGATGGATCGTGGTCACCGCCGGCAACCCGCCGGAATACAACAACTCTGTCCGTGAGTTCGACATCGTGACCTGGGACCGTCTCAAGAGGATCGATGTGGAGGCGGACTACGGGGTCTGGAAGGAATATGCCTGGGCCAAGGGCCTGCATCCCGCTGTCCTGACCTATCTGGAGATCAAGAAGGACCACTTCTACAAGGTGGAGTCCACGGTGGACGGCAAGGCTTTCGTCACGGCCAGAGGCTGGGAGGACCTGAGCCAGATGATCCGTCTCTATGAGATGCACGGCATCAAGGCGGATGAGTTCCTGATCAGCCAGTACATCCAGAACAAGTCCATAGCCAAGAGCTTCGCTCTCTACTATGACCTCTTCCTCAAGTACCAGAGCGACTACCAGGTGGCGAAGATCCTGGACGGCAAGGCCTCCGGCGTCATCCTTACCCGGGCCCGCGACGCCAGGTTCGATGAAAGGCTGTCTCTGATCGGCCTGCTTCTGGACTCGGTCAAGGAAGAAGTCCGCCATGTCATTCTCACCGAGAAGTCCCTGACCCAGCTGATGCTCCAGCTTCGGGACTACAAGAAGAAGCTGACCGATCCGAAGGCGGACGCCTATGAGATCATCCAGGCCATGATGGATACGGTCAGGGAATCTCTGGCGGCCGGCAAGAAGGCCGGTTCCTTAACGGCTGATGACATGACCTGCAGCCGGAGGGTCCTGCATTTCCTGGACACCATGGTCAGGCAGATGCGGCCCCAGATCCCCTCTGCCGAGGCCTTCGCCCTGGTCAAGAAGGAATTCGACGGCCAGGTGGCGATGCTCAAGGAGAGCGCCAGGAGGACCTCCGCTCACCTCGAAAACATGTTCGGATTCCTGGAGAAGGTCTTCGCGGACGGCGGCCAGGAGATGCTGATCGTCGTGACAGAGCTGACGGCCAACACCTATACGGCCGGCTTTATCAGCAAATTCGGCTGTGACGCTTACTTCCGGCACAATAAGGACCTTCTGGTCTTTGACCGTGAGAAGGAGATCCGGGACGCTCTGGATGACCTGGGCATCTGATCCGCGGGTCCGGGAGCGGACATACAACTGAAATCAGACAGGAACAGAATCGTTCCTCAGGAAGGGGCCGCCCGCTGGAAGGGCGGCTTTCTTCCTATCCGGGAGGGACGGGGAGAGGAGGAGCATGAGGAAAAAGCAGCAGCCGTCCGGGCAGGAAGACCTGCAGATCATAGACGGAAAAGTGGTCTGGAGCCCCCTGGACACGGTCCATGCGCTGGTCCCCGGGGGCGTGACCGAGATCGGCAGGTACGCCTTCCTGAGGCGCGGAAAGCTGGAAACGGTCAGCCTTCCGGACGGGCTCGTCCGGATCGGAGAAGAGGCCTTCTCCCACTGCGAATCCCTCCGGGAGATCCGCCTGCCGGATACGGTAAGGGAGATCGGGGAAGGAGCCTTTGAGTCCTGCGGGAGCCTGGAGGCCATAGAGGTCCCGGCGGGCATAGAGGTCCTGGAGGGGAGCACCTTCCGCTTCTGCGAAGGACTGAAGGAGGTCCGTCTGCCGGAGGGGCTTCTGGTCATTGGAAGGAACGCCTTCGACCGCTGCTCCTCACTGGAGTCCATTGTTCTGCCGGATTCGGTCAGGTCCATAGGGCCGGAGGCCTTTGCCTGCTGCGCCCTGACCGGGATCCGCCTGCCGGAAGGACTGGAGTCCCTGGGAGATTCGGTCTTTACCGACTGCCGGGCCCTGACCGGCCTCCGGGTCCCTGCCTCCGTGACCGAGATGGGCATGAACATCTGGCCCCCCTACGCGGTCTGCGGGTCGCCCTCCGCGGCCGCCCGGGTGGAATATCCCGCCTATCCGGGAGGAGGCCCGGGGGACCTCCCCGAGGACATAAGGCCGGCCGCCCTGAAAGGCTGGCTCTGGGGACTCCGGCAGGGCATGGAGGGACTGAAAGCCTGGGAGGAGGACTATCTGGATGAGATCAGGACCCATCTGAAAAGGTACAGCGGGGAAGGGCTCGGGGATAAGGACATCCTGTTCTTCATGCTGGACCATGGCCTCTTCGATCCGGAGACATATGCCATGATCCGGGAGGATATCCCCCGGATCGAGGACCTGGAGATCCGGGCGGCCCTGATCGCCCTGGGAAAGGAGACCGGCGCCGGCCCGGAGGATCTGGACATCTGAGAAGACGGTCAGACAGGATAAGGAAATCTCCGGATCTGCCTTTGCGGGACAGGTCCGGAGTTTTTCCCTGTCCATAGGGAGATCCCGGCCCCCGGCCGGAAGGCCCTGAAAGAGCCCGCTGACCTGAAGAAGAAAAGAATCCGCGGCCTCCTCCTTTCCGAAAGAGGGGAATGCTATACTTAGTTCAGAGGAGCAG
>CAMOUD010000216.1 GCA_946626215.1 uncultured Lachnospiraceae bacterium
TGGACCTGGACGAGAAAGGCAGGCCCATCCGCTGGAAGGTGGAGAACAGCTGGGGAAAGGACCGGGGCCGGGAAGGCTATTACGTCATGAGCGACGAGTGGTTCGGAGAGTTCTCCTATCAGATCCTTCTGGACAGGAAGTATTTTACGCCCGGACAGGCGGCGGCTTTTGACACGGAGCCCATCCTGCTGCAGCCCTGGGATCCCATGGGAAGCCTGGCCTTCACTGAGCTGTGAGGATCCGGCGGCAGGAATAAAAGCATGAAAAAGCGCAGGAGACTTCCGCATAAGCCTCCTGCGCTTTTATGAGGCGGAGAATTCCGGTCTTTCCGGCCGCAGACTTTAAGGATCATATGACACAAAAAAGACATAAACAAAGCAGTTCGCGTGATAAAAGAAGGGTTGTGTCCGGAAAGGAATCGGTATAGCGTAAGAAAGACTGAAATCCTTATCCGGGAGCAGCAAAGAGATCCGGAGGAGCAGAGCGGAAATCCCGGACAGAAAGAGAATATACAGAGATGGAAAAAAAATACAGAAAGCACGCGATCTTCGACAGGCACACAGGCTGGGGACTTTTCCTTATGATGTTCGGGGGCTTGTTTCTTGCCCAGGGCGTTTTCGGGGGACTCCTTTCCCTTCTCGTCATGCGTACCGGCCTTGATTTCCAGACGGCCTTTACCGTTGCCGGGGGCTTTGGAGGCCTGATCCTCCTGGCCCTTCATTATGTCTGGTTCAGCCCGGAATATAACTGGGGATACAAAAAGGAAAACATCGCGGAGGGCTTTAAGCTCCTGCTGCCGATCGTGATCTACTGGGTCGTGAATTTTACCATGTACGGCTTCTTTGCCGGCAGGATTCCCTTCGGGCCTGTGACCCTCTTCGAGCTGGGCTCCGCTGTAGGGGCCGGCATTACGGAGGAGGTCGTGTTCCGGGAGCTTCCCATCTCCTACATGGCCAGGCAGTGGAGGGATGAAAAGAAGATCCCCCTTATGGTCCTGATCCCGGGCCTGGTCTTTGGAATCGTCCACCTGGGCAACGGCATTGTCACCATGAATTTCGGCGACCACCTGATTCAGGCCCTGCTCAGCGTCCTCTTCGGCATCTTCTTCGCGGCCGTTTATGTCAGGACGGGCAAGGTCTTTCCCGTGATCTTCATGCATGCCCTGCATGACGTGCTGGTCATTTCCGGCTCCTATTATACGCCCGAGCTTCCGGACGCTGTCATATGGGTATGGTTCATTATGGAGGGCCTCCTGGCCGTCTACGGACTTTTCCTGATCCGGAAGGAAAAGAGAGCGGAGATCCTGGCCCTCTGGGACAGGAAGTGGAATCGGGCATAAAGGAACAGATAAAAAGAATGAAGGCCTGCCGCCTTTCTTCGGGAGTTTTCTCCCGGGAACGGGGCAGGCCTTCTCTTTATGTCGTTTCATGCATTTCCAGAGCGACCGGGACCAGAATATCTTTTTTTCTCCGCCTCCCTTTTCGATCTCATCGACCAGGCAGGAAATCGTTTTCCGGGCCAGCTCCTGAATGTTTTCCCGGATGATGGTCAGCATGGGAAAACTATAGTCGACAAAGCAGGGATTCCCATAGCCGATCATGCGGATGTCGGAAGGAATGCGGCAGCCGAGACCTGAGAACACGCGGACGCACTGCATGGTAAGCCGCTGCGATTCGGCGAACAAGCCGTCTGCATCGGAATGCTCCAGGGCGATCTTGGTCAGCATCTCTTCTGAGTCATCCATGGCGGACCGGTGCCGTCGGTTTTTCAGCCTGTTACCCGCCGGAAGTAGAGTGTCAGGTCTTCGGGAGAGACCGCAAGGTCTTCCCGGAACCACCATTTGACCGTTTCCATATAGGCGCTGCAGTAGAAGTGGAGGTAATACTCCTCCGGAACGTCCTTTTCCCTGGCTTTTGAAAGAAGTCCCTCCTTCCGGATGAGGCCCTCGAACTGGGTCTGAAAGTAGCGCCAGAAGAGGTCGGCGCTCTCGCAGGCAAAGATCCGCGCATACCGCTTCCGGTCATCCTTCAGGTGATAGAGGATATGGGTCAGCATCCGGTCCGGAGTCCTTTCCCCGCCGGAAAAGTCATGGCTGGTCTCGGAAGAGAGGTGATCGTCAAAGACGTGGGCGAAGAGCTTCCGGCAGGTGTAGTCCAGCAGGGAGTCCCTGGTCTCAAAATGGGCGTAAAAGGTGCTCCGGCCGATATTGGCCCGGTCGATGATATCCTGGACGGTGATCTGTTCATACCGCTTTTGGGCCAGCAGGGCTTCAAAGGCGGAAAGGACCGCCGCCCGGGTCTTTTGCTGTCGTCTGTCCATCTTTTTCCTTTCCGAACATTTTCCGGAAAATGTTCCGTAACGTACAAAGCCTCCGAACTGGTTCTGGGCAGGAGGATTTTTACAAGTATATCATGCAGTGTGTAAGTTACGGAACAAAATGTTCAATAAAAAAGGAAGCCCTGTTTTGAGACCCATCTTCTATGCCATTGCCGCCGCTGTCCTCTATGCCCTGATGACGCCCATTGCCAGGCTGCTCCAGCTCCGGACGCCTCCGGTCCTGGAGGCCGGCCTTCTCTATCTGGGAGCCGGTATCGGCATGAGCGTCATCTATCTGGTCCAGAAGGGGATAGGTATTCCCCGGACTAGGCCCTCTGTCGGGAGAGAGGACAGAAGGTTCATTCTTGCCATGATCGTCCTGGACATGCTGGCCCCCATCCTGCTCCTGCTGGGCCTGACCCTGTGCGCCCCGGAGACGGTCTCCCTCCTCAACAACTTTGAGATCGCGGCCACCACGTTTCTGGCTGTCCTGTTCTTTCATGAAAGGGCCGGCAGGAGGCTCCTTGCGGCCATCGGCCTGATCACTCTGTCCTGCGTCCTCCTGTCCCTGGACCAGGAGGGGGCTCTTCGGTTCTCGCCCGGCGCCCTTTTCGTGCTCCTGGCCTGTGTCTGCTGGGGACTGGAGAACAACTGCACCAGCAGTCTTTCGGAAAAGGATACCCGGCAGATCGTCATCCTGAAGGGCCTGGGGTCGGGCTCCGCTTCCCTGGTCCTGTCTCTCCTGATCCGGGAGCAGGGCCCCGGAATGGCCGCCTGTTTCCAGGTCATGGTCCTGGGCTTTTTGTCCATCGGTCTCAGCGTCTATCTGTATGTCCTGGCCCAGAGCCGGATCGGGGCGGCCAGGACCAGCGCCTTTTACGCGGTGGCTCCCTTTATCGGAGTCTTTTTGTCCCTCGTCATCTTCCGGAAGCTCCCCGGCCGCCTGTTCTGGCTGGCCCTGATGATCATGGCGGCCGGCGTTTGTATCAGTGTGCAGGACACCCTGGATGAGGAGGGTGCCTGAACACGGACCGGGCAGATGGAAGAGAGTTCCGTCTGCCCGGCCCGCCGTCCTGCGCCGCGTGGAAGATATGTACAGGTATGATACAATCATCTTGGGCTTCCCCATCTGGTGGGGCCGGGAGCCCGGCATCATTGATACCTTCCTGGAGGCCTATGACCTGCAGGGCAAGACGATCATTCCCTTCTGCACCTCCGCTGCCAGCGGCGCGGAGAAGGCGGCGGACCATATCCGCGGCATTGTCGGCGAGGGCGTCCG
>CAMOUD010000217.1 GCA_946626215.1 uncultured Lachnospiraceae bacterium
GGCAAAAAGAAGGCCACCTTCAAGGTCACGGTAAGGGACAACGTCTACTGCGGCAAGGATGTGAAAGCGGTAAAAAAGATGTCCTGGGAATACAATGAGATCGTCTACGCGGTGAACCGGCTCTACTACAAGAACGGCAAGCTCCATGTCCGACTGGCCGCCTGGAACTATGATTCTGTCCATGCCAGGTATTTCGAGTGGATCTCTCTGAAATTCAAGGACAAAAAGACCGGCAAGGTCATTGCTTCCCACACCTTTAAGAACTACAACCTCAACATGAAGCCCTGGGCCACCAAATATCTGGACTTTGACATTCCTGCCAAGGACGTCAAGATCAAGAACTTTGATCTGGCTGCCGGGGGCTGGGTCATGGAGGACGATTACTACTGGTGGTGGGACTGATTCCCCCGGAATCAGCTCCATCAGGCGGGGAGCCCTCCCCGGCCGCCCTTCTCATCCGGAATCAAATGAGCCAACGAGGCCCTGCCCGCGGAAGCGCCTTCCGCGGGCAGGGCTTTCTGATCCCTTTATTTCTGTCTCCTGACTCACTTCTGCGGAAATTTACGCCGGTCGCTCCGACTCATAGTCCGGCCCGCTCTTTTATACGCGTCCGCCTGATCAGACCCTCCGTCTCCTGCAGGTCCCAGTATACGCATGGCCTGCATTTTTCTCCGGATCCCAAAGCGTCCGGAACAGGTTCCATTCTTTTTCCAGCCCCCTCTGTTCTGCTCAGGCCAGATACAGGTCCCGGAGCCTTTCCCTCTTATCCTCTGTCAGTCCGATGGCCTTTTCCAGGTAGGTGTCAAAGGAGCCCCAGACCTCCCCGGCATACTCATAGATGGCTGCCAGGTATTCCCTTCTGGTCCCCATGGCGGCCATAAAGGCGGCGTCAAAGTCCCGGCTCCGGACTTCCTTGGGGGCCTTCCGCTCCAGCAGGGCCTCCGTCATCTCCTTGAGATAAAGAGAGGTGGCCATATAATCCTCCATGACAGTCTCCCGGGAAGCCCCCAGGACCTCCAGGAGCATGGCCGCGGCAAAGCCCGCCCGGTCCTTGCCGGCGGTGCAGTGAAAGAGGACCGCTCCCTCCTCCCGGGAGGCGAGGAGGTCAAAGAACTTCGCGTACTGCTTCTGGGAAAAGGGACTGGAAGCAAAGTTCCGGTAGATCCCCTTCATGAACGCCGCGGCGGTCTCCTCGTTCTTCATAAAGGGGACCTGTCCGCTGAAGAGGACGTCGTCCAGGGACTTTTCCCGGGAGAGGCCCATCTCCATGTCCTCAATGATGGGGATCCGGAGATAGTCTATGCCCGGACAGGGGCGGTCCGGATTCTCTTCGATCTCCTGGCTAGTCCTGAAGTCCACGATCAGGGAAAGGGCGTGGCCCTTCAGGATCTCCAGGTCTTCCGGCAGGATATGGCCCAGGGCCCCGCTCCGGATCAGCCGGTCCTTCCGGATCTCGGCCCCGTTCTCCATGACCATGCCGCCCAGTTCCCTGGTATTTGGCAGTCCCTTCAGCCTGATCCTTCCCATCTTTTCTTCTCTCCCTTTATCTTTTTTCCTGATTCCCTCACTATTCTCTCACTCCGGGGCCGGAAGCCCTGTGACCTCCCAGGTCAGGGTGTCCACCAGGGGATACTCCCTGGTCCCTATGGGGCGTCTTTTCCGGTCCGTGGAGAACACGTCGCAGGAGACCAGGTTCCCCCTTCTCGTGATCTTCTTTACAGGCGTATGTCCCACCACCTGGAGATATTCTTCTTCCCTGAAAAGGGAGACCCTCTCGACCTGGGGACGGAGCCAGATTGGCGACATATCGTCCCACATATCTCCTGCCTCCAGGGCATTGATCCTTTCCAGGACCCGGTCGATCCCGGCCTGGTCCGCGTCTTTCACGTACCACCTGACAAAGGGATCTGCCAGTCCTCCGTGGGAAAAGAGGGCCCGGTCGATCCGGTGGACATAGGCCATCTGACCGGGGTCCCTGAGGGCCTCCCGGAGCTTTCTCATCTTTTCATTGACCAGCCTGGGGGCAAAGATGGAATAGCCCGATTCTCTCCGGTTCCAGACATAGGAAAGGTCGTGGTTCCCCAGACACCAGAGGGTATCCGGATACTGTCCGGCGAACCGGATGGCCGCGTCATAGGTCTTTTCATAGAGGTCCAGGTTGAACTGCTGGTTCCAGTCATCCGCCAGGTCCATGAGACAGAGGGCCCGGTCGGCGGCTCCCTGGTCCAGAAGCCTTCCCGCGTCCGTAAACATGCGGGGCTTTAAGTGCACGTCCGGTATGATCAGTGCTTTCATCCTTTTCTCCCTCCTGCGGCCCGGGGCCGGACCCTGTATCCGCCCCGGGTAAGATAAGTGTACCATACTTTCCGCGGAATCCTTTTGTGGATCCTTTCCCTGGATTCCTTCCATGGATTCTTTTCCATGGATTCTTTTCCATTGTCATCCGGAAACCGGAAAGGCGGCATCGGATCCTCTCCGATGCCGCCCTGCAGGGATCTTTTGTTCCTTTGTCTCATTCCTCCCGGCTGACCAGCCGGAAGAGCTCGTCCATGTCCCGGGCAATGGCCTCCGCGCCGGCCCTTCTCATATCCTCCGGGACTCCGTAGCCCCAGGCGACGCCTATGGCAGGCATGCCGGCCCGGACCGCGCCCTCCACGTCATAGATGGTATCCCCGATCATGACGGGACGCTCGGCCCCCACCTCCCGCATGAGGTAAAGGAGGACGTCCTCCTTGGTCTCCCGGGAATGGTCCCAGGCAGATCCGCAGATTCTGTCAAAGTAAGAGGAAAGCTCGTACTTCTCCATGATCTGCATGGCCAGGGGCTCCGGCTTGGAGGTCCCCACATAAAGGGAAAAGCCTGCCTGCCGGCACCTGTCCAGGAGAGCATGGATCCCGGGATAGGGCCGGTTCTGCCACTTGCCGGTCTCGGCGTACTGCTTCCGGAAGAGCCGGATCCCTTCCTCGATCTGGTCCTCAGGCACCCCGAAGCGGCGCAGGGAATCCCCCAGGGGAGGCCCCACCACGCACCGGAGCCTTTCAAAGGGCTCTATAGTGATGCCCAGGGACTTCAGGGCATAGTCCGCGCAATTCATGACGCCGGGACCGGATTCTGTCAGGGTCCCGTCCAGATCAAAGATCAGCGACTGGTAGATTCTCATGGTGCTCTCTTTCTGTCAGTCTTCCTGTTTCTTGCTGTTCACCGGAGGATCCTTACGACCTCCGCGATATACATGTCGTGGACCGCGTCCTTCTCATAATAGCCCTTCCTGACCTCTTCCGGCATGGCGGCCAGGTCCATGGTCTGTCTGTAGAGCTTTCTGCAGACCAGGGTCACCTCGGCCTCCTGGAAGGTCACGCCCTCCTCCAGAAAGACGGGGGTCAGGCCGCTTTCACGCATCTTGTCCATGTCCCTGCCGGACCTGGCGCCCAGGACGCCCAGTACCTTCTTATACGCCTCCGGATAGAAGCTGACGGTGAAGAAGTCGCTGGCGTCGACAAACTCGTGGGTATAGCGGGAGGTCCGGATATAGACCGTGGCAACGCTCTTTCCCCAGAGGGTCCCCAGG
>CAMOUD010000218.1 GCA_946626215.1 uncultured Lachnospiraceae bacterium
CGGAAAAAAGGAGCCGGAAGTCCAGGACTTCCGGCTCCGGTGAAGGGACAGGTTCGTATTATTCCACGGTCACGGACTTGGCCAGGTTCCTGGGCTTGTCCACGTCCAGGCCCCTCGCGCAGGCCACATAGTAGCCCAGGAGCTGGAGGGGGACCACCGCCAGGCTGGGGGTGAAGTGCTCATCCGTCCTGGGGATGTAATAGGTGAAGTCCGCCTGGTCCTCGATGCTGAAGTTGCCGTTGGTGGTCAGGCCCATCAGGTAAGCGCCCCGGCTTCCCACCTCGACCATGTTGGAGATGGTCTTTTCGATCAGGTCCTTCTGGGTCAGGACGCCGATGACAGGGGTGCCCTCTTCGATCAGGGAGATGGTCCCGTGCTTGAGCTCGCCGCCCGCGTAGGCTTCGGAGTGGACGTAGGAGATCTCCTTCATCTTCAGGGATCCCTCCATGCAGATGGCGTAGTCCAGGCCTCTGCCCAGGAAGAAGATGTCATGGGCGGGGGACAGCTTGGACGCGAACCACTGGAGCCTCTCCTTGTCCTCCAGGATCCGGGCGATCTTGCCGGGCAGGGTGCTCAGCTCCTGGATCAGACGGTCTGCCTTTTCCTGGGAAAGGGTCCCTCTGACGAGACCGAACTGGATGCCCAGGATGTAGCAGGAGACCAGCTGGGCGGAGTAGGCCTTGGTGGTCGCCACGGCGATCTCGGGGCCGGCCATGGTATAGAAGACATAGTCGGCTTCTCTGGCAATGGAGGATCCCACCACGTTGACGATGGCCAGGGTCCTGACGCCCTTTTCTTTGGACTCTCTCAGGGCCGCCAGGGAATCGGCGGTCTCGCCGGACTGGCTGATGATGACCACCAGATCGTCGGGATCCAGAAGGAGAGTCCTGTAGCGGAATTCGCTTCCCAGCTCCACCCTGACCGGTACGCCGGCCAGGTCCTCGATGACATACTGGGCGGCTATGCCCACATGGTAGGCGGACCCGCAGGCCACGATGTGGATCTGGCGGAACTTTCTGATCTCCTCGTCGGTCAGGCCCACGGAGGACAGGTCGATGGAAGCCTTGCCTGCCACGGTCCTTCCGTCGCTGGCAGTGCCGTCGGCGAAGCGGACCACGGAATTGATGGTATCCAGGATGGCCTTGGGCTGCTCATGGATCTCCTTCATCATGAAGTGCTCGTAGCCGCCCTTTTCAGCCGCTTCCGCGTCCCAGGTGATCTCGGTCAGGGGCTTCTCCACGGTATCGCCGTCCAGGTTGTAGAAGGTGACCTGGCCGGCAGACAGACGGGCCATCTCCAGGTTGCCGATGTAGTAGACCTTCCGGGTGTACTTGAGGATGGCGGGCACGTCGGAGGCCACATAGGTCTCGTCCTCGCCCAGGCCGATGATCATGGGGCTGTCCTTGCGGGCCACGAAGATCTCGCCCGGATAGTCCTTGAACATGACTGCCAGGGCATAGGAGCCCCGGACGCGGACCATGGTCTTGGCCAGAGCGTCGATGGGACCTACCCCATACTTTCTGTAGTAATAGTCCACGGTCTTGATGGCGACCTCGGTATCGGTATCGGAATAGAAGGAGTAGCCCTTGCGGATCATCTTGGCCTTGAGCTCCTGGTAGTTCTCGATAATGCCGTTGTGGACGCCCACCACGTTCATGCCGTCGGAGACATGGGGATGGGCATTGTTCTCAGAGGGCTCGCCGTGGGTCGCCCAGCGGGTGTGGCCGATGCCGCAGCAGCCGAAGACGGTGGTGCCTTCCGCCGTCTTGTCGGACAGGTCCTTGAGCCTGCCCTTGGCCTTGACCACCACCGGGTCCTTTTCCCCGTCCCGGACGGCCAGGCCGGCCGAATCATAGCCCCTGTACTCCAGCTTGGACAGGCCGTCCAGCAGGATGGGAGCCGCCTGCTTCTTACCTATATATCCGACAATTCCGCACATATCATGCCTCCATATCTATAAAAGAGTGTCTGCTCGTTTTTTCTTCTCTGCCTTCGCCCCGGCGCGGACCTGAAGGCCCGCAGGGCCTGATTTGATTTGCAGTATGTAAAGTATATCCATCTGCCCCCGCAAGTTCAAGAAAAAAAAGAATAAACCGGGCCGGGAAACAGACGGAAAAGGCCGGTAGGGGCAGGTGGCAGAACCGGTCCGGCCCTGCCGGTCAGGGGCAGATAAGGGGGACAGGAGGACCGGTCCCTTCAGGCCGGCCATCCTGTCCCCCGCTTTCATGCCTGTCAGCCCAGCTCTCTTTCGCAGCAGGCCAGAGCGGACGCGATGACAGCGTCCATGTCGTAATACTTGTACTCGCCCAGACGGCCGCCGAAGACGACCCTGGTCTCCTGGTCTGCCAGAGCCTTGTACTGCTGGTACAGGGCGCCGTTCTTTTCATCGTTGACCGGATAGTAGGGCTCATCGCCCGGCTTCCACTCGGAGCTGTACTCCCGGCTGATGACGGTCTTGGGCAGGTCGTTCCCCTGATCGTCCTTGCCGAACTCGAACCACTTGTGCTCGATGATCCGGGTCCAGGGAGTCTCGGCGTCCGTGTAGTTGACGGCGGCGTTGCCCTGGAAATTGGGGATGTCCAGAAGCTCGTTCTCGAAGCGGACGCTCCTGTATTCCAGGTAGCCCAGCTTATAGCCGAAATAGGCGTCGATGGGGCCGGTATAGATGACCCTGTCAGCCAGGGCATCCAGAGCTTCCTTGTCCTCCAGGTAGTCTGTATTCAGACGGACCTCGATGCCCTCCAGAAGGTTCTCCACCATCTTTGTATAGCCGCCGATCGGAATGCCCTGATAAAGGGCGTTGAAATAGTTGTTGTCAAAGGTCAGGCGGACCGGGAGACGGCGGATGATGAAGGCCGGGAGCTGATCGCAGGGACGGCCCCACTGCTTCTGGGTATAGCCCTTGACCAGCTTCTCATAGATGTCGGTGCCCACCAGGGAGATGGCCTGCTCCTCCAGGTTGCGGGGCTCCCTGATGCCGGCGGCTTCCCGCTGCTCGGCGATCTTGGCCTCTGCCTCCTGGGGGGTGATGACGCCCCACATCTTGTTGAAGGTATACATATTGAAGGGAAGGCTGTAAAGCTCGCCCTTATAGTTGGCTACAGGGGAATTGGTAAAGCGGTTGAAGACCGCGAACTGCGTGATATAGTCCCAGACCTTTTTGTTGTTGGTGTGGAAGATATGGGCCCCGTACTTGTGCACATGGATGCCCTCCACATCCTCTGTATAGACATTGCCGGCGATGTTGGGCCGCCTGTCAATGACCAGGACAGATTTGCCCTTTGCCTTGGCCTCATGGGCGAAGATCGCGCCGAACAGACCGGAACCGACTACCAGATAATCATACTTCATAAAAAATCAAACCTCTCTATGCCATCCAATGATTTCCGCAGGCCATGCCCGTCATTTCTATCTTATCATAAGCCCGTCTTCCCTGCCATATGAGAAAACGCCTTCCATTACCGCCGCAGGGTACCAGCAGGGTACCACGTCCATGCAGTTAACTGCTTGGGCGTGGGTGAATGCGGCCAGA
>CAMOUD010000219.1 GCA_946626215.1 uncultured Lachnospiraceae bacterium
ATCAAGGAGGACCGCCATGCTGAAAATCGACCAGGCAATCATCCATACCACCAGACTTCCGGACCTTGTTCTCCCGGTCCCCGCCCTTCAGGGCCGGGGCGCCTTTCAGGCCGCAGAGGGAGATCTTACAGTAAGCCTGGACCTTTCCTCCAGGGAAGGCCTGACCCTTCTGTCCTTCTCCGCCTCTATTAAGAACACCCTCTCCGACTGGGACTGGTGGAACGAGCTGCCCGCGGGTCCCTTCCTGGACCTTGCCCTGACTCCGGAAGAGGACGGATCCGATAAAGCCGTCTCCTTCCTGGCCGACTACCAGCACAAGGTCTGGTGGACCAGGCCTGCCTTTGGAAAGACCTTTGACCAGGTCCCGGACAGGACCCAGTTCCTGATCATCAAAAAGCAGGATGCCTGGCAGGTCCTCCTCCCCCTGACCACGGACCGGGTCCGGGCCGACCTGTCCGGGACCGGCGGGTCCCTTCGCCTGACCCTCCGCGCCCTCCGGGGCGGGGAATGGGCCCTGTCCGCCCCCGTCCTGATCGCCGGGGAAGGGCCCGATCCCTATGGTCTCATGGACCGGTGCGTCCGCCTGGCCAGGTCCCTGATGGGAGACGCCTTCCTCCTCCGGGAGGAAAAGGCCCTGCCTCCCATTGCCGGGAGCCTGGGCTGGTGCTCCTGGGACTCTCTCCACCGGGACGTCTCGGAGGAGGCCCTCTTTGCCCGGATGGAATCCTTCCGGGAGATGGGCATCCAGGTCCCCTGGGTCCTCATTGACGACGGCTGGTCCCTGACGGACCAGGTGACGGAGACCCTGTCCGGCCTGGACGCGGATCCCGAAAAGTTCCCCCGGGGCCTTGCCCATACCATCCGGGTCCTCAAGGAAAAGTACCATGTCCGATGGGTCGGCGTCTGGCAGGCCTTTGAGGGCTACTGGAACGGCCTGACTCCGGACTCCCCCGCCCATATGGCCCTGAAGGAATACTGCATGACCTATCCCGGCGGCAAGATCTCCGTAAAGCCCACCCGGGAGGCGGCCTTCGGCTTCTGGAACACCTGGCACTCCTACCTGCGCCGCCAGGGCGTGGACTTTGTCAAGGTGGACAACCAGAGCACCTTCGTCCAGCTCCTCCACGGCTGCGGGGAAGAGGAAGCCCCTCTCCGGGCCCTCCACGAAGGCCTGGAGGCCTCCGTCTTCCTGAACTTCGGCGGGAACCTGATCAACTGCATGGGCATGTCCCCCGAGACCTGCTATGCCAGGACCGCCTCCGCCGTCACCCGGTCTTCCGACGACTACCGGCCCCTGGAGGAGGGGAGCCTCTATGAGCACATCCTCCAGAACGTCTACAACTCCCTCTTCCAGGGCAGGCTCTTTGTCTGCGACTGGGACATGTTCTGGAGCCGGCATGAGGAGGCGGAGAACAGCGCCATCCTCCGGGCCCTGTCCGGCGGCCCTGTCTACTGCAGCGACGCCGCGGGCCGGGGAGACCGGGAGGTCCTCTCCCGCCTGACCCGGGAGGACGGGACCCTGCTGGTCTGCGAGGAGCCCGGCGTCCCCACCCTGGACTGCCTGACCAAAAACGCCCTGGAGACCGGAGGCATCCTCAAGGTCTGGTCCAGGGCCGGATCCCACTATTACGCGGGCTGCTTTACCGGGGCCGGCAATCAGATCCGGAAGGGAGCCCTGTCCCTGTCCGACATCCCTGCCCTGACAGGGAAGGACGCCCCCGCCTCCTGGCTGGTCTATGACAGGCAGGAAAAGACCCTGACGCCCCTGACAGAGGAAGCGCCTTATCCCCTTTCCATGAAAGGCCGGAGCGTCCGCCTCCTCCAGCTGGTCCCCGCCGGAGAGGATGTGGCCCTGATCGGCATGACGGACCGCTACATCGCCGGCGCCGGCATCGGAAGAGTCCGGACCTTTGAAGACCGGATCCTGGCAGACCTGACCTGCGGCGGCACCTTCTCCTTTGGCTCCGAAAAA
Organism: uncultured Lachnospiraceae bacterium; assembly: GCA_946626215.1. Classification (GTDB taxonomy): domain Bacteria; phylum Bacillota; class Clostridia; order Lachnospirales; family Lachnospiraceae; genus CAG-791. Next base: position 1,973 of record CAMOUD010000219.1, read on the forward strand.
AAGGGTATCCGCGTACTGGTGAATGGAGAGGAAGTCCCCCTGCGGAAGGACGGGACCCTCTTCAGCCTCCAGGTCCCCGCGGGCGGCGCCCTGGCAGAGATCCTCTTCTGATCCGGCCTCCTCCGTCCGCTTCCAGTCAATCCCCGTCTGCCTGATCCGGGTCTGCCCCAGGACGTCGCTGCCGCAGACGGCGCTGCCGGCCACGATCAGGTCCGCCCCGGCCTCCAGAACGACATGGACGTTATCGGTCTTGATGCCTCCGTCCACCTCGATCTTAAGGGCGGGATTGACCTTTTCCGCTTCCAGGCGCAGCCTCCGGATCCGGTCCGTGGAAGCCGGAATAGACTTCTGTCCCCCGAATCCGGGCTCCACCGTCATCACCAGGACCAGGTCCAGGTCTGCCAGGAGCGGGAAGAGGACCTCCACAGGCGTTTCAGGTTTGACCGAGATCCCTGCCCTGCAGCCCAGGGCGTGGATCTTTTCGATCATGGCCCCGGCCGCCGCTTCCGCCTCTGTCTTTGTTCCGGAGGCAAGCTCCCCGGCATAGGGGGACGCCCTGATGGCCCTGGCCGCCCGGCTGGGCCTTGGCAGGAGCCAGGTCCTTGCCATCGGAGACGGTCTCAACGACATCTCCATGCTCCGGAAGGCCGGCGTCGGCGCCGCCATGGAGAACGCGCCGGAGGAAGTCAGAGAGGCCGCTGACCTGGTCACGGGAAGCTGTGAGGAAAGCGGCGTCGCCCAGGTCCTGGAACAGCTTCTCTGAAGGGCTTTCCGGTCCCCAAAAAACTAAACAAAGCACAGAAAAAGTCCCCGGAGACGAAAAAATCGTTTCCGGGGACTTTTGCCGGCGGACAGCCCTTCTCCCGACCGGTCCGAAAAAGGCGCCCGTCCCGGACCGCATGCTTTCATACAGTCCGGGACGGGCGCCTTTGCATCCTTTTCTTTTCAGTTTATTCTACGGTGCAGACCAGATGCTCGCCGGGCATGTCATAGTAGAGCCGGCACCCCAGGTCGGAGGCCCTGCAGACCCTGACCACGTCCGCGATGTCCGCGTGCTCCGGGCTCATGAGGGGCAGGAGGTTCTCCCTGCCCGCATGACCGCCTTACTCACTCATCAAATAGCCATGCTGTCATAAGCATAACTATACTTATAAACTGTTTCCGGAGCGATATCGATTTCTCCATTATTCCATGTTATTACACCATGACATAAAACGGGATTCATAACAATCCTTTCATCCGCAAGCGGCGCAAATGCTGAACCCTGCAGCAGAGTGGTGTCGAACAGCCGCTTTTCCCCTGTTGAGAATGTCACAAGCAACATTCCGCCGCGCAAAGCCTTGACCTCTGAGACTTTGATACCCTCCTGAAGCTCGCCGGCATAGCAAATATCATCCAGAATATACACTCAAATCACCTCAATTCATAGGCGGAATTTTGTCAAAATGCTCGCCTTTCACTGCAAGGTTCCACGCCTTATATGCTTCTTCTTCATGGAATGCCAGCCATCCAGTTACAATTTTCAACTGCTTACGCGGAAGTGAACCCGCCAGAAGT
>CAMOUD010000220.1 GCA_946626215.1 uncultured Lachnospiraceae bacterium
CGGACGCCCTCGCCGACAATGCCGCGGATATGGTCCGCCGCCTTCTCCGCGCCGCCGGCCCCACCAGATGGGGACGCCCAGCAGTATTGTATCATACCTGTCCATATCTTCCATGCGGCCCGGAATGACGGGCCGGCAGGCTTCATCTGCCATCTTCAGGCTGCTGCGGCAGTCCTTGACGGTATCGTCCAGATCTTCCTTTGTATACGGCTCTTCCGGACGGAACTCAAACAGATCCGCCTCCTCCCTGCAAACAGCGCCAAAACAGTTGTGTGCTTTTTAATTGTGTGCGTCTGATTTAAAGATATCCTTTTGCCCGAAGCCATTCAATCCGCAAAACATAAAAATGTCTTAGTATGAGACGTTCTCCGCTTTTTCTCTCATTCTCTCCTCTGTCATGGTATCCTGCACGCTGGTATAGACGCCGGCCGCCATGATCATGAGGGCCAGCCAGAACAAACGGCCGGGGAGCTTCCGAAAGATGACGAGGGACAAAAAGACGCCGATAAAGGGAGCAACGGCATAAAAGGCACTGGTCCTGGCCGCCCCGATCCGGCTCTGGGCCAGGACATAAAAGTATACGCTGAGTCCAATGGACAAAAAGCCAAGGACCATGACCAGGAGGCAGGAGACCGGGTCCGCCGCCGGCTCCCGGATCAGGAGGGACAGGATCAGGGAGGCGCTTCCCGACCCAAGGCCCTTTATGATAACGATCTGCCGGGTGTCCTTCTCCGAGAGGCTGCTGGTGCAGTTGTTCTCCAACCCCCAGCAGACACAGGCCAGGAGCACGAAAACGGCGCCGGGCGAGAGACGGAAGGCGCCCTCCTGGTCCAGAGACAGGAGGATGCAGGAGAGGGTGATCAGGCCGATGGCTGTCAGGAGCCTTTTTCCGGCCCTTTCATGAAAGAAAAGGACCGCCAGGAGGGTGGTAGCCACGATCTCAAAGTTGTTGAGAAGGGAGACCGTCTCCGGGCTGCAGAGGGTCAGGCCCAGTAAAAGAAGGATGGGGGCCAGCATATCCAGGACGATCATGGCCAGGACATACCTTGCGTCCGTCCGGCTGATGGGGGGCCTGGAGGCGGGAACTCCCCTCCCCTTCTGGATCATATAGATGACGCTCATGCCGATTCCGGCCCCCAGATAAAGGAGACCGGCCTCCAGGACCGGCGGAGTCTGGATCTGGAGCAGTTTGGCAATGGGGGTCATCAGGGCATAGAGAACGGCAGCGGCAATGGCATAGAATACAGGCTGCAAAACAAAGCTCCCTTCTTTATCGAACATAGTGTTCCATAACTTACATTCTGCATGATATGCTTGAAACAGGTTCCATGCCCAGAATCAGATGGACGGCTTTGTACGTTACGGAACATTTCCCGGAAAATGTTCGGAAAGGAAAAAGATGGACAGACGACAGCAAAAGACCCGGGCGGCAGTCCTTTCCGCCTTTGAAGCCCTGCTGGCGGAAAAACGCTATGAGCAAATCACGGTTCAGGATATCATTGACAGGGCCGACATCGGCCGGAGCACCTTTTATGCCCATTTCGAGACCAAAGACTCCCTGCTGGACTACACCTGCCGGAAGCTCTTTGCCCATGTCTTTGATGACCATCTCTCCTCCGAGACCAGCCATGATTTCTCCGGCGGGGAACGGACGGCGGACCGGATGCTGACCCACATCCTCTATCATCTGAGGGATGACCGGAAGCGGTATACGCGGATCTTTTCCTGCGAGAGCGCGGACCTTTTCTGGCGGTACTTTCAGACTCAGTTCGGGTCTCTCATCCGAAAGGAGGGCCTCCTGGAAAAGTCCAGGGAAAAGGGGGTCCCGGAGGAGTATTACCTCCACTTCTACTGCAGCGCCTATATGGAATCCGTCAAATGGTGGTTCGAGACTGGCCTTACGGTCCCGCCCGAAGACCTGACCCTGTACTTCAGGCGTGTAACAGGCTGAAAAAAGACCTGGCACCGGGCCGCTGCTTTGCCGGCGGCCCGGTGCCAGGTTCCTGCCTGATCTGATCTCTGATTTACAGTGCAGGATCTTTCGGATGTTGTCGGCAAACAGTTTTTCCTCCCCCCGCAGGGACTCATATTCCGCGGAGATCACCAGCATCCGGGGAAGGCCCTTTCAGTCTGCTCCTGCAGGGGAGGCGAGGGGATGGTCCATGCCGTCCAGGTCCTCAAAATACCAGTGGATATACTGGACCATCCGATTGTCGGGCATCCATTGTCCGTTTTTTATCTGCCGCTTTCCTGCCGGTTCCATTTCCTGTCCCAGAGAGCCATGATCTGGACCCTCTTTTCCTTCCGGATCAGGAAGAGGCCGTAAAGGGCAAGGGCTCCTTCGCAGACAAGCCAGACAACGGCGACGGAATCCGGAAGCTCCGGGGTATAAGAGGCGGCGGAAAGGACCAGGATATCATGCAGGCCATGCATGACGATCACAGGCAGGACCTTTCCGGTCCTGAGATATACGGCCGAGAAAAAGATCCCGAAAAAGACGCACAGGACGGCCTGAAGCAGATAGTCGGCCGCATTCCCGGTAAACAGACCGTTTCCCAGATGCACCAGACCAAAGACAAGGCCCGGGATCAGGACCATAAGGGGGATCTTCTTTTCATCCCTCCACTGCCTGGCCATGTAGGAGATGGGCAGCTCTCTGTAAACGACCTCTTCCGTCATGCCGGCTCCTGCTGCGGAACAAAGCTGCGTCAGGGTGATGGGCCCAAAGGGGATACGGCCGGCAAAAAAACCGAACATGCCAAAGAGAATGGCCCAGTAGCCGAGGATGGGCAGAAGGAGCTTAAAGCCCGCAGGGATGTTCTCTTTTTTATACCGCCAGTCATATTCCGGGGTGAACCAGAAATAATGAAAGGCCAGAAGGAGCAGGCCGCCAAATCCCGCAGTCATAGTCAGGGAGGTCCGAAAGTCAGGACCGGTCCGCATGACCGCAAGGGAAAGCAGGCCACCTAAGACCACCTGGGACAGGAAAAGGCCGCCGATCATCATCAGGAAGAGGCCAAGGCCTGTGTGTCTGTCAAAGATTCTGTGCTTTCTTATCTTCTTTTCCAACTCTTTCTCTCTGCCTCTGCAGCGGCTGAATCTGATCCAATGCCCGCGGGCACCGGAACCGTTTTTGCTTTGTCCGGAAGCAGGAAGCCTGAAAAAAAAGGAGACACATGCTGCACGGCACGCGTCTCCTGTGTCCTTTTCTTAAAGCTCAAAGGCAGCCAGGCTCCCCATGGGATCCCAGGGCTGCAGCAGGATGGGCTCCGTGTCAAAGGCCGCCGCCTGTCCGGGCGTAAAATACTTCCGGTCCAGAAGGATCTGATAGGAGAACTCACCGAACCACTCGTCGCTCATGACATAAAAGCCGTCCTGCCCTCTGTCCTTGCCCCAGCTGTTCTCCACCTTCCAGCGGATGGGCCTGCCTTTCTCGTCCAGGTCCA
>CAMOUD010000221.1 GCA_946626215.1 uncultured Lachnospiraceae bacterium
TCTTCCATCCTCCTGATGATGGGGGCTGTCATGCCCGAGCCCGACTACGACCTTTCCCTGGACTATCCCGGGGATACGGCCGTCTATGTCCTGTCCAGGATCTCCGGAGAGGGCAATGACAGACGGCCCGTTCCGGGAGACGTGAAGCTGAGCCGGACGGAGATCCGGGACATCAATTATCTCCGGGACCATTATGACCGCTTCCTCCTGGTCCTCAATACGGGCGGCGCTGTGGACCTGACAGGCCTGGAGGGGATCCGGGACATCCTCCTCTTTTCCCAGCTGGGAGCCATGTCCGGCCTGGTCCTGGCCGATCTTCTCCTGGGCAGGTCCTATCCCAGCGGCAAGCTCTCCGCCACCTGGGCGGCCTGTGAGGACTACTGCGGCATCGGGGACTTCGGGGAAGAGAACGATACCGCCTACAGGGAAGGCATCTATGTGGGCTACCGCTACTTTGATTCCGTGGGCAAGGCCCCCATGTTCCCCTTCGGCTTCGGCCTCTCCTATACCAGCTTTGCCATCGGGGAAGAGGAGATCTCCATGGAAGGGAAAGAGATCCGGATCAGAGCCCGGGTGACCAACACCGGGTCCTTCAGGGGCAAGGAGGTGGTCCAGGCCTATGTCTCCGTTCCGGAAGGAAAGCTGGACCAGCCCATGCAGGCCCTGGCGGCCTTTGCCAAGACCAGGGAGCTGGCCCCCGGAGAGTCCTGCCATGTCATCCTTACCTTTGGCCTGGACGAGCTGGCCTCCTATGATACGGAGACGGCCTCCTATATCCTGGAGGAGGGGACCTATGCGGTCCGGCTGGGCAATTCCAGCAGGAATACCAGGGTCATCGGGAAGGTCTTCCTCCCTGAAACGGTCACAGTCCGCAGGGCCAGGAACGTCCTGGGAGACTGCGGCTTCGAGGACTGGAAGCCCGGTCCGGAGGCCAGGGCCCGGTCAGCGGATCCTGAAGAGGGGACAGAGGCCGGCGGCCCGGCCGTGCCGGTCCTTGCCGCGGACCCCGCCGCCTTTGAGACGGAGGAGGTCCTCTACGGCAGGGTCCATGAGACCGATCCCTTCGCGGAGGGCCTGACGGATGAAGAGCTCTGCCGGATCGGGATCGGGTCCTTCGGGAAGAACCCCTTCAGCATCGTCGGCAGCCAGAGCCTCAAGGTGGCCGGGGCGGCGGGAGACTTTACGGCCGATCTGGTCGACAAGGGCTTTCCCGTCATGGTGACGGCGGACGGGCCAGCCGGCCTTCGGATCGCCCGCAGGTATGTCATCGATAAAAAGGGCAGGATCCAGGCCCTGGGCAATGACATGAAGGCCCTGTTTGCCGATTCCATGACAAAGCCCCTGGAGATCCTCTTTAGCCTGATGGAAAGAAAGGTCAGAAGGGGAGAAGAGGTCTATGCCCAGGACTGCACCATGATCCCCATCGCCACGGCCCTGGCCCAGACCTTCAATGTCCGGGCGGCCAGGAAGCTGGGCAGCATCGTGGGAACGGAGATGGAGGCCTTCGGCGTGGACTACTGGCTGGCTCCTGCCATGAATATCCACCGCAATATCCTCTGCGGCCGGAACTTTGAATACTATTCCGAGGATCCCCTTCTGTCCGGAAAGATGGCCGCCGCCCTGACAAAGGGCGTCCAGGCCTGTCCGGGATGCGGGGTCACCATCAAGCACTACGCCGCCAACAACCAGGAGCACAACCGCTACGGGAACAATTCCCTGGTATCGGAAAGGACCATGAGGGAGATCTACCTGAAGGGCTTCGGCATCTGCGTCCGGGAGGCTTCTCCCGAGGCGGTCATGACCTCCTACAACCTCCTGAACGGGACCCATACCTCCGAGCACAGGGGCCTTGTCGAGGATGTCCTCAGGGCCGAGTACGGCTTTACCGGGATCGTCATGACCGACTGGATCATCGACATGATGCATAAGGACTGCCGGTATCCTGGCCCTCTCTCCTATAAGATCGCGGCAGCGGGCGGAGACGTGGTCATGCCGGGCAGCAAGGGCCAGTATGAGGATCTCCTCAGGGGCCTGAAGGAAGGAAAGGTCACAAGAAAGCAGCTGGAGATCAACGCCACCAGGATGTACCGGGCGGCCATCCGGCTGACAAAGGCCAGGGAGAACAGACAGGAATAAGAATGCCGGGAGGCCTGGCAGGACAGACAGAAAAAGTCAGAAAGGCCGTACAGAGTAAACCGGCAGGACAGGGCGGAAGGCTGTAAGAGACAGCAGCAAACATCAGTCTGCAAGAGATAACAGGCAGCAGGCGCCAGGAGACAACAGACAGCGGCAGGCGCCAGGAGACAACAGACAGCAGCAGAGATAAACCAAAAGATACCAATACACAAAGAGAACAGCAAAGAAGAAAGGGTCCTGGATCCGCGGCAGCGGGTCCGGGGCCCTTTCCCTGTCAGCAGAAGAAATCATCTGCCCCCTCACTGAATCGTCATGGGCTGAGAGCCCACTGACTATACAGTGAGGGGGTACGGACGCGGAATAAGCCCTGAGGGACGCATGTGAGCGGGGGACCAGTGTGAGCTGTGAGCTCACTGTCTGTATAGGGAGGTGGCGTAAAGAATATTATTATGCCCCCTCACTGAATCGTCATGGTCTGAGAGCTCACTGACGAAAGAGGCAGGGGGCTGGCAGGAGAGAAATGGGACCGACAGGGGATAGGACCGGGAGGAGAGGGCAGCGGAAGGGAATGGAAGCAGAAAGGGACAGGCAGAGGCCGCTGAAGACCTCCTGCCTGTCCCTGAAAGACCGGGCACCTGTAAAAGGCGTGAAAGAATATATGGAACCTGATTCCCGGGGATCAGAGAAGCAGTCCGTCCAGGTCCCTTTCGGCCTGTTCCTGGGACTGGAAAAGGATCGTCCGGAACCCCAGCTTTTCTGCCGGCTCCAGGTTGGACCGCAGGTCATCAATAAAGACGCATCTCTCCGGAGCCAGGTCATAGCGGCGGATCAGTTCCCGATAAATGGCCGGATCCGGCTTGACCAGATGGACGTCGCAGGAAAAGATCCCGCCGTCCATGGCAGGGAGGAAGTAGAAGCATTCCGGCGCCTCCCGCATGATCTTGCGGGAATAGTTGGAAAGGAACAGGACCCTTCTGCCGGAGGCTTTGATCCTCCGCAGCCAGGGAAGGGAAGAAGCCTTCGTTTCCACGATCCCGTTCAGGTTGGAATACATGTGGCGGATCTCCTGCTCGATCTCCGGATCATTCTCGATAAAGAGGTCCAGGATCTCCTCCTCGGATATGTTGTTGAGATCCAGCTGGACCCAGTCTTCGGAGCGCATGGTCGCCTTCATGACCCTCTCCGCCAGCTCTCCTGTAAAGCCCTTCTTTGCCAGGAACCGGTACCGGCCCAGTTCCACCAGGACCCCGCCGATGTCAAAGATGACGGTATCGATGG
>CAMOUD010000222.1 GCA_946626215.1 uncultured Lachnospiraceae bacterium
AGTGCATCTTGGCGCCTGTATGATAGAGCGGCGGAATGCACAGGAAGACGTCATTCTTGGTGGTCTCATGGTGCATGGCTTCCATGCGGGCAGACTGGCTGAGGGCCCTGTGGCGGAGCAGGATGGCCTTGGGGAAGCCGGTGGTGCCGGAGGAGAAGTAGATGGCGGCCAGGTCATCATCCTCGATCAGGATCTTGGGAGCCGCGGAGGAATGGTTGGCCGCGGCCAGGAAGTAGTCCTCCGCGAAGGAAGGGCAGGAATCGCCTACATAGTAGAGGATCCTTTCCCGGCCCAGGTCCTCGGCGATGTTCTCGATACGGCCGATGAATTCAGGGCCGAAGAAGAGGACGTCCACATCCGCCAGCTTGACGCAGTATTCGATCTCGTCCGAGGTATACCGGAAGTTGAGGGGGACCGCCAGGGCGCCGGACTTGAGGATGCCGAAATAGATGGGCAGCCATTCCAGACAGTTCATGAGCAGGATGCCGACCTTCTGTTCCTTCCGGATGCCTCTGTCAAGGAGGAGGTTGGCCACGCGGTTGGCCTTCTCATCGAAGACGGACCAGGTGATGGTCCTGCGGTAGGGAACGCTGGAGGTGGACTGGATCAGCTCATATTCCTTCCAGGTGATGCGGGTGGGTTCCGTCAGTTCGGGGTTGATCTCGATCAGAGCTGTCTCGTTTCCGTACAGCTTGCTGTTGCGCTCAAGAAGATCAGTAATGGGCATGATGATTTCCTCTCTGTTCTTTTTATTGGACAATTCAAAAAAACGTTCGTCAGGGGTTGACTTTTGCGGTTTAACGCTTTAAACTGCCGATTCATAAGTTTAAACTCTTCCGGACCCAAAGTCAAGGGCAGGAAGCTCAAAAATGGAGGCGCGGAAACGCGCCCCGGCAGGATACGGATCCCGGAGGGATGTCTCTTATAAAAGAGGGCAGGAACTTGGTTATGGACTTTCATTTCCGGAAATGATAGTATATTTGGGTGTATTTTTTTCAACTGTCTAAATATACACGTTTTGCTCGAAATTACGCTCCCAAAGAGGCGTATGAACGATATAACAGTTCAGTTTAATAAAGGAGAAGCATATCACATGAAAGAACTGATGCTGGGCAATAAGGCCTTTGCCCGCGGTCTCTATGAGGCGGGCTGTTGTTTTGTTTCCAGTTATCCCGGAACTCCCTCTACGGAGGTCACGGAAGAAGCTGCCAGGTATGATGAGATCTACTGCGAGTGGGCGCCCAATGAAAAGGTGGCCATGGAAGCAGCCTTCGGCGCCAGTCTGGCCGGCCGCCGCTCCTTCTGCGGCATGAAGCATGTCGGTCTCAATGTCGCCGCCGATCCCCTTTATACCATGTCCTACACGGGCGTAGGCGCGGGCATCGTGATCTGCGTGGCCGATGACGCGGGCATGCATTCCTCTCAGAATGAGCAGGATTCCAGGCACCACGCCATTGCCTCCAAGGTCCCCATGCTGGAGCCCTCTGATTCCGCTGAGGCTCTGGCCTTTGCCAAGCTGGCCTTTGAGATCTCCGAGCAGTTCGATACCCCTGTCATCATGAAGATGTGCACCCGCGTATCCCACTCCCAGTCCATCGTGGAGACCTCGGAGAGGGTCGTACCGGAGAGAAAGCCTTATCAGAAGAATATCGCCAAGAACGTCATGATGCCCGGCAACGCCATCCGCCGTCATCCCATCGTGGAGCAGAGAACGAAGGACCTGGCAGAGTGGGCGGAGACCGCTCCCGTCAACCGGGTCGAAATGGGCGGCACCGGCCTCGGCATCATCACCTCCTCCACCTCCTACCAGTATGTCCGGGAGGTCTTCGGAGATTCCGTATCCATCCTCAAACTGGGCATGGTCAATCCCCTGCCCGAAAGGCTGATCCGTGACTTTGCCGCCAGGGTCGATCGTCTGGTCGTGGTGGAAGAGCTGGATCCCATCTTTGAGAATTATGTAAAGAGCCTGGGCATCGAGGTCTCCGGCAAGGACATCCTGCCCATCTGCGGCGAGTTCTCCCAGAACCTGGTGGCCGCTGCCTTCGACAGACCGGTCGAGCCAGCCTTCAGCCTGGATGAGCCCATCCCGGCCAGGCCTCCCATCATGTGCGCCGGCTGCCCCCACAGAGGCCTTTTCTATACCCTGAGCAAGAACAAGTGCACCGTCATGGGCGATATCGGCTGCTATACCCTGGGCGCGGTGGCGCCTCTGGCAGCCATCGATATGACCCTCTGCATGGGCGCTTCCCTTTCCGCGATCCATGGCTTCAACAAGGCCTCCGAGCCCGGCTCCGAGAAGAAGACCGTGGCCGTCATCGGCGACTCCACCTTCATGCATTCGGGCATGACCGGCCTTGCCAATATCGCCTACAACCAGTCCAACTCCACGGTCATCATCCTGGACAACTCCATTACAGGCATGACCGGACACCAGCAGAACCCGACCACCGGCTACAACATCAAGGGCGACCCGGCCGGCAAGATCGACCTGGAGGCCCTCTGCAGGGCCATGGGCTTTAACAGAGTCCGCGTGGTCGACCCCTACGACCTGAAGGCCTGCGACCAGGCAGTCAGGGAAGAACTGGCAGCTCCCGAGCCTTCGGTCATCATTTCCAGACGTCCCTGCGCCCTGCTCAAGTATGTGAAGCATAAGGCGCCCCTGAGGGTCAATCCCGAGAAGTGCCGCAGCTGCAAGAGCTGCATGAAGATCGGCTGCCCTGCCGTTTCCATGAAGAACGGCAAGGCCCACGTGGACGCGACTCTCTGCGTCGGCTGCGGTGTCTGCGACCAGATGTGTCCCTTCGACGCGTTTGAGAGCACCGGAAAGGAGGACTGATCGGTATGAAGACCAAGAATGTAATGATCGTTGGCGTCGGCGGACAGGGTTCCCTCCTTGCCAGCAAGCTCCTGGGACGGCTCCTTCTGGACCAGGGCTATGATGTCAAGGTATCCGAGGTCCACGGCATGTCCCAGAGGGGCGGATCCGTAGTGACCTACGTCCGTTTCGGCGACCGGGTGGATTCCCCCGTCATCGATAAGGGCGAAGCGGACTTTATTGTATCCTTTGAGGTCCTGGAAGCGGCCAGATGGCTGAGCTTCCTGAAGGCGGACGGCCAGATCGTGACCAATACCCAGCAGATCGATCCCATGCCCGTCATTACCGGCGCTGCCCAGTATCCGACAGACCTGGTGGCCAAGATGAAGGCGACCGGAGCGAAGGTGGACGCCATTGACTGCCTGTCCCTGGCGGAAGAGGCAGGATCCTCTAAGGCCGTCAACATCGTCCTGATGGGCCG
>CAMOUD010000223.1 GCA_946626215.1 uncultured Lachnospiraceae bacterium
GAACCTGTCCCTTCACCGGAGCCGGAAGTCCTGGACTTCCGGCTCCTTTTTTCCGCCGCCCCTCCGGCAGCTCCCTTTTTTCTTTCCGCCGGCGGACCATGTCCTCCTCTTTTTTGCGTCTTGGATTTGCCAGACGGCGCTTTGTTTTTTATTATGTAGGAGTAGGAGCGCCTGCCCGGGAGAAAAAAAGCCCCGCGGGCAGAATGAGAAGAGGCCGGGAGAACAGGTATGTTCAGTAAAAACAGATGGATCAACGGACTTGTGATCGCCGTCTATGCCGCGGTCCTTGTCCTTTTATACAGTACGGGCATGAACTGGATCCGCCTTTCGGACAAGGGCACAGAGGGGTCCCGGCTGATCGGCGCCTCCTACATGACCATGAACAATGAGTTCTACGACATCCTCAACGAGCAGATCCGGGTCCGGGTCGAGGGAGAGGGAGACCAGATGGTCCTCCGGGACCCGGGCCTGGATCCGGACCGGCAGGCCGAGCAGATCAATTCCATGCTGTCCATGGGGATCAGCGCCCTGATCGTGACGCCGGTCTCGGCGGACGGCCTCAGCGAAGTCCTCCAGAGGGCCCGGGACCTGGGGGTCAGGGTCATCGTGGTGGACACGGAGCTGAAGGAACCGGACCTGGCGGACTGCACCATTGTCTCGGACAATTACAGGGCCGGCCAGATGATCGGCGAGCACATGCTGGAGAGCCAGGAATCCGGAAGGATCCTGGTCCTCAACCATGAGACGGCCATTTCCGGCCGCCGGAGGGTGGACGGCCTCCGCTATGCCATCCGGAAGGATCCCGGTTTCCGGATCGTGGAGGAGATCGACTGCAAGGGCCAGTATGAGATCGCCCTGCCCCTGGTGGAGGACTATATCGGAAAGGGAGAGCCCTTCGATACGGTCTTCTGTCTCAATGACCTGGCGGCGGAAGCGGCCGTCACGGCGATCCGGAATCATCCGGAGCTGGGCCATGTCCATGTCTACGGGGTGGACGGGTCTCCTGATGTCAAATCCCTGATCCTCTCCGGGGAGGTGGAGGCCACGGCGGCCCAGTTCCCCACGGAGATCGGGGAAGAGGCGGCCGACATCCTCTATCAGATGCTGGAGGGACAGACAGTTCCCGGCTCCATCACGGTCCCGGTCGACCTGGTCCGGGAGGAGAACCTGGAGGCCTTTGATATCAACCGCTGGCAGTAGGTGGCAACGCATGGATTCTATTTTTGATTTCAGGCCTGGCAGTCCCAGGCGGGTCCTGAAGGTCATGAAGCACCTGAACTTTCTGGTCCTCCTGTATATCGCCGTGATCTCCTACCATGCCGTCATGGGCATGGCCAGGAGCAATTCGGCAGGCCTTTTTCTGCGGACCATCCCGGTCCTGCCCATGGAGAGCATCCAGTTCGTGGCGGTGGTCCTGATCCTCTACGGAGCCCTCCTCCTGCTTTTTTCCCTGGATATGGAGGAGGACGGCACCGGCTATTTCAAGATCTTCCTGGAGCTTATGGTCAGCGTCATGATCACCTATGTCTGCGGCATGGCCTATACAGGGGTCATTATCCTGGTCATGGCCGATATCCTGAGCGGCAGGTACGGCCGCCGGCATAAGGTCAAGGCCATGCTCCTGGTCCTGATGGTCTACACCGTCATGGACGCGGGGATCCTGGGCCTCTGGGTGAAGAGCGTCTCCTTCTCCGATTACCTGGTCTTCTACAATGCCAGGGCGGCCGGAGTCCTCCGTTCGATCCTGAGGCTCATGGAACTGCTCAACATCGTCATGTTCATCATCTTCCTGATCATGACCCTCCGCTACCAGATGGACAGGACGGCCAGGATCCTCCGCCTGAACGAGGAGCTGACCAGGGCCAACATCAAGCTGGAGGAATATTCCCGGAAATCGGCGGAGATGGCCCAGATGAAGGAGCGGAACCGTCTGGCCCGGGAGATCCATGATACCATCGGCCACGCCCTGACAGGCATCGTGACCGGTCTGGAGGCCTGCCTTCTGATCCTGGACAGGGAGCCCGAACTGGCCCGCCGGCAGATGGAAGCCATCCAGGATGTGGCCCGCCAGGGCATGAAGGACGTCCGGAGCTCCGTCAGCGCCCTTCGGCCCGACGCCCTGGAGTCCCTGACCCTGTCGGCGGCCCTGGAGAGGATGATCGATGAGATGTGCCGGTCCACCGGGATCCGGTTCGAGTATGTCTGCGAGGACCCCCTCCAGGATCTGGACAGGGACGAGGAGGATGTGGTCTACCGGATCCTGCAGGAGTCCATCACCAACGCGGTCCGGCACGGAAAGCCCGACAGGATCCGGATCCTGGTGGAAAGGGAGGGGCACCTCCTGCGGATCCGGGTGGAGGACAACGGGGCCGGCTGCGCCGACCTTCGTCCCGGCTTCGGCCTGACCCACATGCGGGAGAGGCTGGATATGCTGGGCGGCAGCCTTTCCCTGGACGGAAGCGACGGATTCAAGGTCACGGCGGAGATCCCCCTCCGCCGGCACCCGGAAGAGGAGAAGAACTATGATTAAGATTTTAATAGCGGACGACCAGGAGCTCATGCGCCAGAGCCTGCAGATCATGCTCAGCTCCAACCCCAATTTTGCCGTGACCGGCACGGTCTCCAACGGCCTGGAGGTCCTGGAGAGCATCCAGGTCAACAAACCGGACGTGATCCTGATGGATGTCCGGATGCCGGAAATGGACGGAGTGGTCTGTACCCAGAAGGTCAAGGAATTCAGCGAGGACATCAAGGTCATCATCCTGACCACCTTTGATGACGATGAATACGTCTTCAACGCCATCAAGTTCGGGGCCAGCGGCTATCTCCTCAAGGGAATTTCCCTGAAGGACCTTTCCACGGCCATCACCAAGGTCTACAACGGGATCTCCATCATGAACGACGAGATCACGGGCAAGGTCTTCCGGATGTTCTCCCGGATGGCCAAGACCAACCAGACCATCCAGGTGGGAGAGAAGCTTTCCGGCAGGCTCAAGGATTCGGAATGGCAGATCATCGACTGCGTGGGCAGGGGCCTGTCCAACAAGGAGATCGCGGCCATCCTCCATCTCTCGGAGGGAACGGTCCGCAACAGCCTCAGCGTGATCCTCAGCAAGCTGGGGCTCAAGAACCGGACCCAGCTGGGCATCTGGGCCGTGCAGACAGATACGGCGGCCCGCAGATACGGAACAGACGAGTAAGGCGTCAACAACCCCACCCATTCATCATGAATGGATGGGGCTTGCAGGAGAGGGCA
>CAMOUD010000224.1 GCA_946626215.1 uncultured Lachnospiraceae bacterium
TGGCGAAGATCGGAAAGCGGGCCTTTTCAGGCTGCAGAAGCCTTTCGGAACTCAGGCTTTCCAGGCAGCTGACTGCCATAGAGGAGGAGGCCTTCCGGGAGTGCGAAGGCCTGACCTGCCTGAGGGTCCCGGAGGGAGTCCGGACCATCGGGGCCGGCGCTTTTTTCAGATGCACCGGCCTGACGGATGTCTCTCTTCCGGGCAGCCTGACGGAGATCGGGAAAAAGGCCTTCGGAGCCTGCGGACATCTGACCAGCCTGGAGTTCCGGGACGGCGGGAGAAGAGGACGTTCCCTTTCCATCCGGCACTCCGCTTTCTCCTATTGCAGGAGCCTGGCCCGGGTATGCCTGCCGGATGGCCTGAAATCTCTCGGGCCCGGCGTTTTCAGCGGCTGCGGCAGGCTTTCCTGCCTGTGGCTGCCGGAGAGCGCGCGTTCCATTTCCGATGAATGTCTGGATCCCCCCTATGTGGTCTGCCGCACGGTATACGCCGCCTCCCATGCCCGGTATCCGGTCTGCCTGGGATTCGGCCTGGAGGACCTGGAGGAAGAGAAAAGGCCTGGGGCCGTGCGGGGATTTTTCTACGGCCTTGCCCATGGCATACCGGGGATCGAAGACCACAGGGAAGGATACGTTTCCTTTGTCAGGGCCCACGTCCAGTCTTTCCTGCCGGATGCGGGAAAGGAAAGGGCGGTCCTCCTCTTCCTGATCCGGGAAGAACTCCTGGATGAGGAAGAGACCTCCGTATTCCTGGACCTGTACAATTCCCGAGGGGACCTGGAGGCCATGGCGGCCCTCCTCCAGTACCGGAGGGAAAGATCCGGCTTCAGCGGAGAGGGGGACCTTTCTCTGTAAGAAGGTCCGAAGGACAGCGGGAGGACCGGAGGCGCCCTGTCAAAGACACGGCCAGGTCATGTAAAGACGATGGAAGAGAAAAGATATGGACAGGATGGAAGATTTCGTCATAGTAAAGGGCGTGCTGGTATCATACCAGGGGCCGGGCGGACGGGTCCTGGTACCGGAGGGCGTCAGGGTCATCGGGGACAGGGCCTTTTATGGGTGTAAGAGCCTTACCGAAGCGGTCCTGCCGGAGGGCGTGACCAGGATCGGGATCCGGGCCTTCGCTGACTGTGAGTCTCTCAGGGACATACAGCTGCCGGCTACCCTGAAGAGCATCGGATACAGCGCCTTCCTGTCCTGCTCCTCCCTCCTTGGCGCCGTCATTCCGGATTCAGTGACGGAAATGGAGGACTATGCCTTCAACGGCTGCCGGAGCCTTAAGGAGCTGAAGCTGCCCAGAGGGATCCGGAAGATCCCTGCCTGGGCCTTCGGGGGCTGCTCCAGCCTTCCGGAAGCAACGATCCCGGATGGGGTCACAGACCTGGGCGTCGTTTCCTTTCTGGAGTGTGAGAGCCTGAAGAGGGTGATCCTGCCGGCCGGCCTTCGGACCATCGGGGATTTTGCCTTTTCCGGATGTTCTGCCCTGGACCATCTGCGCCTGCCCGGGGGGCTCCTCCGGATCGGAGAGGGGGCCTTCTCGGAGTGCGTGAGCCTGAAGGACCTGACCGCGGAAGGGGACCTGAGGTCTGTGGGAGACACGGCCTTCCGGGGCTGCCCGGGACTGGAGGACCGGGACGGCCTTCTGATCCTTAGGAACATCCTCATTTCCTATGAAGGCCCCGGCGGGGAGGTGAGGATCCCGGAGGAAGTGACGGTCATCAGGAGCCGCGCCTTTGAATCCTGCAGGACCCTTACCAGCCTCTATATCCCGGACTCGGTCACGGAGATCGGCCCGGGCGCCTTCAAAGGATGCGCGGCCCTCAGGGAGGTGAGGATCCCTCCGGGCGTGACCTGGCTTGGTCAGGAGGTGTTTTCCGGCTGCGAAAGCCTTCAGGATCTCCGCCTGCCCGAGGGACTGGACAGCATAGGCATGGGGGCCTTTACGGACTGCCGGAGCCTGGCCTGCCTGCGGCTGCCCCGCGCGGTCCGGGCCATTTCCGATATGCTGCTGGGCGTCTCCTTTGTGGTCTGCCATACAGCCTACGCGGCTTACCATGCCCGGTATCCCATCTGCCCCGAGGTCCCTCTTTCGGAGGTCCGGAGCAAAGACGGAGCGGTAAAGGGCCTTTTCTATGCCCTTGCCCACGACATGGAGGAGGCTGAAGGGTACGGGGAGGACTATACGGCCTATATCAGAGAGCATGCCGACAGGTTCCTGGAAGACGCCGGAAAGGAAAGGGCTGTTCTTTTGTTCTTTCTCCGGGAGGAGATCCCGGACCAGGAAGCGGCAGAGCGCCTTCTGGAGACCTACGACAGGTCCCGGGACCTGGAGGCGGTGGCGGCCCTTCTGGAATACCGGAAGCGAAGATCCTTGTCCGGCGGGCAGGGAGACTTCCCCGACCTTTCTGTCTGAGGCAGGAAGAGAGGGCAGGGGAAAGACAGGAAAAGAAAAGCCCTGAAGAGAACGGGACCTGAAGGCCGGAGAGCCCCAGGAGGAGAGATACGTTCAGCCAGGGATTGGGAGAACATGAGGACAAGGGGAGGGAACGGCGTTCTATCGTCTCTTTTGTAAACGGATGATAGTCTGGTATCAGCAAGGAACACCACATTTCCTGTTTACAAAAAGGGAGGTAAAACATGAAAAAACTGCTTGCACTTCTTCTTGCTATGAGCATGGTCCTTTCTCTGGCAGCCTGCGGCGGCGGATCTTCCGCTCCGGCTTCCTCCGGAGAAGCAGCTACAGGCGAGGCGGCTGCCCCTGTATCTGAGAACGCCGGCAAGACACTGACCGTAGCCATCTGGGACAACAACCAGCTGGACGGCCTGACCCAGATCGCTGACGAATGGTCCGCTAAGACCGGCGTCAAGGTCCAGGTCAACGTCATCTCCTGGGTCGAGTACTGGACCCTGCTGGAAGCCGGCGCTTCCGGCGGCGAGCTGCCCGATGTTTTCTGGATGCACATCAACGAAGCCCAGAAGTACATGAGAGGCAACGTCCTTCTCAACCTCAACGACTACATCGCCGCTGATGACGCCATCGACATGAACAACTACTACGAAGGCATCGTCAATATCTACAACCTGGACGGCAACCAGTTCGCGATCCCGAAGGATCACGACAC
>CAMOUD010000225.1 GCA_946626215.1 uncultured Lachnospiraceae bacterium
GTGTCAGCCGGAGCCGGTTTTTTACTTTACAGGTAATTCCGATTTTGCAGGGAAGGCCGGGGCAGAAGCGGAGGCCGGATCAGGAGCGGGGAAGGAAAAGAGACAGGGCCTGCCAGGAGGTCAGAGACCGGACTCCTCCCCGGTCTCCGGTACGGGTTCTTCCTCTCCGGGTCCCTGGCCGGCTGCCTCCAGCTGGTCGGCCCGCTCCCGGAGGGCCCTGTAGAGCATGTTTTTGTCAGTGGGCCGTCCCGCCTGGTAATCCTCATCGGAATCGTAGATCTCTTCCACCTCGATGGTGTTGCGGAAGCCGCAGGCGGTGCACTTCCAGATATGGCAGAAGTCATCGAAGCCGGCCTGTTCGTTCAGGTGGGCCCCGCAGCGGTCGCAGTACCACTCAATGCCGGGGAAGCGCTTGTCCAGGTCGTCGCCCTCGTAGTAGGCCTCCATGCCTTCATGGATGGGGTGCTCCCGGCGGGGCTCGAAATCGGTGTTGTAGACATAGATGAGACGGGAGACTTCGTTGCGGAGGAGAGCTCCCAGGATCAGCCAGGTGAAGGCGTTGGCCAGAGAGTCCGTAAAGCCCTGGTTCCATTCGAAGATCAGGGCGTTCATGAGGTCCAGGAAGACCTCTTCCCGGAAGGGAAAGAGCTCCTGGTCCCGCTCATCGGCGCTCATGCCCTTCCATTTGGCCACGCAGCCGTTGATGTAATCGGAAAAGATATCCACGAACCGGTCCAGGGTCTCCTCCGACATCTCGTAGAAGCGGACGGACCAGGAATCCCGAAGGGCCTGCATGAGGTCCGGCCTGGTGCACAGGTCTCCCGCGGCCCGGTCCTGGATCATGCCGGCGGTCCTTCTTTCCTTTTCCACGCTCCCTTTGGCGGTCCCGATCAGCCGGCCCAGGATCTGGATGACCCGGGTGGAGCTGCCGGTATAGTAGCCGGATTTATATCTGGCGGCCAGGATCATCCGGTCCGCGTCTGAATACTGGGCGTTGGTCTTTTTCCTTCCGGGCTCCGCCGGGATCTCCTGGACCAGAAGGCCCGGGAAAAAGTCGTCCAGGAGCTGGAGCTGCCTGGGAACGCTCTGGTTCAGAACCTCATCATAAAACAGCTGGCCGATGATACCGATCCGAAGATCTCTGTTGTCCATGTACATTTCTTCCTCCCAGTCTTTGTCTGACACAAATGATTATACAACAGTGTATTCTCCAGAAAAAACTTGGAAGGGTTTTGGGTATATTTTTTGCGCTCTTCCCGGACTAAGCTGAAGTTGGAAAAAAGGGCAGAAATGCCGTCAGATCTCTATTTCAGGAGGAAAGAAATGCAAACAGGAAACGGCAGTGATGTAAAAATGGTCCCTGCGGTCTGCACCCAGTGCGGCGCTTCTCTGGAGGTGGATCCCCGGGAGGAAGCGGCCGTCTGCAGCTACTGCGGGACTCCCTTCATCGTGCAGAAGGCCATCCAGCAGTATACGGTCGCCCATGCTTCCATCGAGCACGCGGACGTCCATGTGGTAAAGAAGGGGGCCGTGGAATCGGTCCTGGACTTCGCCGACCGGCAGATCCGCCGGAGCGATGAGAAGAAGCAGGAGGAGGAACGGAGAAAGAGAGAAGAGGAGGAGAGAAAGAAGGAGGAAGCCAGGCAGAGGAGAGGAAAGGTCGCGGGCTGGTTCAAAAAGCACTGGAAGATCTGGGCCGGCATCTTCGGCGTCTATTTCCTTCTGGTCATGATCGGGGCTGTGACAGGGACGTCTTCGGCCTCCCGCAGGACTGAAAAGCCTTCCTCCGCGTCAGAGGCGGAAGAGACATCTCAGGCAGAAGAAGCTCCGGCTGTCTCCCTGATCACCCACGAATACGCCGGCTTTTCCTACCAGGTGCCGGAGACCTGGAAGGAGGAGGACAAGTCAGAGACAGAACGGGATTACGGCATAGGAAATGACGGACTTCTTCAGATTATCTGGATGGAGAATACGTCCGCGGACCTGACCATTCCGGAGATCAGGGACAAAGTGGCGGAGAATTACCTGTCTGCCAGAGAGGGGTGGACTCTGCTTTCGTCCGGGACATACATCGTAGACGGCAATGAATCCAAGCGGATTTCCGTTTCTATTGAGCTTGAACAGGACCAAAGGTTCATTTCGGACGTGGTTGTCTTCGGTACCAGGGGAAGGGGCGTCTGGATGATAATGACCCGGAAGGAAAATGGTACAGACTACACGGAGGACTTTGAGAAGGTCCTGTCCTCCATAAAGATCCTGGAGCCCTGGACGCCCCAGGAGGCAGAGGCGGAAACAAAGGAGGAAACGGTCCCGGCGGGAACGGTCACCCCTTCCTTCAAGGAGACCATGGATTCCTATGAGGCCTTCATGGATGAATATGTGGACTTCCTGAAGACCTATTCGGAGACCGACGATACCACGGCCCTGCTGACCGAATACCTGGAATATATGACCCGGTATACGGAGGTCATGGGAAAGCTGGACGACATCGATGAGTCTAAGCTTTCGGAGGCCGACAGCCTCTATTATTCGGAGGTCATGCTCCGGATCTCCCAGAAGATGCTGGAGGCTGAAAAGTACCTGTAGGAGCCTGTAAGCAAGTACGGCTGCTGCCGGTTCATATATGGAAAGAAAATGCTCCGCCCGGGCCTTTCCCGGCTGCCTGCCGGGCGGCGGAAGAATGCACGGGGAGAAAAACAGGTCCTTCCTGTGATTTCGATGTCAGCAGCCGGCAGGATTTGATATACTGGAAGGAGAGCAGAGTCCTGGCTCTGCTTCAGCTGATTCGTTGATTCTTTCCAGTGAGGTAAGTGCAAATGGGTAAAACAATCGTATTTGAAGTCAGCCTTGGGACCGCGGATCCCGCCATCAAGGCCGTCAGCTATGACCTGATCCAGAAGGATCTGGAGGAGTCCTCCGGGCTTCCGGTCTGGGAGATCTTTACCGACAAGGCGGCAGCGGATGCCACCGACGCCATGACCTTTACGGAAGCCCTCCGGAAGGCGGAAGAGGAAGGATATGAAAGGATCCGCATCGTCCCCATCTTCCTGACC
>CAMOUD010000226.1 GCA_946626215.1 uncultured Lachnospiraceae bacterium
TCACGCCCATGCGGGCTGCGCTCCTATGGACGTGGTACCCTGCGGAAATAATGGAAGAGAACAGACTGCTGGAACAGATGCTCCGCAGACGGAGCGTCCGTACCTATACAGGGGAGAAGGTCCCCATGGAAAAGCTGAACCGGATCATTGAGGCGGGCCTTTCGGCACCCAGCTCCCGGGGCCGGGGTTCCTGCGAGCTGATCGTCATCCGGGACAGGCAGATGCTGCTGACCCTGTCCGGCTGCCGGATGGGATCGGCCCGTATGCTGGCCGGGGCCGACTGCTGCATCGCGGTCCTGGGCAACGAGGAGGTCAGCGATGTCTGGGTGGAGGACTGCTCCATTGCCCTGGCCCAGATGCACCTGATGGCCGACGCCGAGGGAGTGGGGTCCTGCATCATCCAGGGCCGGCTCCGGGAAGCCAATCCCAGCGGCCTGACCACGGAGAATTACGCCAGGGCCTTTCTCAAGTTCCCCTCCACCTACAGGCTCCTGGGCTTTCTGTCCCTGGGCATGCCCGATGGACATCCGGAGCCGCATAAAGAGGAAGACCTGCACTTTGAAAAGGTCCATATCCATACATTCTGAAGCCGGGAGGAGAAAAAATGGAAAAGCTGAGGACAGACTGGAAGCTGCGGGTGGATTTTTCGCATCCGGAGAGGACGGAGATCCCCCTGTCCGAATACCCGAGGCCCCAGATGGTCCGGGAGGAATATGAGATCCTGAACGGCATCTGGGAATACGCGATCACAGAGGGGCCGGAGGCCCCGGAGACCATGGACGGGCCCATTCTGGTCCCTTTTTCTCCGGAGACCGACCTGTCGGGCGTGGGCAGGATCCTGATGCCCGGCCAGTATCTCCATTACCGCAGGACCTTTGTGCTGGACCATGTCAGGGAGGGCAGGCTCCTTCTCCATTTCGGGGCTGTGGACCAGACCTGCCGGGTCCTGGTCAACGGCCGGGAGGCCGGCTTCCATGAAGGGGGCTACCTGGCCTTTACCCTGGATATCACGGACCTGGTCCGGGAAGGGGACAATCTCCTTGCCCTGGTCTGTCAGGACGGAACGGATACCGCCTGGTACAGCCGGGGCAAGCAGAGGCTGGAGCGGGGCGGCATGTTCTATACGCCCCAGTCCGGGATCTGGAAGAGCGTCTGGATGGAATGGGTCCCCGCGGACTATATCCGGGGCCTCTTCCTGGAGCCCATGCTCTCGGAGGGCATGCTGGAGCTCCGGGTCCTGTCTGCCAGCGGAAGGAGGACCGAGATCAGCGCCATGATCCGGGACGAGAACCTGCAGATCCGCCAGATCCACTTCTACGCCAATGACCGGGTCTACCTCCATATCCCCGATCCCCATCCCTGGACCCCGGAGGATCCCCATCTCTATGAGATCATCTTCCAGATGGGCCAGGACCGGGTCACCAGCTATTTCGCCATGCGCAGCTTTGAAAAGAAGAAGGACCGGAAGGGGACCCTCCGCTTCTTCCTCAACGGGGAGCCCTGCTTCCTGAACGGGGTCCTGGACCAGGGCTACTGGCCCGAGAGCCTGATGACGCCCCCTGCCGACGAGGCCCTGATCTATGATATCCGGACCGTGAAGGAGCTGGGCTACAACATGATCCGCAAGCATGTTAAGATCGAGTCCGCCCGCTTCTACTACCACTGCGACCGCCTGGGCATGCTGGTCTGGCAGGACATGGTCAACGGCGGAACGGCCTATGACATGAATTTCGTGACCTATATGCCCAACGCCCTGGTCTTTACCCAGCGGCATACGCCCGATGACCGCTATAAGATCCTGGCCAGAGAGGACGAGGAGGGACGCCGCCACTTCGAGGAGGAGCTGGACGGGATGCTGGAGGAACTGGGCAGCGCTCCCTGCATCTGTACCTGGGGGCCCTTCAACGAGGGCTGGGGCCAGTTCGACGCGGCCAGGATCAGCCGCCATGTCCGGGACATGGACAGGACCCGGCTGATCGATGAGGCCTCCGGCTGGTTCGACCAGAAGGGCGGGGACTATTACAGCGTCCACAACTATTTCCGCCACTTCCATGCCGCTCCCGGCAGGAGGATCGTGGCCCTGACCGAGTACGGCGGCTATTCCTGCCTGATCCCCGGCCATGCCAGCCTGAACAAGGTCTACGGCTACCGGAAATATGATACGGAGGAGGCCCTGGCGGACGCCTATGAAAAGCTGATCCGGGGAGAGATCCTCCCCAATATCCGATTCGGCCTGTCCGCGGCGGTCTTTACCCAGCTTTCGGACATCGAGGATGAAGTCAACGGGCTTCTGACCTATGACCGGAAGGTGCTCAAGATCCCGGCCGGCCGGATCCGGAAGCTGAACCGGATGATTCGAAAGGAGTTTGACAAGCAGACATGACCAGGATCCATGAAAGCGTGTTTCTGGCCCGGGGCAGCGTTGTCACGGGAGATGTGACCATAGGAAGGGACTGCGGGATCTGGTACAACGCCGTGGTCCGGGGCGATGAGGAAAAGGTGGTCATCGGAGAGAGGACCAATGTCCAGGACTGTGCCGTGATCCACTGTGACCCCGGCCATCCCGCCGTTCTGGGAGACGGCGTCACCATCGGCCACGGGGCCATCATCCATGGCTGCCGGATCGGGGACAATTCCCTGATCGGCATGGGGGCCATCATCCTGAACGGAGCGGTGATCGGCAGAGACTGCGTCATCGGGGCCGGTGCCCTGGTGCCCGGAGGCATGGAGGTGCCGGACGGTCATATCGCCTTCGGCAGTCCCGCCAGGATCCGCCGGGAGGCTTCTCCGGAGGATATCCGGGAGAACCGCCGGAACGCGGAGGTCTATACGGACCTGGCCCGGAGGAACCGGGAAAGGGAAGGACAGGCCGGCGGAAGGAAGAGCAGCGGATGAACAGAGAAAAAGGATAAAGGAAGAGCTGGAAGACAGAACAGAAGAAAGAGAATAAAATAAAGAGAAGAAAACAAGAGAAGAAAGAAAAGAGAAGAAAGAAAAGAGAAAGAAAAGAAGGGGGCGCGGCTTTGCCGCACCCCCTTC
>CAMOUD010000227.1 GCA_946626215.1 uncultured Lachnospiraceae bacterium
CCGAACCTGCAGAACATCCCCGTGCGTACGGAGCTGGGCCGGGAAATCCGGCGGTCCCTGGGCAAAGTCCTCCGGGGCTTCTCCCTCCGGCAGGGGCCTTTCACTTTCCAGCTGGGACAGGTCTTCCTTCCTGTATAAAAAGCCCTCCAGCCTTCCCTCCCTGTCCTCCAGGGCGTAGGCCTCGAGGGCCAGTTTTCTGGCTTCCTCTTCCTCCATCTCAAAGATGTGGGACAGGTCCGTCCTTGTGACCTGGCCGCTCTCGTCCAGATAGACTACGGCAAAGGCGCTGGTGCGCTGGAGGTCCTTTCGGCCGAAGATCCCCTGGTCCCGGTCGTCCTCCTGCATGAGCCTGCCCCGCTGGGTGCAGACCCTCTCCAGCAGTTCCTTCTGGTTCCTGTCCGTGACGATAAAGTTGAGGATGTTGATCCCGGCGATCAGCACCACCAGAAGGATGGTGATGGCCAGCATGGCAGTCATTATGAATTTTTTCTGCAGATTTCTGACCATGCCGACTCCTTTTCCTTACTGCTCCTCCAGCCGGTAGCCGATATTGCGTTTGGCCCGGATGACAGAGGAGGATCCGATCCCGGAAAGGCGCTTGCGCAGGTAGGAAATATAGACCCAGACCGAGCCGATGTCGGCGTCTGAATCATAGCCCCATACCTTCTCCAGAAGGTCCTCGCCGGAAAGGTAGATTCCCCGGTTGAGGATCAGGACCTCCATCATGCGGTACTCCAGCTTGGGCAGGACCACGGCCCTGTCGCCGCAGGAGAGCTCATAGGAATAGGGATTGAGGGAAATGTCTCCAAAGGTCTTGATGTCGGGCCGGAATTCCTCCCTGCGCCGCAGCATGGCCCGCACCCGGGCCAGGAGCTCGCCCATGGCAAAGGGCTTGGCCAGATAGTCGTCCGCCCCCAGGTCCAGACCCTCGATCCGGTCCTCCACCTCGTTCTTGGCCGTCAGCAGAAGGACCGGGGTGGTGCAGCCTTCCTTCCGGAGCTGGGAGAGGACCTCCAGACCGCTCATCCGGGGCATCATGACGTCCAGGATGATCCCGTCGTAGGAGGAGATCCTGGCGTAGTCCAGGGCCGCCTCGCCGTCGGATACGGCGTCCACCTGATATTTATGGTATTCCAGGATATCCACGACCGCTTCGGCCATGGCCTGTTCATCTTCCGCGTAAAGAAGCTTCATGGATCCGGTCTCTCCTTATGACTTACTCATCCGAAGGAATATCCAGGGCCTGTACGGTCCAGATGTAGAGATCCAGGGCCTCGGCAATTTCAGGGTTGTAGCCGGAGAAGGAGCTGTAGGCCATCTCATAGACGGAGTCAAAGCCGATCTCATATTCGCCGGTCAGGACCTCCCAGGCCATTTCGGCCCCGTTGGAGCCCTGGGTATGATAGTTGACGGATACGCAGCCCAGGGTGCCGGCCATGCACATGTTGACGTCGGCGGCGATGGTAGGGGTCTGGGACTCCAGGGTGAAGGCCTTGACCACGTCCATCTGGCAGGCGATCCTGTTGTCGCAGGGCAGGAAGATGGACCCGCATTCGGAGGACGCCAGATCCAGGACCGCGCGCAGATCGTCGTTCCTGCCCACCTTGTAGACCTTCAGGTAGTCTTCGATGTTAAAGTCCTCGTTGCCGCCCTCGATGTCATACCAGCCGCCCCGTTCTTCCTCGACATAGAGGCGGAGGACCTCATACTGGTAGGCAGCGCCGATCTCATCCTCGCTGTAGACGACGCCCACTTTGTCCCCTTCGGGGGTGACATATTTGAGCATTTCCCAGGCGTCCTTCATGGAAGCCAGGCAGGAGGAGCCGCTGCAGTAGCCGCCGGGCTCCGCATTGGACTCGATGATATCGGCCACCACAAAGTCCGTTACGCAGACACCTACGACAGGGGTTCCTGTGGAAGCGTCGGAAGCGATCTTGGTGGGCATGGTCCCGGCTGTCAGGACCAGGTCCCAGCTGCCGGACAGAAACTGGGTCACGATGGCCGCGCAGGCCTCCTCGTCGTTGTTGATGCAGCGGATCTCATAGCTGACGTCGTCCCCCAGGCGGCTGCTGAGGTCGCTCTGGAAGGTCTCCACGGCATGGGTGATGGCCGGATGGTCGGCCTGCTCCACGATGCCGATATGATAGGTCTTGTCATCCTGAAGCTCTTCCACCGGTTCGACGTCAAATTTCCAGGCGTTCTCTTCCTCGGCGGGCTCGGTCTCTTCCGCTGCCTCCTGGGTCTCCTCTGCCTCCTGGGTCTCTTCTGCAGGCGCTTCCTCCACAGGCTCCTTCTTTTCGCCTCCGCAGGCTGCAGTAAAGACCATCATTCCGGCAAGAATCAGTGCTAGTAATTTTTTATGCATAGGTATATTCCCCTTTAAATATGGTTATTCAGCGTATTTTTTCAGTCAACATTATAACCGCTTCCTCTTTCAAAGGACAAGTTTTATTTCCTCAAGTGTATTTTTTTCAGTACGATTCTTGACAATCCTCTCCAGTCTGCTATAGTCATGTCATTACATCTGACAAGACAGATGATCGTCAGATGCCGGAAAGGAGAAATCCCATGAAAGAATTCCTGAAAAGGAAAAATATCGAAATTTCCGTCAGACGCTACGGGATCGACGCCCTCGGGGCCATGGCCCAGGGCCTCTTCGCCTCCCTCCTGATCGGAACCATCCTAAATACACTGGGCAAGCAGCTGGGGATCGAATTTCTGACCACCGTCGGCGGCTACGCCTCCGCCTGCAGCGGCGCGGCCATGGCCGTAGCCATCGGCTACGCCCTCCAGGCCCCGCCCCTGGTCCTCTTCTCCCTGGTCACCGTCGGCTACGCCGCCAACGCCCTGGGCAGCACGACCCTTTCGGGCGGGAGCGGAGCAGGCGGCCCCCTGGCCGTCCTCTTCATCGCCATTCTGGCCGCCGAGGCCGGCAAGGCCGTCTCCAAGGAGCCCCGGGTGGACATCCTGGTCACCCCCATTGTGACG
>CAMOUD010000228.1 GCA_946626215.1 uncultured Lachnospiraceae bacterium
CCATTACAACGACGAAGCCTTTGACGGAGACAGGGAGGAGATCTTTGCCGCCCTGCCCCGGGCCGGTGTCGGGAGAGTCGTCAATATTTCTTCCGACCATGAAAGCCTGGGCCGGTCTCTGGCCCTGGCCCGGAACTATGCCTTCCTGTACTGCGCCCTGGGGATCCACCCTTCGGACTGCGGTGAGATGACGGAGGACTGGATCCGGGAGATCCGGGAGGGCCTTGCCGATGAAAAGGCGGTGGCGGTGGGAGAGATCGGTCTTGACTATTACTGGCCGGAGCCTGACCGCGGCCTCCAGCAGCACTGGTTCAGGCGCCAGCTTTCTCTGGCCAGGGAGACGGGGCTGCCCGTGGTCATCCATTCCAGAGAGGCGGCGGCGGATACCCTGCGGATCCTGAAGGAGGAGAAGGCGGAAGAGATCGGCGGCGTCATTCACTGCTTCTCCTATTCGGTGGAGATGGCCAGAGAGTTCATGAAGCTGGGCTTTTACATCGGCATCGGCGGAGTGGTCACCTTCAAGAATGCGAAAAAGCTCAAGGAGGTGGCGGCGGCAATCCCCTTGGACAGGATCCTCCTGGAGACGGACTGCCCCTACCTGGCCCCCGTTCCCTACCGGGGAAAGCGCAACAGCTCTCTGTATCTGCCCCTGGTGGCGGACCAGATCGCGGTCCTGAGGGGGATCACGCCGGAAGAAGTGATCCGGGCCACGGAAGAGAACGCGGAGCGCATGTACCGTCTGAACGGCAGATAAGCGAAAGAAGGGAGCATACATCTTGGAAGGACTCTTGACAGCACCGGGCGCGACCCGGCGGATCCTGGACAAACACGGCATTCATGCCAAGAAGAAATACGGACAGAACTTTCTGATCGACAAACGGGTGGTGGCAGGCATCGTGCAGGCGGCCGGCGTGACAGAGGAGGACTGCGTTCTGGAGATCGGCCCGGGGATCGGGACCATGACCCAGGCCCTGGCCCGGGCGGCGGGCAGGGTGGTCTGCGTGGAGATCGACACGGGCCTTTTTGACGTTCTCGCCGATACCCTGGAGGGCTATGAGAATGTCCTGGTGGTCTGGCAGGATATCCTGAAGACAGACATCCGGGCCCTTATGGAGAAAGAGAACGGGGGAAGGCCCTTTAAGGTGGTGGCCAATCTTCCCTACTACGTGACGACCCCTATCCTCATGAAGCTCCTGGAGCAGAAGGGGTGCTTTTCGTCCGTCACCGTCATGGTCCAGCAGGAGGTGGCGGACAGGATCTGCGCGGAGGCGGGAAGCCGGGACTACGGCGCCATCTCCCTGGCGGTCCAGTACTATGCCCGGCCGGACCGGGTCCTGAAGGTCCCTCCGGCCAGCTTCATCCCCCGGCCGGGGGTGGACTCCTGCGTCCTGCATCTGGAAGCCAGGAAGGAACCTCCCGTCCGCGCGGACGAGGGCTTCCTCTTTGCCCTGATCCGGGCCGCCTTCAACCAGCGCCGCAAGACCCTGGCCAACGCCCTTTCCCACGGCTTCTCCCATGAGGGACGGCGCCTGTCCCGGGAGGAGGTCACGGGGGCCCTGGAAAAGCTGGGCCTTTCCCCCACGGTCAGGGGCGAAGCCCTGACCCTGAAGGACTACGCGGATTTGTCAGAATTGCTGAAATAACGGCCGTTTCAGGGGGGTTGTTTCGTGCGGTTTTTTTGACATAGACGGGGGCCTATGCTAAACTAAAAGTTGTGATAAAAGGCTTGCCGCGGGGCGGATCCCCGCGGAATATGAGGTGCCGTATTGGATAGATATGAATTTAAGGTCACGAATGAAGAGATCAACGCCCTGATCCGGCAGAAGCGCTACGCGGAAGCGGCGGACATAGCCGACCAGGTGGACTGGAGCCGGGTGCGGAGCGTCCGGACCCTCTGCAGGATCGCTGACCTTTATAAAGTGAACGGACGGTATACAGACGCCAGGACCCTTCTGGCGGCCGCCTCCCGGCTGGCTCCCCGGAACCAGCAGATCATCTTCTCGCTCTGTGAGCTGGAGCTGAAGATCGGGAATTTTGTGACCGCCCTCCAGCTCTATAATGAATTTGAACGGATGGATCCGGAGAACCCGGACCGCTTTATCCTCCGCTATAAGCTGCTCAGGGCCCAGCATGTGGGCCTGGGAGACCAGATCGAGGTCCTGGAGGAGATGCTCCGGCAGGACTACAGGGACAAATGGGCCTTCACCCTGGCCGTCCGGCTCCATGAGGCGGGCGAGGACGCCCGCTGCGTCCAGGAGTGCGAGACCATCGTCGCCACCTTCGGCGACGGCCCCTATGTGATCCGGGCCCTGGAGCTCAAAAAGCTGCTGGCGGGCCTGGCAGAGGAGGAAGAGGAGCGGCTGGACGTCCTCAAGAGAGGAGGCAGCGCCGAGGACCTGGTCAGGCCGGAGGTCCTGGTGGCGCCCATCGAGCCGGGAGCCATTACCGATGAGGCCGTCCAGAAAACAGTGGCCGACGGACTCAGAGACTCCGGCCTGATCGAGGAGCCGGCGGAACCGGAAGAAGCCGGAAGACCTGCCGTGCCCGGAGGAGATACCCGGGTGATCGGTCCTGTGGTCCTGCCGGGAGCGGAAGTGCCGGAGGCCGGCGGAGAGACCAGGACCTGGGACCCTGCTGAGATCAACGCGGCCGCGGAGGCCGCGGAACCGGAAGAAGAGGCGGAAGAGCCCGCGGAGCCTGAGGAGCCGGAAGAAACAGAGACTGAGGAGCCCGCGGAGCCGGAAGAAACAGAGGGCGAGGAGCCCGCGGAGCCGGAAGAAACAGAGGCCGAAGAGCCCGCGGAGCCGGAGGAAACAGAGGCGGAAGAGCCCGCGGAGCCGGAGGAAACAGAGGCGGAAGAGCCCGCGGA
>CAMOUD010000229.1 GCA_946626215.1 uncultured Lachnospiraceae bacterium
CCTCTCCAGGATCCTTCTGACCCAGACGTCGATGGGGAAGGCATCCGTGTGATGGAGGCCGAAAAGGGACACGCAGCTGGCCACCTTGATCCCGACTCCCAGAAGTCCGGTCAGGGCCGCCATGGTCTCTTCCTCATCAGCCTCCTTCAGGCCCTCCAGATCGATCCTGCCCTCCAGGACCGCCAGAGCGGCCTCATGGACGTAGCGGCACCTGTATCCCAGCCGGCAGTCCGTCAGATCCTGGCCGGAAAGTCCGGCCAGGGCCTCCGGGGAAGGAAAGCCGTAGTAGGTCTCCCCTCTTACGTCTGTCCGCTTGTCCCCGCACCGCTCGGAAAGGAGTTCCACCGACCGCTTAATGGCGGGGATGTTCCGGTTCTGGGAAATGATGAAGGTGACCAGCATCTCCCAGGGGTCCTGGCGGAGGATCCGGATCCCCTTCTCCTCCTCGGAAGCCCTGTACAGAAAGGGATCCAGGTCCGGATCGATCCTCCTCCGGATGGCCCTGTAGTCCTCTCCCAGGTCCAGGTAGTCTCTCCAGAAGGAGGCGTACTCCTCCTCCCCGCAGGACAGGGACCAGGCATCCTCTCCTTCCTTCTCCAGATAGAGGCAGGAGGAGCCTGCCAGGATCCGGTATTGGGTATTCCCTGTCTTTTCCCAGCGGAAGCACTGGCCGCTGTCCGCGATCCTGTCCGGATCAAAATCGTCCCGTATCTGTATGACCACGTCCGCGCCCCCCTTCTCCGGAAAAAAAACAGTCTGAAAAATCAGGAATGATTGTATTCTGTTCCGGCTCAGACTACAATAATACTACACAAATCTTTCCGCAAAGAACAAGGAGAAATACCATGAAAAAGACACTTAGCCTGCTCACCGCGGCGGCCCTCTGCGCCGGCCTGCTGGCCGGATGCGGCCAGGCAGCCGCTCCTGCCGCGCCCGCGGAGTCTGCAAAGGAAGCCGTGACAGCCGAAGAAGCGGCCCCGGCGGAGGAAACAGGAGCCGTCAGACAGACTGCCACCGCCTGGCTGATGGAAGACGACTATATGGTCAACGTCGGTGTAGACCTGACCGGAGGCTGGTCCGTTGATTTTGCCACGGGCGCGGTCTACCTCTATGACCAGCCGGATACGAAGGACGCCCCTCCTGTCTCCATGGCTGTGAGCCTGGAAAAGGATGTCTACGAGGATTACCTGGCGGAATACGACCAGGCCGAAAACAAGAGAGAGCTGGACGGGGCTCTGGCCTATACCAGCGACGGGGAAGAGATCTATCTCGTCAGCGTGAATGACCTGGCCTGCCTGATGATCAGCGTGACCATGGAGGGAGAAGCGGCCGACGCCGTATTCGGACGCTATTTCTTTGAGGATGCCTACGCCACGGATCAGGATTCGGAATCTGATCTTTTCACCTTCGAGGACACGGCCGCCTGCACGAATCTCATCCTCAATGAGTTCATCGGGTGGAAAGGCTGCGAGATGCACGAACTGGTCTATGCCGGAGACGATGCCTGCTCTGAAGAGAACCTCCAGTGGCTGAATTCCCTGAAGGACGGCGCGAATTATACCCAGTGCATGGAATTCCTGTCCAGCTTCCATTCTCCCACAGAGGAAGCAGACCTGGAAGGAACTGCCTGGGAGCCTGATACCGAGTACAAGGACTATCAGTGGTGGCTGGCCCGGTCAGAGGGCGGCGAATGGGAGCTGGTGACCTGGGGATACTGATTCCCGGAACAGGCTTCTAAAACTGCATATGAGGCAGGTCTGAACAGGCCTGAGGCCGGAATGATCTGAAGACAGGAACAAGGCGCGGAAAGGATGGACATCCATTCTTTCCGCGCCTGTCTTTTTCCTGCGAACTGAAGGTTCCGGAAGATCAGGACCTTCCGGACTTTTCTTTTCAATTCCCCGGCCGGAGAGCGGAAGCAGTCCCTTCACGCCCCTCCCAGAGGGTCCCGCAGGGAATCTGCCTCCTGACTGCCGGAGAATCCGGCTTATCTTAGCCGTTCATCCTTCCGCAGTCTCCGGCCTTTTCTCCCACCAGGAAGTATTCGTAGGTAGGGAACTCAAAGAGGACCGGCTTGAAGGTATGATAGTCGATCTTGCCCTTCTCGTTCAGGATCCCCTCATCGGCATAGGTGGCCAGGATCCTGCAGATGAAGTTGTCGAAATGCTCCAGCTCATAATTCCCGTCCACCTCACACTCGATGGAGACCCGGGCCGCGTCGATCAGAGGGGCGCCGTTCTCGCCCATGGTCCAGGCAAAAGCGCCGGACTTGTCCGTCTTGTTCCCGCTGACGGTCCCCATGCGGTCGGCTTCCCTGAGCCAGGAGGCGTCCACCACGTTGATGGAAAGCTTCTCGTTCTCCCGGATCCCCTTATTGATATAATGGGCCTGGACCAGAGACACCATGAGGTGGCTGTGGGCCACGGTCCCGGCGTGGGCCGCCAGGGTCCAGGACGGCTTTCCGCCCACCATGGCGCCTACAACGACTACCGGGCAGGGATAGAGGGCCAGCGCTGCTCCAATGTTCTTTTTTGCCATTTTTGTTTCATCTCCTTTTCCGCGTCCGTCCCGGATCCGGGACCGGGCTGTATGCTGTCCGGGCATGTCAGGATCCATATCCCGGAGAGAGGTTCCTGCCGCCCGGATGGTGACACTTTGTCAACATACGTACTATAAACCAGTTCTGACATAGCGTCAACAACCAACTCCGCTCCGGCTCCTGAGGATCTCCTCTCTCCCGGGACCTCCTGGTCCATCCGGTCATTCCGCGCGCGGAGTCACCCGCGGCAGCTGTGAAAAGCAGCCGCTGCTCATTCGTTTTGATCATAAAAACCAGATCCTGTGCCCATAACAGGAGAAAA
>CAMOUD010000230.1 GCA_946626215.1 uncultured Lachnospiraceae bacterium
CCGAGTATGAGCTGAATCTTCAGGTGGCCTTAAAGCTCCAGACGGAGCTGGAGGCGCGGGGCTATACCGTGGTCATGTGCCGGACGGAGAATGACGTGAATATCTCCAACTCCGAGCGGGCCGCCATCGCCAACGAGGCGGAGGCGGACGCTTTCATCCGGATCCACGCCAACGGGTCGGGAGATTCCTCCGCAAACGGGGCCATGACCATCTGTCAGACCCCCGGCAACCCCTATAACGGGGACCTTTATGAAGCATCCAAAGCCCTGTCCGACGCGGTCCTGGACGCCCTGGTGGCGGAGACCGGCTGCCGCCGGGAATATGTCTGGGAGACCGATACCATGAGCGGCATCAACTGGTGCCGGGTCCCTGTGACCATCGTGGAAATGGGCTATATGACAAACCATGACGAAGATCTGCGCATGGCCTCCGAGGAGGGCCAGGCGGCCATCGTCCGGGGCATCGCAAACGGCATCGACGCCTATCTGGGCCTTGCCGGCACAGAGGAAGCGGCGCAGTGATCCGCGGCGGAAAGGAAAACAGACCATTGAACAGGCACTTTGTAAGGACGGCCCTTTTTGGGGGCCTGGTCCTTCTTCTTTCAGGCTGCGGCAGGGCCATCGACCTGGAGGATCTCTCCGAGGCCAAGCAGCCCCTGACCAACGAAATCGAACTGAAGGTGGACGAGGACCTGGCGGTCCCGGTCTTTGTGGAAGCGGGCATCGATACCGGAAAGGGCATCGACCTCTACTGGGAGGCCGCGGAAGGGGCCAGGGGCTATGAGATCCAGATCGGAAAGGACGGGTCCTTTACGGACGCCGGGGAGATCTTTGTCGAGGACCCGGAGACCCTCCATGTCCTGGCGGAAAACCTGGAGGAGGAAGTAAAATACAGCTTCCGGATCCGGAGCATGGGCGAGGGGGAGACAAGATCCGAGTGGTCGGACCTTCTGACCCAGACCATGTATGGGGCCGAGGTGGACCAGGACCTGGAGCCGCCCTTTGACTTTTATTACATCATGGACGCCGGGGACGGGATCTGCGTCCAGTGGAAAAAGCCCCAGCGCTTTACCGCCTTCGAGGTCTTCCGGTCCTACTCGGGCACGGAGGACTGGGTCCGGGTGGCAGAGGACCTGGAGGCCGGAACGCCCTCCCGGGTCCAGTATGACGACACAGACTATGACGAATCGGCCAGGACCGTCTGCTACATGGTCCGGACCATCCTGGAGGAGGACGGGAAGCGGACCGTTTCCGCCTTCGACAAGATCCTGACCGCCGAATACCAGGAGGAACTGGAGCTCAAGGAATCCTTCCTGGCCCTGCCGGAGGGGGAGACCTTCGAGCTGACGGCCCTCCACGGCTGGGGCAGGACCAAAGACCTTACCTGGTCCTCCGGAAACAAAAAGGTGGCCAGGGTCAACAAAAAAGGCCTCGTGAAGGCCGTGGGAAAGGGAAAGACCGTCATTACGGCGGCCCTGCCGGACGGATCTCAGGAGGTCTCCATCCAGGTGGAGATCGGCCGGGAGGATCCGGCCCCCCTGAAGACCTATAAGGAGCCCTTTGCCTACGACGAGGAGGCAGGGATCTACCGGAAGAAGGTACAGACCGAGAATGAGGCCGTCATCCTGATCGCGGGAGACCTCATGTCCATGAAGGGCCAGCTCACCGGAGCCTGGAGCCAGGACAGGGGCTATGTCTTCAACGACAGCTTCCGCTATATCAAGTCCCTCCTGCGGTCGGCGGATATCACGGCCGGAAACCTGGAGACCCTGGTCTCCGCCCTCTGGCCCTACAACAACGAAGTCTCCTTCGTGGACGGCATGCCGGTCTGCAACACCAGCCCCCGTTACCTGGATGCGGTCAAGGATACCGGCTTTGACGTCCTGACCATGTCCAACAACCACAACTGCGACTGGGGCGTTCCGGCGGCCAGGGAGACCCTTGCCAACGTCGACCGCTACCATTTCATGCACACAGGCCTCTATGCCTCCGAAAAGGACGACAGGACCCTGGTGGTGGAAGCGGGCGGCATCAAGGTCGGCTTCCTTGCCTACGACGGGGCCGGGGTCGGCTTCAACCACAAGGAGGAGACCTGGTCCCAGGAGGAGATCGATACCATCCTCAACGTCTACTCTAAGCAGAGAGCAAAGAAGGATATCAAGGCCCTCCGGGACAAGGGGGCTGACTACATCATCGCCTGCATCCACTGGGGTACGGCCAACCGGGCCACCTACAATGATAAGCAGGCGGAGGCAGCCAAAGAGCTGGCAGACCTGGGGGCAGACTATATCGCAGGCTCCCACCCGCACCTGGTCCAGGCCTTTGAAATGATCACTGCCTCCGACGGCAGGCAGGTCCCCTGCATCTACTCCCTGGGCAATTTCAATACCCATCTGGACTCCCTGGAGGGCCAGCGCAACTCTGTTCTGATGCGCCTTCGCCTGCGGCGGGAGGAGGACGGCCGGGTGGTCCTGGCCGAAAACAACTATATTCCCTGCCATACCTATACCGAGCTGGAGGGCGCCTCCTACGCGGTGGTCCCTGTGACGAAGGCCCTGTGCCCGGAGCCGGACCTGGAGGGCAGAGAGGAGATCCTGGAAGCCATAGGGGCCGCCATAGGCGATCAGGTCCAGATCTACGAGCCATAAAGAAATATAAAAAGGAACGGCATGAAATCATTCGACATCTTTTGGAAACTTGTATTGAGCACCGCCCTGGCGGTGCTCCTTTGTGCCTGTGGGAGGCAGGAGACATCCCTCCTGCCAAAGGCTCTGGACCCGGCCCTCTATGAGACAGACCCCTCCCTTCCCATGGCGGAGGAGGTATGGGTCCGGCCGGGGGTCCTGGGCGG
>CAMOUD010000231.1 GCA_946626215.1 uncultured Lachnospiraceae bacterium
CCATCCGTGAAGCAGTCTCCACTCTGGGCGGCTTCGTTATCGGTGCTGTTTCCGCGACCTGGGTATCCGTTACCACCTCCCTTTCCCTGCAGAACGCGGAGGGCGAGACCTTCCTGGCCCTTCAGCAGAAGCTGGATGAAGTGTTCCCCGGCCTTCTGACCGCTGTCACCATCATCATCTGCTGGTACCTGATGGCTAAGAAGAAAATGTCTCCGATCAAGGTCATGCTGATCCTCCTGGTCGTTGCCATCATCGGCTGCGCGGTCGGTTTCTTCAACCCCGGACTTTCCTATTAATAACCATACCCTTTTTTTCCGATTCAGAAATGAATCAGCAGAGGGACGGAGTTCATCTCCGTCCCTCTGCCTCATTCATGGGAGAGTCCGGCCCGCGGGTCCGGGACCTTCCATCAAGGAGATTTCCCTATGAACAAAGAGCAGAAAGAAGCCTGGCTCAGAGAAGCGAAGATGCAGATGAAGGCGATCCAGACCCTGGAGAAGTACAACATGGCCGCTCTGGCCCTGGCAGGTCTCGGCGCCGCCCTCTGCTACTTCACCATCGTGGCATCGGCCCAGAAGAACCCTCTTTTCATCGCCGGCAGCATCATCCTGGCCGCGGTCGGCGCCCTCTGTTCCA
Organism: uncultured Lachnospiraceae bacterium; assembly: GCA_946626215.1. Lineage (GTDB taxonomy): Bacteria > Bacillota > Clostridia > Lachnospirales > Lachnospiraceae > CAG-791. The sequence continues at coordinate 637 of CAMOUD010000231.1, forward strand.
TGGTCCTCAACGTGGGGATCCGGAACGGAAAACGGAACGTGGAAAAGATCCTGAACGCAGTGGAGGGCAAGGAGCCTCCTGCTCCGGAGAAGAAGGCTCCCGCAGGGGCCGGAAAAGCCGAAAAGAAGGAATAAGGGCCCTGCGGGCTTACCAATTTCCGTGCTCTGTGGTACTCTGAGCAGAGAGACCGATGGCAGCACCAATGGCAGTGCCGTTGGTGCTGCCTTTCACTGACAAGGCGCCTGGGCGGGAATGCCCGGCGCGGCAAGGAGAGAACATATGAATAACTTTACCTACTATTCCCCTACCCGGATCGTGTTCGGCAGGGACACGGAAAAGCAGGCCGGATCCCTGATCAAGAAGGACGGCGGCAGCCGGGTCTTCATCGTCTACGGCGGCGGCAGCTGCGTGCGCAGCGGCCTGCTGGACAGGGTCACTGCCTCCCTGGATGAGGCGGGACTTGCCTGGGAGACCTTCGGCGGCGCCAAGCCCAACCCGACCCTGGCCCATGCCAGAGAGGGCGTGAAGAAGTCCATCGCCTTCGGGTCTGACTATGTCCTGGGCGTAGGCGGCGGCTCAGTCATCGATACGGCCAAGGCCATTGCCCACGGTACGGCCAACCCTGACGCCGACCTCTGGGACCTCTGGTTCAAGAGAGTGCCCCTGACCCATTCCATTCCCATCTCCTGTGTCCTGACCATCGCGGCGGCCGGTTCCGAGGTCTCCGGCGACGCGGTCCTGACCAATGAGGAGGACAAGAAGAAAAAGGGCTTCGGCACGGACCTGAACCGCTGCCATTTCGCCATCATGAACCCCGACCTCTTAAAGACCCTGCCCAAATATCAGCTGGCGGCCGGCATCACCGACATCATGCAGCACACCATGGAGCGGTATTTCATTCCCGGCCCGTCCTGCCAGATGACCGATGAGATCGCCGAGGGCCTCCTCAGGACCATGATCAGCGCCGGCCGCAGGGCCCTGGCGGACCAGAATGATTATGACGCCCTGGCGGAGATCATGTGGTGCGGTTCCCTTTCCCACAGCGACCTGACTGAGCTGGGCCGGGGCAAGGACTTCTCCGTCCACAAGCTGGGCCAGGCCCTGGGCGGCGTCTATGACTACACCCACGGCGCGACCCTGTCGGCCGTATGGGGCGCCTGGGCCACCTATCTCTACAAGGCCTGCCCGGAGCGGTTCTCCCGCTTCGCCCGCAAGGTCTGGGGCGTTGAGGAAGAGGACGATGTGAAGGCGGCCGCGGAAGGCATCCGCCGGAACGTGGCCTTCTATAAGGAGATCGGCATGCCTACCTCCCTGAAGGAACTGGGCCTGGATCCCACCGAGGAGGAGATCCACGTCCTGTCCATGTTCGCGTCCTACGACAAGACCATTACCATCACCAAGATCCTGCCCGTGGACTATGAGGGCATCAAAAAGATGTTCGAAATGGCCGTTGACGGCATCGTTCCGGAGGACTGAGATCTCCGGCCTGAGGATCCCTATACTCTCAGATGAACAGAGGACTGCAGGAAAGGCCGCTGACGGCTGCCCTGCAGTCCTTTTCTGCCGGAGAGACCAGGGGCAGGAAGGGAGCGGAGGCAGCTGATCCCATGGAACTGACTCTGGAAAACAGCGGTCTGTATTGGGATAATACGGTATGGTGCGCCGGCTGTGCTGACAGGCGGGCCGGCACGGAGACTGGGAAAAGAGGAGGGATCATAGATGGGACTGATCGAAACTGCCAGCGGAAATTCCGTCTGGAGAGGAATGGATTATTATCGGGAACGTAAAGTGACTGCCTGGAGCAGGACGGGAGAGACCACCTATGCCGGGACCGTATCCGGGAGCAATGGGGAAGCCTATCAGGTATATATCGATAAAGCGCATCCCAGAAAATCGGTCTGCGGCTGCGCGTTCGCCAGGGGGAGACGGGTGGTCTGCAAGCACATGATCGCCCTGTATTTTACGGCCGAGCCCGAGGCCGCCGATCATTTTCTGAAACAGGCGGAACTGTGGGAAAAGGAGGCAGCGGAAGAAGAGGAGCGCCGCCTTGCGGATCTTCGCAGATATGTGAACAGCCTTTCAAGATCAATAGCAAGGATTCTCGGTAATTCAATTACCGAGAGGAATTGCTGCCTTTTGCAAACATTTGTTTGCATTTGTTGCGGTTTTATGCTATACTATGCGTA
>CAMOUD010000232.1 GCA_946626215.1 uncultured Lachnospiraceae bacterium
GTGGGAGGCGCCGTCCTCGCCGACGGAGATGCCGCCGTGGGTCGCGCCGATCTTGACGTTGAGGTGGGGATAGCCGATGGTGTTGCGGACCTGCTCAAAGGCGCGTCCGGCCGCGAACATGGCGAAGGTGGAGGCGAAGGGGACCAGGCCCATGGTGGAAAGGCCTGCCGCGATGCCCATCATGTTGGCTTCCGCGATGCCGCAGTTGAAATGGCGGTCCGGGAAGGCCTTCTTGAAGATGCCGGTCTTGGTGGCGCCGGCCAGGTCGGCGTCCAGGACCACCAGGTCCTCATGTGCCGCGCCCAGTTCCTTCAGGGCGTTGCCGTAGCTTTCACGGGTAGCGATTTTCTTGATTTCTGCCATGTCATGCCTCCTCGATCTGTCTGCGGGCCTCGGCCAGCTCGGCCATGCCCTGCTTGTACTGGTCCTCATTAGGGGCCTTGCCGTGCCAGCCGGCCTGGTCTTCCATAAAGGAAACGCCCTTGCCCTTGACGGTCTTCATCAGGACGCAGGTGGGCTTTCCGGTTCCTGCCGCGTCATGGAAGCGGCGGCAGGCGTAGTCCAGCTCATCAAAGTCATGTCCGTCGATCCAGATCACACGGAAGCCGAAGGCGCGGAACTTGTCATCCAGGGGAGCGGAATCCATGACGTCCTTTGTGCGGCCGTCGATCTGCAGGCCGTTGACGTCTACAAAGACGCAGAGGTTGTCCAGTCCGAAGTGGGCGGCGCTCATGGCTGCCTCCCAGATCTGGCCTTCCGCGATCTCGCCGTCGCCGCAGAGGGCGAAGACGTTGATGTCACGGCCCTGGAACCTGGCGCCCTTGGCCATGCCGACGGCAGTGGAGAGGCCCTGGCCCAGGGAACCCGTGGACATGTCCACGCCGGGGACCAGGTTCATGTTGGGATGGCCCTGGAGATAGGAATCGATGTGGCGGAACCCCTTCAGGTCTTCTACGGGGAAATAGCCCCGGTTTGCCAGCGTGGAATAGAGACCGGGCGTGATGTGGCCTTTGGAAAGAACAAAGCGGTCACGGTCTTCCCAGGCGGGATTGGCCGGGTCGATCCGCATTTCCTTAAAATAGAGCCAGGTAAGGAGTTCGGTGCTGGAGAGACTTCCGCCGGGATGGCCGGCCTTGGCGCAGAAGGTGCTGGTCAGGATCCCTTCCCGGATGCTGACGGCCCTGAGCTCCAGGTCCTTGCGTTCAGATACAGTCATGAGGATACTTCCTTTCGTTGAAAGGGCATCTTTCAGATAAAAATGCCCATAAGAAGAAGACCTGCCGGGGGACCGTGAAACCGGCCCCGTCGGAAGGAGTCTTGTTTTCAGTTGTCATGCAGCTGGCGGAAGAAGGAGCTGCGCGCGCTTTTAGTCCCTTTTTCTGCCGGGCTGCCTATACCGGACGCGGCAGGCCGCGCTTTGGTCATGGATACATGTGGAGTGAAAAAAGAATTATCTCAGATCAGAGGTCAGAGCTGCCTTGAAGAGGCGCAGGAAGTTGTCATAGGTGGGATCCTGCAGGAGATTGTCGGCAAAGCTCCGGTCCGCGAAGAGACGGGAGAGATAGTTCCAGAGATGGAAGGCCTTGTGGTTGTTGCGGCCGATCCCCACCAGGAGGATCAGGTTGACCATGTTGCCTTCGGCGTCCCAGCTGATGGCCTGGTCGGTCACGCCCACGGCCATGAAGGTATCGTCGGAGACCGGGGCCATGGGATGCATGGCGGCGATCTTGCTGCCAAAGTAGGTGGACCGCATGTCCTCCCGCCTGTGGACCTCTTCCTCAAGGCCCGTCAGGTCATAGAGGGCGGAGGCGCCGCTGCAGAGGGCATGGATGACCCCGTCCCGGTCCTTGCCGTCCACCCGGAAGAAGAGGTCTTCCGGAAAAATATCAATGACGTCCTGGAAGTTCTGGAAGCCGTCGATGGCCAGACGGATGTTGAGGTAAGCCTGCCGGTCCGGGAAAACGTCCAGGAAGATGCCGATGCCCTTTTCGTAAAGGTCCTGCTTTTCCGTGACCAGGATGACATCATAGCGGTCCAGCATGTCCGGATCGAACTGCTCGGGCCGGATGAAGGTCAGCTCGGCGATCCGGTCGCTGAACCAGTTGTAGAGGGTCTGGCGGAGCATGGTGGTCTGGCTCCGCCTGTGGGCGGAGACCACCAGGATATGCTTGGCTCCGCTCTTTTTCTGCTGCTCCAGGATCACGTTGTAGAGGTGGATCGCGATATAGGCGATCTCTTCGTCCTTGATCCTCTTGCCGCAGTAGTCTTCCAGCTGCTTGGCAAAGAAGGCGGCGATGTCGTAGCCCTGGGGGTAATTCTGGCGGATGTAGTCCACCAGGTTGTCCTGAAGCTGCATGTCATACTTGACCCGGACCAGAAGAGGAGCGCAGTGGAGGGCCAGGGCCAGACGCAGGTTCAGGTCGTTGGTCAGGTCGATTCCATAGGTCTCTTCCACCTTCTGGAGAGTCTTCAGGATAATGTGGTCCAGCTCATCGGAGACCACCAGGGGGGCGTAGGCGCCCTGGCCCTTGATAAAGATGGCGAAATATGCGATTTCCTCTTCGGGGACCCGGATATGGAACTCCCCTTCGATCTCCTTATAGACCTGCCTGGATATGGCCATGAAGCCGGAGGAGGGATCCTCGGCCTGGATCTCGCCGGGCAGGATGAAGAACCAGTTCTCCATCCGGTAGAGGGCCACGGAGAGGACCATGATGGCGTTGTTGAGCATGGCCTCCGAAATCGACTTTTTCTCCCCTACCAGGACATCCACCAGGATCCGGCGGATCCGGTCCGCGTAGCTCTTGGCGTCCTGAGAGGAC
>CAMOUD010000233.1 GCA_946626215.1 uncultured Lachnospiraceae bacterium
GTGGTCTCCAGCAGGGTCTGGGCGTTGCGGATCCGGATCGTCTGGATGTACTTCATGGGCGAGGTCCCCGTGGCGGCCTTGAAGCTCTTGTTGAACCAGCTGATGGACATGTTCCGGGAAGCCGCGTACTTCTCGGTGCTGATCTCCTCATTGTAGTGGGTCTCGAAGTATTCTCTGGCGTAGTCGATCTCATCCTGCAGAAAGCCCGAGACCTTGGGCAGGGCTCCATGCATCCGCCGGTTCATGGTGATCAGAAGCTGGCGGAAGAGATAGGTCAGCATTTCCTCATAGCCCTCCTGGCAGCTGACCAGCTCATCCCGCATCCTCCGGAAGAGGTCCTCGTATTCCCGGGATATGCCCGTATGGAGGATATAGGTGTCCACGGGGATCTGGTACCGGGTCAGGATGTTCCTGACCTCCCGGCCGGTGAAGTGGACGAACCAGACCTGGGTCCTGTCCTTGGCCAGGTAATAATACTGCTGTTCCTGCCTGGGCTTATAGAGGATCATGTTGCCGGCGGGGACAATGACCTCCTTTCCGTCCAGGATAAAGTGGCCCTCCCCGGCCGCGATATAGATGATCTGCCAGTCGATCCTGCCCCTGGGACGCCAGGTGGGGAGCTTGGCCCATGTATAGAGCTTATACGTCCCCGCGCTCAGGATCCGAAGCGGCAATTTCTTTTCCTTAAAGGGTACCCTGCTGCCGAACAGGTAACCGGAATTCACATACATATCTCACCTCCCAGGCCGCCTCCCGCGGCCTTCCCTTAATTCATCTTGCATTGTAGTATCGGCCGGTCAGGATTTCCAGTCTGTTCCGATTCCCGGACATCTTTGTGCAGGAAATGAATCATTCTGTTCATATGGTTCTTTCCGGGATTTTTCTAATCTAAAGGGGGAGGGGGCTTTTCTGCCCCTGTTCAGTAAAGATCTCCGGGCCGGTTTCCGGGCCCGGACCAGTCTTTCCATCCGGAAAGATGACCAGAAAGGGGGTTCTATACTTTGCTCGTTCCAAGACTCTACGAGGACCTGTCTGTTCTGCATCAGAATACCATGCCTGACAGGGCCTATTACATCCCGGCCGGCGGCGCTCCCGGTCCCGATCCGCTCTTCAGGGAGCAGTCGGACCGGCTCCAGATGCTCTCGGGCTGTCCCTGGTCCTTCCAGTACTATCCCAGCATCCATGACCTGACAGATGCCTTCTATAAGCCGGACTATGAGCCCGGCCGCTGGTGGAAGAAGGAGGAGGTCCCCTTCTCCTGGCAGATGCGGGGCTATGACTGTCACCAGTATACCAACATCCGGTATCCTTTTCCCTTTGACCCGCCCTATGTGCCCCAGGACAATCCCTGCGGGGCCTATCTCCACCGCTTTGAGTGGCACCGGTCCAAGGAGGCTCCCTGCGAATTTCTCTGCTTTGAGGGCGTGGATTCCTGCTTCTATGTCTGGCTCAACGGCGCCTACGTAGGCTACAGCCAGGTCTCCCACCACACCTCCGAGTTCGATGTAACGGACCATCTCCAGGAGGGAGAGAACCTCCTGGCAGTCCTGGTCCTCAAGTGGTGCGACGGGTCCTATCTGGAGGACCAGGACAAGTTCCGCATGTCCGGGATCTTCCGGGACGTCTATCTCCTCCACCGGCCTGCCGACAGGATCGAGGACTATGTCATCCGGACAGACCTGACGGACGGGATGGACCATGCGGACATCCGGATCCGCTTCCGGTTCAGCAAAAAGACCGTTCCCGTAAGGCTGACCCTCAAGTCTCCAGGCGGAGAGATCCTCACCAGCCTGACGGCCCATACGGAGGAGGTCACCATCCCCGTGGAGGCTCCCCTGCTCTGGAACGCCGAAGAGCCCTGGCTCTACGGCCTCACCATGGACACCGGCCGGGAGGTCATCCGGGAACAGGTGGGCATCCGCCGGGTCGAGGTCAGGGACCTGGTCCTGACCCTCAACGGGTCTCCCATCACCTTCCGGGGCGTGAACCGCCATGAGTCCGATCCCGTCACCGGGGCCGTTGTCACAAAAGAACAGGCCGTACGGGACCTGACCATGATCAAGGCCCACAACTTCAACGCTGTCCGGGCCAGCCACTATCCCAATATCCCCTGGTTCTACCAGCTCTGTGATTCCATCGGCCTCTATGTCATCGATGAAGCCGACAACGAAAGCCACGGCACCGGTCCCCTGACCTTCGCGGAGGACAACTATGACGAGCGGATGAAGCTGGCCCATGTCCGGATCGCCGACAATCCCGACTTTGTGGAGCCCACCCTGGACCGGGTCCGCAGCATGGTCATCCGGAACCGGAACCGCCCCTGCATCCTGGTCTGGTCCATGGGCAACGAATGCGGCTACGGCCGGACCTTTGAAGAGTCCCTGGCCTGGACCAAAGCGACCGATCCCGGCCGGCTGACCCACTATGAATCCGCCTATTACCTGCCCGCGGACAGGACCTATGACCTCTCCAATATCGATCTCTTCGGCCGCATGTATCCACCCTTCGAGGATGTCATAAACTACCTGGAGCAGGATCCGGACAAGCCCCTCCTCCTGGTGGAGTACTGCCACTCCATGGGGAACGGGCCCGGAGATTTCATGGAGTACCGGGACCTGACAGAAAAGTATCCCGCCCTCTGCGGAGGCTTTGTCTGGGAATGGTGCGACCATGGGATCGATATGGGGACTGCCGCGAACGGGAAAAGGATGTACGGCTACGGCGGCGACTTCGGAGAGCTCCAGCATGACGGAAACTTCTGTCTGGACGGCCTGGTCTATCCGGACCGGACGCCCCATACAGGCCTTCTGGAGTACC
>CAMOUD010000234.1 GCA_946626215.1 uncultured Lachnospiraceae bacterium
GCGGTCACGGCCGAGCCCAGGATGTCCGAGGCCAGGGCGATGGCCGTTGCCTGATAAGCCCCGGTCTCGCCGGAAAAGGAAGGACAGAGGACGATCAGGATGGGGACCATGACCGTGGCGGCGGATAGGCCTGCCAGGCCTGTGCCGATCCCCGCGCCCAGAGAGGCCAACGTGTACCAGAACCACTCCATGAAGTTACCTGTTCCTTTACCGATAGATACTGAGGTTGCCCGTTGACAGGAGACTGCCTCTGTCTGCTTGACGAGTCTTTCTCCCTCTCCAAAAATGCTAAACAACACATGTCGATTTTGCAACCGACAGAAGCATCAAATGTGTCGATTTGACCAGCTGGCCGCAAGGAGGCAGAAGGGAAGAAGGAAAGGAGGACCTCATGGGACCAGGGGCAGGACAGGGAGACAGAAAAGAGAACCAGAGGGTACGGCTGACCAGGGAGCTTCTGACCGGGGCCTTGACAGAGATGCTGCAGGAAAGGCCCATCCACGCCATCTCCATCCGGGAACTCTGCGAGAGGGCGGGCATCAACCGGTCTACCTTCTACCACCATTACGGCAGCCAGTATGACCTGCTGGAGGACATCACGGACCGGTTCCTTCATGAGATCGGAGGCATCCTGTCCCAGGCTGACGCGGACAGGCCGGAGAGCGTGGAGGAAAGGGTGGTCCTGGTCCTGGCATGCCTGGAGGAGAACCTGACCCTCTCCAGGCTCCTGATCCGCAACACGGTGGATCCCTGCTTCGCGGACAAGCTCTTTTCCATGCCCAGGATCACGGACCTTCTGGACCAGTCCATGAAGGGAGAGGGAGACCCTGCCCTGAGGCAGGCCGCCAGAGCCTTTGCCATCCATGGCAGCTACCGGCTCCTTCAGGAATGGATCGACCGGGATGAAAGGCGGTCCCCCTCGGAGGAGGCTGCCCTGATCCTGGCCCTGGCCAGGAGGGTCTGCCAGTCGGAACCGGGCAGAGAATAAATGCGGCCTGGCTGACTGAGCCGGGCACAGAAAGGCCCTTCCGGGAGAGCAATCTTCCGGAAGGGCCTTATGGGTCAGGGAAGCCTGTGTTGTCTGACATGGTCTGTGAAAGGACTAAGCCGTTTGTCCTTCCAGCTGCCGGAAGGCGGACCTTACCAGGATAAAGGCGGCGACGGCCACCAGGAAGTCGGCGCAGGGACCTGCCAGAAGGACGCCGTCGATGCCCAGGAACCGGGGCAGGATCAGGAGCAGGAGGATGAGGACCAGCTGCTTGGACAGGGAGATGAGGATGCCGCTCAGGGGCTTTTTGATGGAGACCATGACGTTCATGGAGACAGGCAGGACCCCTGCCAGGACCACCAGGGCCATGAACTCGTGCATGTAGCGGAAGGCAAAGTCCTGGTAGCCTCCGGAGCCTCCTCCGAAGAGGGCCAGGATCTGGCCGGGGAATAGGAAGAAGACAGCCGTCTCCAGGGCGCCGGTGAGAAAGGCGTAGCGGTAGATCAAAGAAGCGGTCTTTCTGACCCTGTCATACCTCCTGGCCCCGTAGTTGAAGCCCATGATGGGCTGGCCGCCTATGCTGCAGCCGATGATGGTGGAGTAGAAGAGGAAGTTCACCTTGGTGACGATCCCGGCTCCCGCCAGGGCCTCGCTCCCGCCGTAGACTGAGAGGGCCCCGTAGTAGGCCAGGGAGTTGTTGAGGACCAGGTTCATGACCAGCATGGCCGCCTGGTTGAGGCTCCCCGGAGCGCCGATGGAGAGGATCTGCCGGAGCTTGTCCCGGTCCAGGGCAAAGTGCCTCCTTTCCAGCCGGCCTGTTTTGAAGCGGACCAGGTAGACGGCCACCAGGAGAGCGGAGACCACCTGGCCGATGACCGTGGCGGCGGCAGCGCCGCCGATCCCCATGCCCAGGGGGAAGAGGAAAAGATAGTCAAGGATAAAGTTCAGGGCCACGCCGGAAAGGGAGCAGACCAGGGCGTAGCGGGGGCTTCCGTCCGACCGGATCAGGAGGGTGCCTCCCGAGGTCAGGGCCAGGAAGGGGAGGCCCGGCGCAATCAGCCGCATATAGGTCAGGGCGTAGGGCCGGACCTGGTCGGTGGCTCCGAAAAAGGATACGAAGAGGGGGGTAAAGAGAAGGACCAAGAGGGCCGTCAGGATCCCTTCGGCGATGAGGAGGAAGAGCCCGGCGCCCGCGAAGGAAAGGGCCCGGTCCTTTTCTCCCCGTCCGTTGGAGATGTTGAAGTTGACCGAGGACCCGTTGCTGAAAAGGATGGTCAGGGCCCCGCATAAAAAGGTCAGGGGATAAGCCACTGTGGTGGCCGCGTTCCCGAGAAAGCCGATCCTCTGGCCGATGAACATCTGGTCCACCATGTTGTAGAGGGAAGCCATCAGGGTGGACAGGATACTGGGAAGGGCATACTGGACAAGGAGACGGCCCACGGGCTCCGAGGCCAGGGGATTGGCCCTTTTTCCTGCCGGTCCGGCAGGAGCCTGATTCATCTGAGTGTTATCCATAAATCCTCCGGAACTGTCTGGAATACGGTCATTCTCTGATTCTGATTATACAGGTCCCTGCAGGCGGTATCAATGCGCCGGACCGGGTGAACGGCATGTCCCGGGGAAGGATCCCTGCCGCGGGTCTTTGGATTCGGAAGAGCTTTGGGAGATGCAGGAGGCGGGCTGTGGTATACTGAGGGTACGTCAGCAGAACCAAGCGGAAGAGGAAGCTGCCTGAGGCGGCATCAGGGAAAGGAGAGGACCATGAGGATCGGAAATACTACGATCAGAACGATACAGGGAGATATTACAAAGGTCAGGG
>CAMOUD010000235.1 GCA_946626215.1 uncultured Lachnospiraceae bacterium
TTGACGTAGTCAGCAGCGAAGCGCCCACGGAAGGCCGCCGGCCTTCCATGGGCGTTCTCTTTTCTGCTTATGTCCTTTCTTTGCCGCGTACCTGCTTTCTTTTCAGCCGGTCCGCTTTCTTTCAGGGCCTGTCCTCTTTCTTTTTCCCCTGTCTTCTTCCCTTTTTTTCCTTCCCTGCCTGCGGCTCTGTTCCGGTCCGGCCTCCTCCGCCTTCAGGATACGGTAAAGTCCGTATCCAGGGCCACGTCGATCCGGTAGTCCGGATAGAGGGCCTGGACCTGGTCCCGGATCTCAGCCTGGACCGCCTTCCGGTCCCTGGCGTCAAAGCTGACCACCACGTCGAACCGGATGGTCTTTTTTTCATCATTGACAAAAAAGCCGTGCATCTGGAGGGCGTAGGGATGGTCCATGACGATCTTCCGGACCTCCTCCCGCATCCGGATCACCTTATCATCCCTGGTGTTGACGGAATAGACGCCGATGGCGGACAGGATGACCCGGTGCCGGAAATAGACCTCCTTGGTGATGGCCCGCAGGAGCTCATCCAGCTCATCCGCCTGCAGGGTATCCGGCACCTCCACATGGATCGAGCCGTTGTAGGTGTCGGGCCCGTAATCGTTCAGGACCAGGTCATAGGCGCCGCTGACCTGGTCAAAGGAACAGACCGTCTCTTTTATTGCCCTGACCAGGCCCGGGTCCACCCGTTCGCCCAGGACCTTGGAGAAGGTATCCTGGAGCATCTCATAGCCGGCTTTGATGATCACCAGGGAAATAACGGCTCCCAGCCAGGCCTCCAGGGAAATATGAAAGACCATGTAGATCAGGGCGGCCGCCAGGGTCGAAGCCGAGATCACGGCGTCCAGACTGGCGTCCTGGCCGGAATTGACCAGAGAATCCGAATGGACCCTTTCCCCCACGCCTTTGACATACCGGCCCAGAACGATCTTGACAAGGACGGCGCTGGCCACGATGACAAGGCCGGGCAGGGCATAGTCGGGCGTATCCGGATGGAGGATCTTCCGGACCGACTCCACCAGGGAGGTGATGCCGGCGTAGAGGACCAGGACCGCGATGATCATAGCGCTCAGATACTCGATCCGGCCATGGCCGAAGGGGTGCTCCCTGTCGGGAGCCCTGGCTGCCAGCCGGGTCCCCACGATGGTGACCAGGGAAGAGCCCGCGTCGGACAGGTTGTTGACCGCGTCCAGGACAATGGCGATGGAATGGGACAGGAGGCCCACCGCCGTCTTGAAGAGGGCCAGAAAAAGATTGGCCAGGATCCCGATGACACTGGTCCGGATGATGATCTTTCCCCTTTCCATGTCCTCCCGGCCCCGGGGGCCCCTTCCCTCCATCCGGTCGAATTCTTCCCTTGTTTCCTGTATGCTGCCCATGAATGACCGCTCCTTTTCTCCTCTCCTTCCGGAGAGCCTATTCCGTATCCTCTGAAAGCTTCCGCAGGGCCTCTGCGAAGAGGGCCTGGCAGGCTTCCTCCTCCTCGCGGACCAGGGCCCGCATGGCCAGGATCCTTTCCGCGGGAAGGACCCTGGCGGATTCAAAGGTCAGCTGAGACAGGGCCTTCTTCGTCTTGACCGCGGTCTGCCGGTAAACGGGCCCGATCCTGAGCAGGGCCAGGGCCTGGTCTCCGGCAAGAAAGCCGCTGGTGGTAATGCCCATGACATCTTAGATGGTATCGTTGGCGATGGGGCCCGTGACCACGTCATAGTCAGGCCGGGGATCCCTGCCGGAGCGGTTCTCAAAGATATAGGAGAACCATTCCTCGTCCCTTTCAAACGAAAGGACCTTCAGGCCCTCCAGCGAGAGCCGGTAGGTATTGATCACGGTGTCCGAGCCCTTCCGGCTCCTGGCCCACCGTTCGGAAAAGCCCAGATCCTCCGTCAGGTAAAAGCCCTGACCGAAATCCGCGTTCTTCCTTCCCCTGGCAAGGTCTATGTCCCGGATCACCTCAAAGCCTGTATGATACAGGATCCTCTCATCCATCCCCGGCCTCCCTTTCACAGGGTCCCCAGGGGCGCGCCTGCCACTTTCCGTCCCTGCCGTCTCTTCCTTCATTTCCACATATGATTATAAGGACTTCCGGGGGCCCGGACAATCCCTTCCGATGAAAGAGACCTGCCCCGGGTCTTCCCCGGATCCTCCTGCCCTTCCATCTTTTCTCTCTGTCCTGTTGACATGTATTCCAAGGTGTGTTATATAACATATAGAACATATCACAAAAGCTATGCGGGGAAGTCTGTGATCCTGACAGGATGTACAGTTCCCTCTTTCCAGATATCGGACAGAAAGGAGGCGGGATCCATGACGCGGACAAAACGAGACTACTACGAGGTCCTGGGGATCAGCCGGTCCGCGGACCCTTCCCAGATCAAGAAAGCCTACAGGAAGCTGGCCAGGAAATACCATCCGGATACCAATAAGGACAACAGGGAGGCGGAGGACCGCTTCAAGGAGATCACGGAGGCCTATGACGTCCTCAGCGATGAAAAGAAGAAAAAGCTCTATGATACCTACGGCTTTTCCGCCTACAACGAGGGCACCGGGACCTGGGAGGAGCCCCGCTTCACCGGCGGCATGGGAGGCGGCCCGGGCGGCGGCTGGCAGGAATTCCATTACCAGGGAAGCGGCGGGGCCGATATGGAGGACATCCTGAGGCACTTCGGCTTCGGAGGGGCCTCCGGAGCCAGTCCCTTCTCCGACATGTTCACCGGCAGCTACGGCAGGACCAGGACCGGCCGGGGGAGCGCCCGATCCTCCAGAGGACAGGACGCCTCCGCCTCTCTGA
>CAMOUD010000236.1 GCA_946626215.1 uncultured Lachnospiraceae bacterium
GAGAGCTTATAGCGGCCGATCTGGTCGTCGATGGAGTCCGGGACCTCATAGACCTTTTTGACCAGCTCATCCCTGTGGTCTGCCATCCACTTAAGGGACAGGGCCTGGACAGAGAAGGACATATCCATGATCTCGGCAGGGTGGCCCATGCCGCAGGCCAGGTTGACCAGTCTTCCCTCTCCCAGGACGTTGAGGGTCCTGCCGTCAGGAAGGGTATAGCCGATGATGTTCTTCCGTCTCTCCTCCTGCTTCACGCAGAGGCGCCGGAGGGCCGCCACATCCACCTCGCAGTCAAAGTGGCCGGCGTTGCAGAGAACGGCCTGGTCCTTCATAAGGGCGAAGTGCTTTTCTGTGATGACGTCCCTGCAGCCGGTCACGGTCACAAAGATATCGCCCTCCCGGGCCGCCTGGTCCATGGGCATGATCCGGAAGCCGTCCATGGTGGCGTCCAGGGCCTTGAAGGGGTCGATCTCCGTAATGATGACATTGGCGCCCATGCCCTTGGCCCGCATGGCCGTACCTTTGCCGCACCAGCCGTAGCCGGCGATGACCACGGTCTTGCCTGCCACGATCAGGTTGGTGGTATCCATGATGGCGGTCCAGACAGACTGGCCGGTCCCGTACTTGTTGTCATAATAGTGCTTGGCCCTGGCGTCGTTGACGGCCATCATGGGACAGGGCAGGATCCCGGCCCTTTCCCGGGCCCTCAGCCTGTGGATGCCGGTGGTGGTCTCCTCGCAGCCGCCGATCAGCTGGTCCCCGTATTCCCGGCATCTTCCGCCCAGAAGGTGGATCAGGTCTCCTCCGTCATCCACGATCAGGTGGGGATGGCAGGCCAGGGTCTGGACCAGGAGGTCCTCATACTCCTCAGGGCTGACGCCGTACCTGCCGAAGGTCTCGATGCCCCTTTCGGCCACAGCCGCCGCCACATCGTCCTGGGTGGACAGGGGATTGCAGCCGGTCAGAAAGACCTCGGCTCCGCCCGCCTTCAGGACCAGGCCCAGATTGGCCGTCTTGGCCTCCAGATGGACGGATACGGCGATCCGCATCCCCTTGAAGGGCTGGTCTTTTCTGAACTGGTCTTCGATCTGGGAAAGGGCCGGCATAAAGGACCGGACCCATTCGATCTTCTTGTGGCCCTCCGGCGCCAGGGCCGGATTCTTGATGTTGCTCATGCGTATTCGCTCTCTTTCTTTTACAAATATTCCTTTACGAGCCTGTCCACCTCATGGCGCACCCGCTCGGTATCGATCGTCGTATAGACATGGTCCCGGTAGAGGAATTTTCCGTCCGCCATGACCGAACAGACCTCTGCCCCGTTGGCGCAGTAGCAGAGGGAGGAAATGATGTTGTTGCCGGGGAAAAGGGAGGGCTCCGTCAGGTCGATAAAGACCAGGTCGGCCATGGCTCCGTCCCGGATCACGCCCAGCTCGTTCTCAAGGCCCAGGGCCCTGGCAGGCCCAGTGGTGACCATCCGGACCACATCCTCGGCAGGGGCCAGAGAAGGATCTTCCTCCGCCGCCTTATGGAGCAGGCCCATGAGGCCCATCTCCCGGAAGAGGTTGAGGGTATTGTTGGAGGCTGTCCCGTCGGTCCCCAGGCAGACATTGACGCCGCTCTCAGTGAAGCGCTTCAGGGGCGCCAGGCCGTTGCCCAGCTTGGCGTTGGAGGCGGGATTGGTCACGATGGAGGAACCGGCTCCTGCCAGGATGGCCAGGTCCATGCCCCGCATCTTGACGCAGTGGGCCAGGGAGGTCTTTTCATCCAGGAAACCTGTCTCACAGATGACCTCCACCGGAGTCTTTCCGTACTGCTTCAGACAGTTCATCACCTCATTGTCGCTCTCGGACAGGTGGGTGGTCTTGAGCATGCCTCGTTTTTCAGCCTCCTCGGCCGCCTGGGCATAGAGGCGGGGAGAGGCGGAATAGATGGCGTGGGGGGCCAGGACGAACCGGACCCGGTCCGACTCATAGGCCTCCTGCTCCTTCAGGACATCCTCGAACCGGGAAAGGCCGTCCCCGTAGAGGTCCTCGCCCACAAGGCCCCGGCCGATATAGGCCCGAAGGCCTGTCTCTTCGGCAGCCCTTGCCGACTGGCCCCGGAACATGTGCATGTCCATGAAGGTGGTGGTGCCGGTCCGGATCATTTCCATGGCCGCCAGCATGGACCCCCAGTAGCCGGCCTCCTGGGGAAGCCTGTCCTCTACGGGCATGATCCTCTGAAAGAGCCACTCGTCAAAGGGCACGTCGTCCGCGTAGCTGCGCATGAGGGTCATATAGGCGTGGGTGTGGAGGTTGATGAGGCCCGGCATGATCAGCCGGTCTGAAGCGTCCACGGTCTCAAAGCTTTCCTTCCGCTTTTCTTCCGGCAGGGCCTCATAGACCCTGCCGTCTGTTACATAGAGGGTCTCCTCTTTGATATAAAGCCTGTCCTGATCGGATTTCAGGATCTTCCCTCCGGTGATCTTATAATTCATAGCTGCCTTTCGTTTACATATCTGCCGGTCCTGCCCCTTCTCCGGACAGACCTTTCCGTCCGCGGGCCGGATCCGTATCCTTTTTGCATTCACATCGTATATCATACCGAAGACGGGCGCGATTTTCCACACCCTGCTTGTTTCCGCAGGCAGCCGTTCCCTTTTTCGGCGCCTTTCCATTCCGTCTGATTCCGGCATATCGGCATTCGAAGGGAAAAGCCGCAGTCAATTACCCCGACCCTAAAGGGTGCGGGGCTTGCTAAAGGCCCTAACCCTTCA
>CAMOUD010000237.1 GCA_946626215.1 uncultured Lachnospiraceae bacterium
CATCACAATCCACTCCCGGATTCCGGCGAACAAGATTCACGACGCATTCGATGTCCATTGTGTACGGGAACATGTCCACAGGCACAGCCTTCCTGGCATGGTAGCCCTGGGCCTCCAGGAGCTCCAGGTCCCTGCCCAGGGTCCTGGGATTGCAGGATACGTAGACGATCCTGGAAGGAGCCAGGACGCCTGCCGCCTTGATAAAGGCTTCTGAAGAGCCGGACCGGGGCGGATCCATGAAGAGGACGTCCAGATGCTCTCCCTTTGCCGCCATATCGGTCATGAAGTCTCCGGCGTCTCCCTGGAAGACACGGACATTGCCGGCCTTGTTGGCTCTCGCGTTCCGGACCGCGTCCTTTACCGCGTCCGGATTCAGTTCCACGCTGATGACCTCCCTGCAGCGGTCCGAAGCGATGATGCCGATGGTCCCGATCCCGCAGTAGGCGTCCAGGACCCGTTCCTTACCGGAAAGGCCCGCGCAGTCCACCGCGATGTTGTAGAGCTTTTCCGTCTGGATGGGATTGACCTGGTAGAAGGACCGGGAGGAGAGCCGGAAGGTCTTTCCGCAGAGCTCATCCTCAATGTAACCCTTCCCGTACAGGACCTGCTCGCGGCCGCCCAGGACCATGGTGGTCTGCCGGTCATTGATATTGAGGACGATGGTCGTGATCTCCGGATGGAGCTTGACAAGGGCCTTGACAAAGTTGTTCTTGCCGGGAAAGAGGGTGCTGGTCACCACCAGGGTCACCATGACCTGCCTTGTCTTCCTGGCGGTCCGGACCTGGACATAGCGGAGCAGGCCCTGCATCCTGTCCTCGTCATAGACCCGGATCTTGAAGGAGGCCAGAAGACTGTAGACGGACTGGATGATCCTGTCGGCCTTCAGGTCCTCGATCAGGCATTCCTTCACCGGGACTACCTCATGGGTCCCCTCCTTATAGATGCCGCAGACCGGTTTTCCCTTCCGGTCCGGGGCAAATACGGAGGTCACCTTATTCCGGTAATGGTCCGGGTTCTTCATCCGGATGATGGGGTCCGGGTAGACAAAGTCCCCGATGCACTGGTCCACCAGCTCCTGCTTCTGCCGAAGCTGAGTCTCATAGGGGATGTCGATCATGGTGCATCCCCCGCACTTAGGGGAGACCGGACATCTGGTTTTTTTCTTTTTCTCCTTCACCGGTCCGGAAAGGGCCTCTGTCAGAGCGGCTTCCGCCGGCCCCTTTCCCTTTTTTCCGGTCCCAGCCTGCCTTTTGTCTGTTCTCTTTCCTGCCGGATTTCCGCTGGTCTTCTTTTCTGCCGGTCTGTCCTTACTGTCTTTACGCATCTGTATTCCTTATCCGTATTTCTGTTCTTCTGTCTTATTCTTCTCCCTCTCTGAGCTGCCGGAGGATGTCTTCGGATACGCCGTCCAGCAGGTAGGACTTGCCGGGCTCCGGCCTGTCCACATATCCCTCCCGGATCTGTCTGCCGGTCAGCTCCACCTCCTCCAGGAGCATGGAGGCCGACATTCGGAAGGCGCCGGCTCCGAAGATGATGACCTGCTCCACCGCGTCGGAGGTAGCCACTGTCACCTTATACTGCCGGATCAGCTCATGGGTCGTTTTCTCTATATATAAGTCCGCGGTCTCCGCCTCTTTGGTAAAGACCACATCGATGTTGTGATAGCGATAGATCCGGGTCTGGCCGCCCGGCACCTTGTAGGCGTCAAAGACCAGGATGACATGCTCCCGCCTGAAGCCCGCGAAGTTGGACAGGATGTCCATAAGGGTGTCCCTGGCGGCCTTGACGTCCCTCTCTGCCAGGTCCCGAAGGTCCGGCCAGGCATAAATGATGTTGTAGCCGTCCACCAGAAGATATTCCTTTTCCGGCTGGGGACGGGGCCTGCGGTACTTCGGCGTGGTCCCGGGGGCGGCAATGACCCTGGCCCTTCTCTCTTCCCCTTCTCCGGTCCCGGACCGGATGGGGCCGTAGGTCCTTTCAAAGATGGCCCTAAGCTCATCCTCGCCGGCGGCCGCTGCCCGGGCCCTTTCCTTAAAGGACCGGTCGTCCCGGACCCGGACCCTTCTTCCCGTCACGGCGGAGAAGCCGGCATCCATGGTATCCTCCTCAGGAACAGGGCCCGTCTCTTCCCCTCTCCAGCCCGTATCCACCTGCATGTAGTCCCGGACCTCATACCAGGGAATGATGACCCCGGCCCCATGGGAACAGAAGACCGAGGAGGAAGGATTGCGGAGGTCCTCCTCCGGGTCATAGCCGATGGAGGCGATGACCTCTTCCTCATTGTGGCAGGGCCCGTAGCCCAGAAGGGAACAGGACAGGACGCCCTCGCCTTTGGTATAGGCCGAAAGGTTGGCCGCGTATTCTCCCAGGGAGGATACGGGGACCGTCCCCTCCAGGATGGCCCTGTCTCCGGCGAAATCCGGCTGGCCGAAGGAGGCCCCCATGAGCTGGAGGTCCGTCAGGGCATGGCCCAGGGTATCGCCGGGCACCTCCAGACGGAAGCTGTAGTAGGGCTCCAGGAGGGCGGACTGGGCCATCATCAGGCCCTGGCGGACCGCCCGGTAAGTGGCCTGGCGGAAGTCTCCTCCCTCCGTATGCTTTTCATGGGCCCGTCCCCCGATCAGGGTGATCTTCATGTCCGTAATCTCGCTCCCTGTCAGGACGCCTTTGTGCCGCCTTTCCCGCAGGTGTGTCAGGACCAGTCTCTGCCAGTTCCTGGCCAGGTCGTTGACGCTGCAGGCGGAAT
>CAMOUD010000238.1 GCA_946626215.1 uncultured Lachnospiraceae bacterium
ATGGGGACCTCAGTTTCTGTATTCATCATGGCGGAAGAGCTTTTATTGCTTCATTATACCTTATCATGATTGAGAAAAATGTAAAAGTGAAGCAGATGCATCCATGCAGAATCCTCTTTGATTCCGCAGCGCTGAACCATATGACTGCAGGAAGCGCCCGGTCAGCTCAGCCGTCTGGGAGAGAGCGGCAAAGCGGGGCAGTTCCCCGTGTCCGGTTCCGCCGTATTTTTGCTTTCCCTTTCTCTGTCTTCGGGTGTATAGTTAGGATTGTCCTGCTTCCGGCAGGAAAGAAACAAGTTCGAACTATACATGCATAAACGCTTGATCGTGAGGATCCTATGACTTTTCAGGAAAGACTTATCTACTATATCGAAAGCCAGGGGGAGGACTTCGCCGCCCTTCTGGCAGGCAGCGGCTTTGCCTTTGATCTGGAATTCGGAGGCGAAAAGATTGGCTTCCGCCGCAAGTCGGACGCCATAAGAGAGGACGGCAGGGTCCTGACCACCTATCTGGTCTTCCCCCAGAACGGGAACAAGAAGCGGATGTTCATGGGCTGTGAGATGGACCTTGTGGGAGAGCCCGAGGACCTGACGGGCCCCCTGGTCCGCTTCCGGTCCGCCGCGCCTGCCGCCTACAGGGCCCCGGGGAAAGGCGACGTCTACCATGCCCAGGCCGCTTCCCGGACGGGCAGGAGCCTCCAGTCCCAGGGCTACAACACCTATCTCCACCATGACTTCTATGTCCATACCCCCGAAAAGGAGGTCAGCCGGATCGAGGACTTCGACTTCGATGCCCACCCCCTCTTCATGCTGGGCCTCCTGGGCAACGAATACCAGATCAAGGCCGTGCTCCGCTGAAGCCTCCCTTTTCCGCCCGCTTCTGACAGAAAAACGATTCCCCCTGCCTTTCTTCCGGTCCCGGAAGAGAGGCAGGGGGATTCCTTCCGCCCGAGCGCGGCGGTCTTTCTTCTATGTCATTCAAGGTCATTCAGGGGATGGGCATTCGTTCCTGCTCTAGGTCATCCCGAAAAAGGCAAAGGCCACGGCCAGGACGATGGCCGGGAGCATGTTGGCTACCCGGATGGTGCCGGGCTTCATCAGGTTGATGCCCACGCAGAAGATCAGGATATTGCCCACCAGCGACAGGTTGGCCAGGGCGGGCTCCGTCATGACCGGGGCTATGGCCCTGGAAAGCAGGGTCACGCCTCCCTGGAGGACGCCCACGGGGATGGCGGAAAAGACGGCTCCCTTTCCCATGGAAGAGGCCATGATCAGGATGATGATAAAGTCCAGGATGGATTTGGCGGCCAGTACGGAATGGTCCGCGCTGATGCCGTCCTGGATGGCCCCCATGATGGCCATGGCGCCTATGCAGACGGTCAGGGAGGCGGTCACAAAGGCCCCCACGAAGGCCTGGTCCTCCAGGCTCCCGCTCTTTACCTTGAGCCATTCCCCGAAGCGCTCGAATTTCCCGTCAATGTCCAGGATCTCCCCGATCAGGGTCCCCAGGACCAGGGACAGGATCATCATCATGGTCCCGCCCGTTTCCAGGCTCCCGGAAGGGCCGGTCCGGAGCATCTTTGACAGGGTCCCGGCCGCTCCCAAAAACATGGTGGATACGGCCACCGCCTGAATGATGGTCTGCTGCCACCTCTCCTTTAGAAAACTGCCGAAGGCAAGGCCGATGCAGCCGCCGGCTATGATCGCCCCCACATTGATCAGGGTCCCCAGACCGGGCATGGAATCGTCTCCTCTCCGTGTAAAGTTACTGGGTCATCAGGATGAACTTGAGCTGGTTCAGGACGCCGTCGCTCATGTAGGGAGCAGCCACCAGGTCTGCCTGATCCTGGACCTCGGACCGGGCGTTGGCCACGGTCATGGCAATGCCGGCCTCCCTGAAGGCGGGCAGGTCGTTCATGTTGTCGCCGAAATACAGGGTCTCGGAAATGGGAATATCCAGATACTCCTGGAGCAGGGCGAAGGCTTCGCCCTTGCTGGCCTCCTTGGCGCAGAATTCCACCCACTCCACGCCCGAGCAGGTGATCTGAAGCTTATCCTTCCATTCGGACTCCATGATCCCGGCGCAGGCCTTCTCCGCTCCTTCGGGATGGTAGATGGCGACCTTGCAGACCTCGTCCAGAGGCATCTCGTCCAGAGAGGGCACGTTCTCGATGCGGTAGCGGTAATTGTTCTTCAGAACGTCATAGACGAGGCTGTCCTCACCGGCGTCCACATAGGTGCAGTCGGGGGTGTTGACGATGCGGTAGCCCCCGGTGACCGATTTCAGCTCCTGAAGAAGCTCGCGGACCTGTTCTTCGGGGATCCGCCATCTGAGCAGGATCTTTTCCTCTGTCCGCAGGATGGCCCCGTTCTCGGAAATGAAATAAATGTCCTTGGCAACGGGGGCGAAAAGCTCATGCATGGAATGATACTGTCTTCCGCTGCAGAGGCAGAAGGTCACGCCCTTGGCCTTGAGCTGCCTGATTACATCAAAGTACTCCTTGTTGATATGGTGGGAGGAATCCCTCACCAGTGTTCCGTCAATGTCGCTCGCGATCAGTCTGATCATCTCTTATTCCCTGTCCTTTCTTTGTCCTTTCCTGTTCCGCAATACATACAAGCGAATACTATCGAAAGAAACCGTAAAAAGCAAGAGAGGCCGGAAAAATATT
>CAMOUD010000239.1 GCA_946626215.1 uncultured Lachnospiraceae bacterium
CTTATACTGGTACAGGAAGAAATTGATATCATTCAGGAGGAAGCGCCCATGGAATGGATCATCTGGCTGGTCATCATGGTCCCCGTCAGCAGCCTGTTCACCGGGATCGGGATCTTTGCCTGGAAGAAAAAGAAGCCCATGTCCTTCTGGTCCGGGACCAGCGTCCGAGAAGAGGAGATCTCGGACATCCCTGCCTATAACCGGGCGAACGGGATCATGTGGATCTGCTATTCTCTCGTTTTCTGGCTCGGCACTGTCCTGGGCCTTGCGGGGTCGGACTCCGCGGGTCCTGTCCTCCTGGCCGGCTGCCTGGGAGGCCTTCCCCTTCTGGTCTTTGCCTACGGCAGGATCTATGACCGATATAAGACGCCCCATGACCCGGATCGCCCTCTCCCGCCCGGGGAGACCTGAAGGAGGAATCCATGCCAAAAGAATTCGATATTGATGACGGAATACTGGAAGAATACCTCGGCTCCGGGGGCCATGTCGTCATTCCGGACGGCGTAAGGGAGATCGCGGAAGGAGCCTTTGACAGCTGTGAGAGCCTGGTCCGGGTGACCCTGCCGGACACAGTGACCACCATCGGGATCATGGCCTTTGCCGGCTGTGAGAACCTGGAGAGGGCCGATCTTCCGGCCAGCGTGACCGAAATCGAAACCATGGCCTTCGATGGCTGCAAGAGCCTTCGGTCCGTTGCCATTCCGGAAAAACTGACTGTCATCGAAAAAAGGGCCTTCTACTGCTGTGAAAGCCTCACTTTGGTCACCATCCCGGAGGGCGTGGCCCGGATCCGAAGATTTGCCTTTTCTGAGTGCACAGGTCTAAAGACAGTCGTCCTGCCGGAGAGCGTGACGGACATCGAAGAGTTTGCCTTCATGAACAGCCTGGATGTCACCTTCGTCTGCCCGGAAGGTTCCTATGCCCACCAGTACTGCCAGGACAATGCTCTTCCCTTCCTGTTCGATTACCAGTACGAAGCCTTCCGCGGCCTGATCCCCCAGGGCTTTGAAAAGCTCGCCTCCCCCTTCCTTGCCGATGAAGAAAAGCCCTATATCTTTATCAGCTATTCCCACAAGGACAGGGACAGGGTCCTGCCCCTCATCAAAGACCTCTACGAGTCCGGCTGGAAGATCTGGTATGATGAAGGCCTGACCATCGGGGACCGGTACGACCAGACCCTGGAATCCCATGTGGAGAACTGTTCCGCCTTTCTTCTGTTCGTATCCGACAATTCACGAAACAGTTTTTACTGCAGGGAGAACGAGATCCCTTGGGCGGCAGCCTATGGCAGGCCCATCATCAAGTGCGTCCTGGAGGAGGAAGCGGACTTTGAGATCCGGGAAGGCACTGTCCTGGAGACTGTCCGCCCCCGGGATATCGGCAAAGCGCTGGAGAAGGCAGCGGGACTCAGCAGGGGCGGAAGACGGACGGCCAAAGGCGTCTCTGTCGTTGTAAGTCCTGAGGACAGAGATGAACCGGATCTTGGCACTTTTGCCTTCTGCCTGTATTCCGGAAAGGGGACGGCAGCCGCCAGGGCGATCATGCTCGAAGCAAGGGACAATGGCTGTCTTCTTTATGATGGGACCGGGGATCCGGAAGACGATGAAAAACGAAAGGAAAGCTCCTGCCTGATCGTTTTCCTGGATAAGGCCTTCCTCTCCGACGATCGGCTGACGGGGATCCTGACAGAAGCCTTCCAAACGAACAAAGACATGGCGGTATGCCAGCTGGAAGAGCTGGATGAGACTGACCTTCCCCGGGACCTTGCCGGGCTGAGCAGGATGCAGTGGCTGAATTACGCCCATGGGATCAGCGCGGACATGAACACAAAGCTGGCCCGTCATCTTCAGAAGAGAGGCTGCAGAAAAACAGGCGTCCTGCCGGGATTTGAGTATGAGACCCGGCCGGACGGCATTGTGATCCGCAGATACACAGGAAAGGATCCGGAGCCCCGCATCGAAAGCGAATACGGCGGCCTGCCCGTAGTGGAGATCGGCAAAGGCGCCTTTAAGAACTGTGTCCACCTGAGATCCCTTGTCCTTCCTGAGGGGATCCTCAAAATCGGCCAGGAAGCCTTTGAAGGCTGCGTGAATCTGACCTCTGTTCAGATGCCCGGAGGCCTCACGGAGATCAGCATTGATACCTTTGCCCACTGCAGGAGCCTGACCAGCGTCACGATCCCGGATCCGGTCAGGGAGATCGGAAGCCGGGCCTTTCAGGACTGCAGGAGCCTGACCTTCCTGAAAATCCCTGCAGGCGTAAGAAAGATCGGGGAAAGCGCCTTCGCGGGCTGCGCCAGCTTAAGATCCATTGACCTGCCGGATGGCCTGACCGGGCTCAATGATTCCCTGTTCTCGGGATGCGAAAGCCTGACCTCTTTTACCATACCGGAAGGGGTGAAGCGGATCGAGGCCTGGATGTTCCATAACTGTACAAGACTGGCCTCGGTCTCCATTCCGGATTCCGTGACCATGCTCGGATGGGGCGCCTTCGCCGGCTGCAGGAGCCTGACCTCCATCCTTCTGCCCCGCAGGCTGGAAGGGATCGCTTCCCGCTGCTTTGAGGACTGTGAAAGCCTGACCCGGGTCACGGTCCCCCGGGGCACGGAAGGGATCGGGGATAAGGCCTTTCAC
>CAMOUD010000240.1 GCA_946626215.1 uncultured Lachnospiraceae bacterium
TCCGGTTCATATTCCAGGCGGATGATCAGGTTCTCCCGGGTCCCGGCATTCCGGTTCAGTCTCTTTTCGTGAAGGAGGTCCACGGACTTCATGCCCTTGCGGTAGGCGGAGTGTTCCACGCTGGTCAGGGATATGGCGGGCATGGAGGAGAGGAGGGCATTGTCAAAGCCGGCCGCGCTGAAGTCCTCCGGGACCCGGAACCCCTTGTCGGACAGGGCGGCCAAGATCCCAAGGGCGATGTCGTCGTTGTTGCCCACAAAGGCTGTGGCCATGGTGCCGGAGGAGAGGGCCTTCATAGTCATGTCATAGCCGGCCTGGTATTCGGCTCCGGTATGGGGATAGGCGGCCCAGGCCTTCTGGCTGGGGCAGTACAGCTCGGCCGCCGAAGGGTCCAGGCCCGCCTCCATAAGGCCCTCCCGGATACCCTCCAGACGCCTGGTCCTGCTGATCTCCTTTTTTACGACAGGCGGGGAGATGAAGGCGATCCTCTTGTGGCCCAGTCCTGTCAGGTGGCGGGCCATGAGAAGGCCCTGCTTCCTGCTGTCCAGTTCGATGGAGTCGAAGCGGATCCCCTCCGGCTTATCGCCGATGGAGATGACAGGGATCCTTCTGGCCAGGGCATTGGCTTCCGTATACCTTGTCAGAGGATAGAGGGAGATGACTCCGGTCAGCTCGTTCTCGGAAAAGAGACGGAAATAGTCGTTCTCTCTGTCAGGGTCCCGGAAGGTGACCGCCGTCAGGACCGTATAGCCCAGGTCATGCCCCCGCTCAATGACGGCCTGGACGATCCGGCTGTAGTAGCCGTTGGAAATGACAGGGCACAGGACGATGATGGTCCCGGAAAGGGACCGGTCCGGGACCGGAGGCTTCCGGACAGGCTTTTTATAGCCCAGGGCTTCGGCTGCGGCCAGGACCTTCTCCCTTGTCTCCTCGGAGAAGGAGACATTTTTCTTTTTGCTGAGGATCATGGATACGGTGGACTGGGATACGCCCGCCTTTTCCGCGATATCTCTGGTAGTGACGCTGTTTCTTTTTCCCATGGCTTTCCCTTCCGGCAGGGCAGGGAGGAGGACCTATGCCCTGACCGCCTTTTCTGATTTATTTTGATTAACAGGACGGGATCATCCGAGCTGTTAATCAGAACCGGTTTGATTATTAATATTTTACCACTGATCAACAGCTCTGTCAGCAGGACGGTCCATTTCAGGCCCGCAGGAAGAAGGGGAGGCCGGAAGAGAGGGCGCCTTGAAGAAAATGGGCGTGCTGATCAAATGATCTGATTAACAGAGGATGGATCAGACACCTTGCAGATACGCAGTTCCGGCGGTTTGACACCTTCCCGGGTCCATGATAGATTGGCCATGAAGACAACACAAAAACCTCTTGCAGGATCTTTCAGAAAAGGAGAACAGAAATGAGCGTTATTACCTTTGTCTGCGCGGGACAGATGAATTCGGCCATCACCTTTCCGGCTTTTGAGAACGGCCATGAGGTCCGTCTGGTGGGCTCTCCCCTGGACAGGGACATCATCGACGGCCTTCGGAAGGACAATTACCATATCACCCTGAAAAGGACCCTTCATGACGGGATCCGCTATTATCAGATCGAGGAGCTGGAGGAGGCCCTGAAGGGGGCGGACCTGATCCTGGGCGGCGTATCCAGCTTCGGTCTGGACTGGTTCTGCGATGAGATCCTCCCGGTCCTGCCCGAGGAGGTCCCCCTTCTGACGGTGACCAAGGGCATGGTGGATCTGGAAGACGGGACCCTGGTCCCCTATCCCACTGTCTTTGCCCAGCGCCAGCCGGCGGGCAAGCATATCAATTTCAACGCCATCGGCGGTCCCTGCACCAGCTATGAGCTGGCGGACCACGATGACTCTCATGTGGCCTTCTGCGGAAAGGACATGGAGACCCTCCGCTATATCAAGTCCCTGCTGGCTACGGACTACTACCATATCAGCCTCTCCACCGATGTGGTGGGCGTGGAGTGCGCGGTGGCCATGAAG
Source organism: uncultured Lachnospiraceae bacterium (assembly GCA_946626215.1). Lineage (GTDB taxonomy): Bacteria > Bacillota > Clostridia > Lachnospirales > Lachnospiraceae > CAG-791. The sequence continues at coordinate 2,006 of CAMOUD010000240.1, forward strand.
AACGCCTACGCCCTGGGCGTATCCCTGGCCGTAGGCCTGGCGGAGAAGCGGGACGGAAAGATCGGAGCCGTCCACTACAATTCCCAGGCGGCCCTTTTCGGCCAGGGCGTCAAGGAGATGATGCAGCTCCTGGCCCTGATCGGAGGCGGTCCTGAGAACATCATCCATGGCGCCGGCGATCTCTACGTTACGGTCTTCGGCGGCAGGACCAGGAAGATCGGGACCCTTCTGGGCAGGGGCCTGACCTTTGAGGAGGCCATGGAGGAATTAAAGGGCGTGACCCTGGAGTCCATCGTCATCGCCACCAGAACGGCCAGGGCCGTCCGGAAGCTGGCGGAAAGAGGCATCGTCCGTCTGGAGGACTATCCCCTCCTCATGCACGTGGACGACATCATCAACCGGGGCGCTGAGGTGAATATCCCCTGGGAAGCATTCACCACGGTCGTAGAATAAGCAAAGCTGAATCCGCTTTACGGGTTCCGATACAGGGGCCGAAGGGGAAAGAAAAGGGAAGAGCATCTCCGCGGGAGCTGTCCGCGGAGGTGTTCTTTTTTCCCGACGCGTTCGGAAAACGCTGCTCCCGGCAGGGCCGGTAAGATCTCTTAT
>CAMOUD010000241.1 GCA_946626215.1 uncultured Lachnospiraceae bacterium
TGCAGGATCATTCATTGTCCTCATGGCAGTCAAAGGTCACATAGGGAGGATTCTCCCCTCTCTCTTTGGCCGGCAGATAGCGGTTCCAGAAATCGTCAAAGAGACGGAAGATCTCCTTATGCCTGGCGGCGATGATGAAGAGGGTGATCAGGACATAGACGGCAGACAGGATGTCCGTAAAGGCCCAGAGAAGGTCCGCCTCGATGTTGTAGAAGATGACGCAGGGCAGCATGTAGTAGACCATGTAGACGGGCATCATCTTCCGGTTGGAGGCGGTGTCGCCGAAGGCGTAGTTGACGGATTTCTCACAGGTATAATACATGCCGATGATGGTGGTCCAGGCAAAGACCGCGATGGCGATGGCGGTGAGCTTGCCGCCGATCTGGCCGTAGGCATTGGTAAAGGCCACGGTGGTCAGGGCGCCGCTGGTGGCGTCGCTCGTGGTATAGGACCCGGTCATGATGATGGTGAAGGCCGTGATGGAGCAGATGATGAAGGTATCGATGAAGACCTCGCCCCATCCCCAGAGGGACTGGCGGACCGGATGGTCCGTCTGGGCCGAGGCGTGGGCGATCATGCCGTAGCCCGTGCCCGCGTCATTGGAGTAGATTCCCCTGGCGACGCCGTACTGGATGGCGTCCCTGACGGTGGCGCCGGCAAAGCCGCCCACCGCTGCCGTGGGACTGAAGGCGCTCTTAAAGATCAGGGCCACCACGGCCGGGATCTGCTGGAAGTTGAGGATCATAACGCCCAGGCCCATGATGATATAGAGGACCGCCATGATGGGGACAGCCCGGGACATGACGTCGGAGATCCTTCTGAGTCCGCCCCAGATGGTCACCATGCAGGTGATGCCGATCACAATGACAGACCAGAGATTGGGAATTCCGAAGGCCTCCCGCATGGAGCTGGTCACGGCCTCGGTCTGCACGCAGCAGGTCCAGGGCCCGAAGAGGAAGCAGAAGATTGCCAGGACCACGGCCCCCTTCTTCCATCCGAAGGCGTTCTTGAGGACGAAGGACCGGTCGCATACATACTCGTTCATGGACTTTTTGTAGTGCTCCCTGTATCTCTGGCCGATGATGATCTCACAGGCCTTGGTGGACATGCCAAAGAAGGCCGAGACCCACATCCAGACCAGAGCGCCGGGACCGCCGCTGACGATGGCCGTGGCAACGCCGGAGATGTTGCCGGTGCCTACCGTATTGGCCAGGGCCGTGCAGGCTGCCCGAAAGCCGGAGACCGTGCCCTCGCCCTCGCCCCGGGCGCCGATCTTCCCATAGGTATTCTTGAAGTTGAAGAGAATCTTCCGCTGGTAGCGGAAGGCAAAGCGGATGCTGAGAAGGATCCCCACTGCCAGAAGCAGCACGGTCATCCAGGTCCCCCACATGAAATCATCCACCTGGTACATAATTTCTGTCAGTTTCTCCATAAAACGCTCCCCCTTATTCTAAGGCCCTGTCTTTGCCTGCTTTGGATCCGGGATCAGGCCCGGATATGCCGAGGCGATCCCTCCGAAAGAAACTCCCTCCTGGCTTCTACGACCTGAAGGACGTGCTTTGCCACCGTGGTGCAGCATCCGCCCACGGCACTGGCCCCGGCCTTCATGTAGGAAAGGGCGTATTCGCCAAAGTCCCTGGCGTCTCCCTTTCCATGCCAGGTCTTGGTGACAGGGTCATACTCCTCCCCGCTGTTGGGATAGACCCCGATGGGGATGTCCGCCCCGGCTTCTGCAAGGCCCAGGGCCAGCTCCCGGACCAGGCTCTCGATGTGCTCCGGCTTGGAGCAGTTGACCCCGATCATCCTCAGATGGGGGTGATCCTTTGCAAAGGCCTTTGCACAGTCCCTGATCCTGTCTCCTTCGTTGATATGGACTCCGTCCCTGCAGGAGAAGCTGATCCAGTAGTCGGCGCCCAGATCTTCTGCGATGCCGGCCGCCAGAAGGGCCTCGTGGAGGGAGGGCTGGGTCTCGATGAGGAGGATATCCGCCCCGGCTTCCTGCAGGATCTCCATGCGCCTCTGGTGGAAGTCATAGAGGACCTGGGCGTCCACGCCGTAATGGCCCCTGTATTCCGACCCGTCCGCCAGATAGGCCCCGTAGGGGCCGATTCCGGCAAGGCAGAGGGGCCACGCCCGCCCCTGCTGTTCCCCTTCCTTGTCCCACCATTCCTGCCTGGCTTCCAGAAAGAGCCTTACAGACCGGGCGATCAGGTCTTCCGCCTCCTGCCTGGTCCAGCCGTTCTCCATAAGGCCCGGGATGGTGGCCTGGTAGGAGCAGGTGATCCCGCAGTCCGCTCCGGCCCGGAAGTAGTCCAGATGGACCTGCTTGACCAGGTCCGGGGAGACGGCCAGGGCCCTGGCCGTCCAGAGCCTGGAATTTAAGTCTGCGCCCAGATTTTCGAGGGCCGTGGACATGGAGCCGTCGATCACCATGATTCCTTCCCTCTCTATGATGTTCTGAATCGTATTTGTCATTGTCTTGTTTTCCTTTCCTGCAATCAGGGGGCGCACGCGCCTTCCGGGCCGCCTCCCGATCATCTTTTTTTCGTCTGCTTTTATGTCACTATCATACCAAGGCCCGGCCAAAAACAAAACTTCCAAAT
>CAMOUD010000242.1 GCA_946626215.1 uncultured Lachnospiraceae bacterium
CTATTCCGACGGCCTCCACCAGGCCATCGAGGCCAAGGAGCATGTCAAGGTCAAGCAGGAGAGCCGGACCCTGGCCACCATTACCTTCCAGAACTTCTTCAACAAGTTCGACAAGAAGTGCGGCATGACCGGTACGGCCCTGACAGAGGAAAGAGAATTCCGGGACATCTACGGCATGGACGTCGTGGAGATCCCCACCAACCGTCCTGTCATCCGCGTGGACCATCAGGACGCGGTCTACAAGACCAAGAAGGAAAAGTTCGCCGCCGTGGTCCGGGATGTCCGGGAGGCCTATGACAGGGGCCAGCCCGTCCTGGTCGGCACCATCACCATCCAGGTCTCCGAGGAGCTCTCCAAGCTCCTCAAGAGAGAAGGCATTCCCCATAACGTCCTGAACGCCAAGTTCCATGAGCAGGAAGCGGAGATCGTGGCCCAGGCCGGCGTCCACAGGGCGGTCACCATCGCCACCAATATGGCGGGCCGAGGCACCGATATCAAGCTGGACGATGAAGCCAGAGCGGCCGGAGGCCTCCGGGTCATCGGCACCGAGCGCCATGAGTCCAGGCGGATCGACAACCAGCTGCGCGGCCGTTCCGGCCGTCAGGGAGACCCCGGCGAGTCCAAGTTCTATATCTCCCTGGAGGACGACCTGATGCGGCTCTTCGGTTCTGACCGGATGATGTCCGTCTTCAACGCCCTCAACATCCCCGAGGGCGAGGAACTGTCCCACCGGATGCTGACCAAGACCATCGAGTCCGCCCAGAAGAAGATCGAATCCAACAACTTCGGCATCCGTAAGAACCTGCTGGACTATGACGAGGTCATGAACGAGCAGAGGGAGATCATCTATAAGGAGAGACGCCAGGTCCTGGACGGCGAGAACATGCGGGACTCCGTCATTTCCATGATCACCGACATCGTGGACTCCTGCGTGGAGACCTGCATCGGCGACGACCAGCTGCCCGAGGACTGGGATCTGCATGAGCTGAACCAGCTCCTGCTCCCCATCATTCCCTTAAAGCCCCTGACCCATGACAGGATCACCGCCGGATCCAGGGACGCCCTCAGGCAGCAGCTCAAGGAGGAAGCGGTCCAGCTCTACGCCGAGAAGGAGAACGAATTCATCGAGGAAGCCGGCCTGGAAAGCACCGAGCGTTTCCGGGAGGTGGAGCGCGTCTTCATCCTGAAGGCCGTGGACGGCAAGTGGATGCAGCATATCGACGACATGGAACAGCTCCGGCAGGGCATCGGCATGCAGTCCCTGGCCCAGCATGATCCTCTGGTCGAGTACAAGATCGCCGGCTATGACATGTTCAATGAGATGACCGCCGGCATCATGCGGGATACGGTCACCATGCTCTACAGGGTCAGGCCCAAGCAGAAGGTGGAGCGCAAGGAGGTGGTCAAGGCCACCGGCACCAACAAGGACGAGACACTGAAGGCAAAGCCCAAGATGCGGGCGTCGGCCAAGATCGGCCGGAACGACCCCTGCCCCTGCGGCAGCGGCAAGAAGTACAAATTCTGCCACGGGGCACAGTAAGAAGAAAAGAGAAGATTTGAGACTGGAAGGTAATTATGCTGGAACTTGATCAGATGAAAATAGAACTGCAGCAGTGCGAGCAGGATATGCATGAGGTCCGGGATTCTCTGGACCTGGATTATAAAAAGCAGCGGATCGAGGAGCTGCAGCGGGAATCCGAAGCGCCGGATTTCTGGTCAGACGCGGATTCGGCCAACAAGAAAATGAAGCTCCTGAAGGATCTGCAGACCGTAGTGGACGAGGCGGACGGCCTTCTCCTTTCCTATGAGGAGATCATGATGCTCATCGACATGGGCAACGAAGAGGAGGACGACTCCATCGCCGAGACGGTGCGGGAGGACCTGGACGCCTTCAAGCAGAAGCTGGAGGATATGCGTCTTGCCACCCTTCTGACCGGTGAATACGACAGCGCCAACGCCATCATTTCCCTGAACGCGGGCGCGGGCGGCACGGAGAGCTGCGACTTTGTCTCCATGCTCTACCGGATGTATACCCGCTGGGCCGACAAGAAGGGCTACAGCGTGGAGGTCATGAACTATGTGGACGGCGATGAGGCCGGCATCAAGTCCGTGGACTTCCAGGTCAACGGCACCAATGCCTACGGCTATCTCAAGTCCGAGCGGGGCGTCCACCGTCTGGTCCGGATCTCCCCCTTCAACGCCCAGGGCAAGCGGCAGACCTCCTTTATCTCCTGTGATGTCATGCCCGAGATCGACCAGGACATCGATATCGTCATCAATCCCGATGATATCCGGATCGATACCTACAGGTCCTCCGGCGCCGGCGGTCAGCACATCAACAAGACCTCCTCGGCCATCCGGATCACCCACTTCCCCAGCGGCATCGTGGTCACCTGCCAGAATGAGCGGTCCCAGTTCCAGAACAAGGACAAGGCCATGCAGATGCTCAAGGCCAAGCTCTACATGAAGAAGAAGGAAGAGGAGGAGGCCCGTCTGGCCGGGATCCGGGGCGAGATCAAGGACATCGCCTGGGGCAGCCAGATCCGGTCCTATGTCCTCCAGCCCTATACCCTGGTCAAGGATACCAGGACC
>CAMOUD010000243.1 GCA_946626215.1 uncultured Lachnospiraceae bacterium
GCCCCCGGCTGTCTTCTTTCCCTGTCTATGTTTTCCCTGTTCTTTCCGCCCTTTCTTACCGGTGGCGTCTCCGGCCGGGTCCGTGGTATACTGACCTATAGTGTTGCGGACACGAAGGAACCATCCAGATCCCGCTCAGCTGAGCAGGGATCCAGCCAAGAAAAGAGGAAAGCATGATCCAGGATATCGCCCCCCACAGGCTCCATAATGAATTCGACCCGGCCGCCGCGGCTTCGGATACCTCTCCGGTCTTCTGCTTCGAAGAGACCGGCTTTTACTGCAGGATGGAGGAGGACCGCCTGGTCCTGCCCCGGCCCGCCGATCTGGGGGCCGACCCCGCCGACTGCAATTTCCTTTTCCGCCTGGACGGGACAGATTTTTTCGTCTGCCGGGAAAAGAAGGCGGAGCCGGAGGGCTTTGTCCTCCAGGACGTCCGGCATACCAGAAATATGACTATGTATCCCAGGGAGCAGGTCTTCGCGGCCATGACGGCCCGGCAGCTGGCCTACTGGTACAGGGACAACCGCTTCTGCGGGACCTGCGGCCATGAGACTTCCCTGGGGACCAAAGAGAGGTCCATCGTCTGCCCGGCCTGCGGCCGGACCATCTATCCCAGGATCGTGCCTGCCGTCATCGTGGGCGTGACCCGGGGGGACGAGATCGTCCTGACCAAGTACAGGGGCAGGGACATTCCCTTCTATGCCCTGGTGGCCGGCTTTACGGAGATCGGGGAGACCCTGGAGGAGACCGTCAGGCGGGAGGTCATGGAGGAGGTCGGCCTGGAGGTGACCAACATCCGCTATTACAAGTCCCAGCCCTGGGCCATTGCCGATGACATCCTGTCAGGCTTCTACTGCGACGCGGTGGGAGATCCCACCATCCGGATGGATGCCTCCGAGCTCAAGCAGGCCCTCTGGGTCCGCCGGGAGGACGTTCAGCTCCAGCCCAACGATTACAGCCTGACCAATGAGATGATGCTCATGTTCAAGGAAGGAAAAGAGCCGCGGTAAGACCGCGGCTCCCTGAAGGGATTCTGTGGATCCCGGAATTCCTGAAGGGGAAGGATCCGGTCAGAAGGATCAGATCCAGCCAAAGTGCCTGCAGGCGTTCCAGATGCCGTCCTCATCCGCCCTGCTGGTGACATAGTCCGCCTTTTCCTTGAGGGCGGGAATGGCGTTGCCCATGGCGATGGAGGTCCACTCCTTACTGAACATGGACAGGTCGTTCTTGTTGTCTCCGAAGACCACGACGTCGGCAAGGTTTCCGCCGAAGTGCTCGATGACCTTATAGATGCCCCGCTTCTTGTCGGTGGGCTCCACATAGACGAATTCCGGGTTGTAGCGGGCCCAGGGCAGGACCTTGAGCATCTCGATCGAGGGGAGTTCCTCCTCCGTGCAGGCCACGTAGGCCTTGTTGATGAAGGGGAAGGAGGCGGGATCCAGGCCCGGGACTGTTCTGGTGGGCATGTAGGTGTCATGGGTCAGCTCGTCGAACCGGTCCGAGGGGGCGACGCGGAAGTCGTCGTCATCGGGGGAAAGGCTCCAGGCAAAGCCCTTTTCCTCACACTCCTTTACCAGGGCCAGGACATGGTCCTTGTTGAGGGGCTCGATATATAGGACCTTTCCGTCAATGGTGATGCCGCTGCCGCCGTCGTGGACCATGTTCTTAAAGCCGAAGAGGTCCATATAGTGGCGGGCCATGGCGTGGCTGCGGCCGGTGGCGATGGCGGTGAAGTGCCCCCTGGCCTCCAACTGGCGGACGGCCTCCCGGGCGGAATCCGGGACATAGGGCTTGTCGACGCCGGTCCGGACAATGAGGGTATCGTCGATATCAAAGAAGAAATACTTGCGGTTCATGGGTGGTGCGGTCCTTTCAGAGCGAATCAGCCCTTCTGCAGAGAGTCCGGAAGATAACGGAAAACGGGCTTTAAGAGGACAATCAGCAGCAGGCAGTTGACAGGGAACATAACGGCGTTCTTCAGAAGCCGGCCGGCCAGGGTGGCCCAGAAGGGCATGTGGTAGAGGATGGAAAGGCTGGCGGTGTTGATCAGCAGGTTGCAGATCACGACCCGGACTGCTTCCGCCCCGATGATCCGGGGCAGGGTCAGCTCCTTTTTGCAGAAAAAGAAGCCGTAGATGACGCCGTTCATGAGGCTGGCCAGGGTAAAGCCGGGGAAGAAGACTCCCGTGGGCTTGACCAGATAGCCGAGGATGTCTGACAGGGTGCCGACCAGGGCTCCGATGCCGGGGCCGAAAAGGGCGCCGGACACGGCGATGGGCAGGAAGGCGAAGCGCAGCTCCACCAGGTTGGTCAGGGGGATCTTGAAGAAGCCCAGGACGGTACAGATGGCCGTCAGCAGGGCAGCTGTTGTCAGTACACGTGTATCCCTGAGTTTTTTCATAATAAAAACCTCCTTGCGGTACGGGTGCGGACAAAGCTCCGATACGACTACATAAGGAGGCGGTCAGGCTCGATATGTAGCAGCGGGATGCGGCTTTGGAATCGCAAGAGACATCTTTTCGTCCGGATGACAACTCCCTGTTCACCCGGCACTTAACGCTCCAGAGCCTACTCTGCATTCTTGTTTACG